>CAZDBH010000200.1:0-14619 GCA_964503485.1 uncultured Bradymonadales bacterium | reverse complement strand
ATCGCTAAAAGCCAATGGCGGAGCCTGGAGCGCTATGCGCGACAGGCTCCTAGCCAACCGGTGTTCCCAACTAGGCAATTACTCGATCGGGTCACCCGACAGCTTGCCGACGATGGCCTCCCTCCCGCGGCCACGGTGGTTAGCTCTTTCGTGGGCGAGGAGCACGACCAGGTGAAAGCGCACCTCTATTTCGTGGCATCAGACCGGGCTGCAACGGTTGACACGTTCGAGAAGTGGCACGACGTTCTCGACGAGCGCTTCGAGCAAGCGATACGCAAGCTGAACCTATCACAAACTGAGCGGGCCAGCCTTGCGCGTGACCCCGCAACCCGGCAACGTAGTCGATTCATGCGTCTTCCAGGGTTCCCCAAAAGAGGCCAGGAGCACGCGGCCGTGGTGTACATGACGGACCCCTCAGCCCGCGTGGACTTCCGCACACTGCTCGAGACGCGCGAAGTCACGATTAGTTGGAGCCATACAGACGACAAGGGCCAGACCACATTCACCGAGTACAGATTCGGCCGAACCTGCAAGCTGGTCGTGTACAAAGGCGATGACGCCCCAAAGGTAACGCCCCTCGGTTTTGGCATTTGGCCACTCGCGAGGACCGTGGGTACCCGTGGATCAGAGCCGGGTGTCCGCGTCCGCTACCATGATGTAAACGATATCACCCGTTACGCCGCCGTTGATGCCTGCGCGTTTGTTGGACGTCCCGAACAGGCCAAGGAAGCGGGTCGTTTGGCGGCCTTGGGTCTCCGGATATGCGCCGGTAAGGGTCAGGCTTTGGTTGAGGCGCTCGGCCATTGGAACGACCAACCCACGGTTGAGCGAATCGAAACCACCGTTCGGGTGCCCGGCTGGCATGAACAGTCTGGTCGAAAAATCTACGTAAACGGACCGGTTGTTGTTGATGCGCCTTGGCACTACCAGGGCCCGGAAGCACGTGTCGCTCGGGCTGGTGACCTGGCTTCCTGGGTGACTGAGGTGTCGGAGTTGGGTGACACGCGAGTCGGGCTGATCGTTCTCGGTGGCGCGTTTTCTGGCGCACTCTTGTATCCGCTGGGCATCGAGGGATTTGGCCTACATCTGGCGGGTCCCAGCTCGACCGGCAAGACCCTTCTGGTCCTCCTCGCTCTGACGGTTTGGTGTCACACCAGGCACGCAAGGACCTGGAACGGCACGGCCAACGGCATCGAACACCACCTTACCCGGTTCAACGACGCGGTGATCGTGCTCGACGAACTGAAGGAAGGTAGCCCACACGTCGTCAAGAAGATGGCTCACGCGATTGCTGACGGCCGAGGCCGCATCCGGAGTAACCAGCGAGGCACAGACGCCCTGAGGACTCGTACGTGGCGTCTCGTTGCGCTATCTACCGGAGAGAACAGTATCGCGGAATTCCTTGGCAGTGAGGCGCAGGGTGGGCAATCTGTACGAATGATCGACATACCAGTGGGGCGAGGTGAGGCCTGTCGTGATGCCGAGCACGCCGAACGCGTCGACGAGTTCATCCGTAGCGGCCAACATTTCGGCACAGCCGGTGACGCGTGGGTTCGCCATCTCGTTGGCTTGGAGGAAACTGGTTGGGCTCGACTACGGGACCGTCTCGTCGCTAGTCAGCGGCGACTTCGTCTGTTGATTCACTCCGACCCAGAGCTAGGTCGGATCGCGAACAAGCTTGCACTGCTCGAAACTGCTCTGAATGAAGCCCATATTGTTGGACTAGTGCCTGCCGCAACACCGAAGAAGGTTAGAGAGGCACTAGATTGGGCTTTGGAGGCCATCAGAACTGAGCGCGGTTCGGCGGTGTCACCGGAAACACGGGCTTTGCAGCTTCTTCGCCAGTCGCTGGTGTCGGAGCCAAGCCGGTGGCCGCATGAACATGACTATCACCAGGCACACTCTGTTGTGGGGATTCGGCCGAATAAAGCCAACCCGGACCATGTCTATTTCTGCGAGAGTTTACTGAAGTCGAATGACCTGTTGGTTTCCGCGGGCGTCAGCGCTCGAAAATGGCTTCGTTGGGCCCGCGAGCAAGGCCTTTCCACGACCAAGAAAGACCGAATCGCCGATCTACAGAGGAACTGGCACCTGGTGGATCTCGGCGCAGTTCCCACCGGTAGTCGCATTGAGGAAGAGGATGTCTGATTTCACTCCACTCGGGAAACACGGTCAGCCCGAATCGTCCAACGGCAACCGATTGATCCGGCAACGATTGTTCCTATCTGGGACACATGGGACACTTCAAAACAATCACCTACATAAAACCGATGACATCAGACTTGGCTAACGAACCTCTTATACAGACCTGAAACCGTCCCAACCGTCCCACAGCCGATCCCTGTGGGCGATCTTGGCTGAGAAATCGGCCCAGTTCTCACTGGTCGGTCAGTCCCAACGGAAGTCCCATTTCGAGTGGTGAATTGAGTCCCGCAGGGTAGTAAATAACCTATGTTAGCCTACTCCCTAAATACGCCTACTGCGCCGCGGTTTACTGCCGCAAATCGGTGTCCATACCGGTTGCGTTGGAGATAGCGCCCGCTCGGGCCTAAACGCACCATTTGTCGGACTGGTGTAAAGACCGCATAAACTACGGCACCTGCTGTGACTCTCTTCTACAGGGGTCGTCTCACGTCCAGGTCTCGTGCGCCCCCCATCGCGCGACTCACTCGGTAGCCGTATCTCGTTCGCGGAGGCCCGACAGCACCGATTGGAGGAACTGCACGTCGCTAACCTTGGGATTCGACTTGAGGTCGTCAATCAGTCCGTTCAGGGAAGTTTCAAAGTCGTCAGCGCCGGTGGGCTGGACAGCCACGAGGTCCATAAGTCGAAGTCCTA
This sequence comes from uncultured Bradymonadales bacterium, assembly GCA_964503485.1. Lineage (GTDB taxonomy): Bacteria > Myxococcota_A > Bradymonadia > JAFGEP01 > JAFGEP01 > CAZDBH01. The sequence continues at coordinate 11,781 of CAZDBH010000200.1, read as the reverse complement.
GAACCCCAGCAATGCGGGATAGGGAGCTAATCGATGGCGCAATGGTCGCTCGTTCGATGCCACCGATGAACTCTACAGAGGCGCTGGCCAGCTCGGCTAACTTGGCCTGCGTGAGTTGCCGCTGCTTCCGGTAGCGTCGAAGGTTCTCGCCTATGCGGACCAGTTCGGGGTGTTTGGCCATGGGTTCTCCAATGGCCAAAGTATCGTTCGCTGGCAATGCGGGTCACAGGAACTAGTAATGCTTCTTTCGTGTGAATATATGTAGTATCACTTACGTCTAGCGTGCCGTACATGTAGCAATAGTACAGTATTCCGGTCGTGGGGGCTCCGCTCAGCAGCCTGCGGCGTCTCAGTGTTGGTCGCGCCTGAGTGGCCGTTGTTGATCGTTGCGTAACTATGGCGAGGTGAGAAGAATGCGAATGGGAATCTCGTTACTAGTCGTAGTCGGGCTTGCAGGTTTGTGGGCTTTCCCCGCATCTGGTGGACCGACCGACGGTTGGGGTCAAGCCTGGAGTCCTGGAGGGTCATATGTCGGACAATGCACGGCCAGCTTCGACGGTGTGGCTGCTGAGTTCACTCAGGGCAATGCGTGTACAGCTTCAGGCCGATTAGAACCTATTCCTGGGACGGTGCAATTCCATTTCGTAGTTCAGGAGCGCGACGGGAGCTACTGCCCACAAGGCATGCAGGGAGGCACGATTACCGTGATTGATGGCCCAGCGGTTAGCGCCGCCGGAAACGCCTCCCAGTTTCAATTCGCAAGCGCTACCAGCGACTTTTGCGATGGGATGTATAGATACGACGATCCGGGAGTCCATAGCCAGCCCCATACGACATGTACGAACTCAACCTCATGCAGCTGGGATGAATTCTGTTACGAGGGTCGCTGTAGTGGAGCCATTGGTCGGCAGTGGAATCTAGTCTTTGTGTCTGCCCAAGTCGGGAGCCGCTCTCCCACAGGCGGCGCTTGGGACGCGCTGGGTGGAGCGCCCGATCTCCAGCTGTGCGCATACCTGCCAGGGACGATACTCCCTCGATGCACGGAGCCTGTGTATGACTCGTTCTCGGCCTCGTGGGGGGCATCTCTGCAGATCACCCTGAACCCCGGCATCCGTCTCATACTTGAAGATGCTGATGCGATGCTCAACGAGCAAGTCCTCACCGCGATTTGGGATACGGCAGATGCCCTGATAAACGTCGCTCGTTTCTACCCGGAGCATCTTGTTTACGACAGCGGTGGCAACACCTTCACGGTCAGGTTAATCCCGGACTTCAGCCCGTAGGCGATGTTCAGTGCAGCCACAACCTCCGCAGTACAGTAGGTCGGTCGATGGGGCCCGCGTCCGAGCTGCGAGTTGTTTAGGGGAGGAGACCCGCCCGGAGTCCAGGGGGGTGAAATATTTTGCGCCTGGGACCGTCGTCACGTTCATGGTAGGCGAGGTCTGGCTCCTCGAACTTCAGGTCGGCCGAATGGCGTCGTGCGGTGAAACGAGTATGACTGAAGCGCCGAACGCTAAAATAGGAGAACACGTGATGTCGACTGCCAAACTGACCACGACGTTCTGCGGATTGGGATTCTTGGTAGTATGCGCCTGCGCTGTCTCGCCACTGTACCAGGTTGGCGATGCTTCACAGGCACTTCAGGGTGGTAATCTGTCCGCTGCATTGTGTGGATTTGATGCCACGCTGCGCGAGTCCGAGGATGTCGAAGCGCGAAGGATTGCGGCGAATGGCCTGGCTGCGACGACGGAGCTAGGTCATCGCATTTACACGTATCGGGCGGTCCACGCCCCAGACGCCGCTTGGGCATTTCGAGAATTGTGGACTGCATGTCGATTTCAATGCCCACAAGACCTGGAATACGCCTGTGAAAGTAACAGATACCCGGCGCGTGCAGTGTGGCTGGAACGTGCGTCTACAGCTTTTGCGAGGGCGGACTGGGAAGGCGAGCAGTCTGCGTTGGAACGGGTGCTGGAGCTCGAATTCGAACCGGAGTTGGCGGTACAGCTGGGCTGGGCCCGCTGGCGAGTCGCTCTCGACGACGGCTTACAGGTGCTCCAGGCGGTGGGGCTGGTTTCTTCCCGTGTTGGAAGCGTGCTTGCTGTCTTCAACGAGTTGACTGGCGCAGCCAACCTGGTACTCAACGAGCTAAGCAGCACTTTGGCTGAACTGCAGTCTCAAGCTCAACAGCTCAACAACGAACGGGCAAGGTTGGAATCTCAAATCGCTGCCCTCACACAGGACGCCCGCTCCACTCGGTACGGCCAACAGCTTGCCACCGACTACCAGCGCGTCGACCGCAGTTTTCAGAACACGATGGCTCACGCCCGAGAGATCGAGTCCACCATCTCAGAGGTCCGGTCGACCATTCAGGACGCTCAGCAGGTCTCGGAGCGCCTGTGGGCAGAGCTACAGGTTGTCGCTGGTCTGGCGGATCGTATTCAGCGCCTCGCTGTGGAGTTAAGCGCGCAGGATCTAACTTCGGCCAGCCGTCAGGCGGTTCAGGCGATCCTCGACGAGACCGTGCAGGTGATCAGCCGGGCGGAAACCGGTGTCGTAGCGGAGGTGAGGTACTACCTAAATTCCGTGCGAACAGCAGTGCCAAGATGGGCAGCCCAAGAGGCCGCCGCGCTTGCCGGAGACGACCCCACGGCACAGGCTCTTCTCGGCCTTGCCGCTCTAGGCGCTTCCTACGCTGGGGTTGATGCGATTTGTGACCGAATCGAATGGGTGATCACTTCTGAGCTGGCCGAACTGAGGCAGGGCGCGATCGGCTACTTCAGCACCTTGATTGCACCCGATCCTGCTGCGTTGTTTGCTCCTAGCGAACAAGACATCTCAAGACTGGAGTGCAGCGAGCGAGTCAGCGAAGAAGAACTTGCGGCGCTGATACAACTCACGCCGGTCACGGAGACCGTCAAGCGTGACAATTCGGTGCGAGCGTGTATGCAATCGTTTCGCTCGGTACCCGCTGACACCATAGGTTTCGAAAGTGAGGTGTCGGCGGTCTGGCGTCACTTTCAAGCGACTACCTACGGTACGCCCCAGTAACTGTGTAGGCGAGGCTGACCAGTTCCAAAACCGACTAGAGGTGAAGTGATCAATGGCGCCAGAGTATCAACTGACAATTGCGAGCAACGATCTGAACCGCGTGATTCGTACGGTACGAAGAGTGGGAACTGATGCGGGTCGCCCTGCGTTCCTGCGAGTCGGGACCGACGAACTGACACTCGATTGGTGCGGGGCGGCAGCCACCGCACCATGTGTCTGTGATGCCCCCTTCTCGGTTCGACTACCAGGGGTGGCGATGCGAACCATGGCGACCGCCGGGAAGCGGTTGACTGGGTCGGTGGAAGTCACCCGTACCGGGGACCGACTCAACTTTGGCAAGTTCTCAGTTCCCTGTGAGCCGCTGGAGGACGACACTGTTGAATCTCTGCCGGTGGGCGCCGGTGACCTGGAAATCCTAGCCGTCGCACTGTCAAAGTCGAGGGCAGTGGTCTCCGAAATGGGGCTCAACGAAGAAGTGATACGTGTGCAACAGCGCCTGACCCGGACCGTCGACCATGTCGCCGACGCGTTGAAGTGGCTGAAAATCGACCGTGGCCTAGTCCGTTCGTGGGTAGAGGCCCACGTAAGGGCGCGAGCCCTGGGCGGAGTTTCGTTTGAGATCTCTCGGGAGCTCGGTAATGATGGGAACCTTCAGTGAGGCCGACACCTGAAGTCGGTGACAGAGAGTCTGTGGAGCCGGGCGTGCTAGCGGCTCCGAATGAAATGGCGTATGGAGTCAACTACAAGGGCAACACTTTGGGGTGAGTCGTGGAGGCGGCACTGAACATTCGTTTACCGATATAACTGGGACACATGTCGCAGGGCGACCAGCCGCGTTTGAGCCCAGGCTGATTCCAGGGGAGTGCTCGCAAGGACCAACCGTTCAATCGATGAAACCTTGTGCCCGGCGGATCGGGCGAATCCGGCCGTGGATAGCGATTGATGCTCAGCGTGAAAACACGATAGTTAACCAGCATCCGGCGTATCCGACAGCCTCGTTGTGCTACGCACACGCCTCGAGCGGGACAGGCTTCCACTCGCCAGAGTAGCGCACTTCGCACTCAACCGGCTCTGGCACCGCGTCCCATTCAGCGTAGTCGTCAATCGGCTCCTCCTGGACAGCCCAGATTCTCAGCAACTTCTCGGCGTGTTCATTCATGAGACGTTTGCCGTTCTCCCACCGGGAAACGGTCTCTGGGCAGACATTCAGTTTTCGGGCAAGGTCCTTTGCGGACCACCCGGGCTGCTTCCTCAAGAACCGGATCTCGGATGGGGTCAACCTGCCTGGTTTGCTTACGATCAGCTTAGTGATGAGCTTGTGGAGCCCGCTGAGGTTGGGGATGGTAAACGATTCTTCACCACAGTCGTCACAATGCTCATGTTCGATGCCTGAAAGGGTTATGTGCGGCTCCTCCATGAATTGATGTGGACCTTTCCATCGTCGGATTTCCTCACTCCCGCACAGAAAACAGGTCAGCGCCTGCTCCTCCATGCTGTGATCACCCATGTCTTGTCCTCCGATTTGATTTGCACGACCACAGTGATATGGTAGCTACGGACGCGATACCGCCAGCAACCATTCTCAGCCTCTGGTTCCTCTACCACGCCTGACCAAAGAATGTTCTGGACATCGATCTCCGTGATCTTGTCTTTGGCCATCTCATTTCGGCCGCCTTGTGATCGGGAGAACCTACAAGGCTACGACACGCGCTTCTGGCATGGTTCCACAACGCTAAGCGGGAGCAACCTGTGGGACCTCGCAACGAACGATGGCAAAGGGCTACGAGCCGATCCGTGCTCAGAAATCAACCCCGGCTCCTGGCATGTCTCCACTAACGCGAATGGCTTCGACCCGATCCTATTGCCCGACGGTGACGCCGCCGCTGATCGCACACCGCTGGCCCATGCTGGCTTCAAGGAGCCGTCTGCCATCGCCGTCGACTCGCGAGGCCGGATCATCGTTGCTGATCGAGGCCACGGCCGCATCTTCCGGATTGAGCCCCAGCTCCCGATGCGTACGATGGCGGGGAACTCGCTCATCATCGACAGCGACGATACCTCCGACTTCGGTATGGGGACGAGGTTGTCGCCATCGGGGACGGACTTGTTGGTTTTCGATCTCGATACGGCGCGACATGTAGAAACTCGAGACCCCTTTACGCAACAGGTCCTCTACAGATTCGAATATGACGATGAAGGCATACTCTCAGTGATTAGGGATGGTGCAGACAACTTCGTCCCGATTGAACGGGCGGACAGCTCAATTCGCCTTGCCCGCAGCAGAATTCGGAGCGATGGCAGCGCACTCGAATCAACTCAGATAACCAACCTAACCCTCGATGGGGAGGGTCGAGTGCATCAGATAACAGACGGATCGGGCCACGCAACCACGATGGGGTACGACGACAACGGTATCCTCGAGACCGTTACCCGAATAACCGGGCCCGAAGACGCGCAGGTCGAAGCTACCCGGACTCACACTAACAGCGGTGGGGTTCAAACCGGGTTTTCCGACGAAGAGGGTGTTCAACTCCGTTGGGAGGAGACAACCGGCTTCAATGAGGCGGGGGAGGAGCAATTCACACTGTTTGGCCGAAGGGGGCCCACGTCGCGGGCAATGGAAGGTCAGCTCATGGTCATTCCACGGGCGCTTCGGGAGCACCCGATTACCCACCGTGAGGAGCTGGCCGAGATCTCGATTTCCGAAGATCCAGCCGGTGAACGCAGCGAGTTGTGGCTATTCGAGGACGGTACGATCCGGTCGTTGAGTTCAGACGGGGTTGAAACCATCGTTTCTACCGAACCCGACCCCGTCTCGCTGTTCGCGACTGATTACGTGTCCCAGGTCATCGTGGAGGCGGGGTTCTGTCACCCAAATGAAGGAACATGTTCCGCGGACACCGCAGCCCCTATAACCTCTACGACGACGGTGAGCCGGGAAGTTCCTAACCTGCACGATAGCGAAACGGGTCTGACGCTTCAGCTGACTGAAACCACGGTTGTAAACGACCGAACCTACATCAGGACTGTCGAACGGGGGGCCTGCTTGTCGGTGTCGGCCCCTTGTCTCTACACAACGGACGAGACGCCTGAGGGCCGAGTAACATCCTCTGTTCACACTGAGGATGGTCGCCTTCTGAGGTTCTCGGCACCGGGTGAAACGGACGTTACCGTGGAGTACTTCGACGACCCTAACAGCCTCTTCTACCTTCAGACGAAAAGGATTAGTCGCTTTGACATTTCATCCGGTGTGGGTGAGACCCGTAGTACGGAGATTACGCCTGAGCTTGACTCGGAACAGTTTCAGCAGATTGTGTCCGAAGGCATCGAGTATGAAATCATCGAGATGGATCTGGTTGGCCGGGTTCTCGAAGCTCGGATTGGTGGTGAAGACGGGCAGACCTTCATTTGGGAATACGATGTCGATGGTGCTGTTGCCTCATTCACGCCACCATCTGGCAGCGGGAGTAACTTCTCCCATAGCCCGGGTGGCGCCTTCCTCACACAACGTGAAGGATCCACGCAAAGCCAGAGTGTGATGTTCGATGAGTACGGCCTCCCCAAAAACATCGTTCAAACCAACGAACGGGGAGTAATCTTCGATTTCGACGTTGCCACCGGACAACTCGTAACGTTGAGCAGTCCAACAGGCGTCGTGGTCGACGGTGATCGCACAACGACCTACCACTATCATCCACTGTCGGGACGCCTCACCTCCATTGAAACTTCACTTCGGGACCCCGCCGTCACAGATGAGCCCGTGGACGTACCGCAGGTGCAGCTGGAAACGCTCGAGTTTCCGTTTCGGCAGCCTGGTGAGGCAGACAGCCGTTCCATCGAGACGGTCGTTCACCGAGGCGTGGTGGACGCAACCCGCTGGACCGAATTCGACCCAAATGGGTGGGTCAGACGCTTCGGTCTAAGCGAGAACCACGTCGAGGGATATCAGACCCCCAACCCAACGCCTCTTGCGGGGCACAATTACTACCTCGAAACCTGGTCCTATGACCTCGATGGTCTTCGTACCTCGTTGCGAGCAGAGATTCTCGATGAGCCAGTAGCGGCAGAATCAACGGAGCCTGAAGAACCAACGGAGCCCGAAGAGCCCGTCGTCGTTGTTGGCGTGAACGTTCAGTTTGCACGCGATCGTGCATCTGGTCAGATTGTGTGCACGCACTTGTGTCCAGACGGGGATACACAGTGCAACTTCGTCTACAGCCCAGAGAACCTGACAATCCCGTGCACCGCCGACTCAGGGCTACTGATGATGCAGTGGCTCAATCCGTTCGGTGAACCGAAACGCGCAACCTGGTCGTTTGGGGCCAGAACCCTCTACGAGAGACTCTACATTCAGCGAGATGAATCTGGCCGACCACTGCGGTATCGCGAGACCACCCCAAACCCTGGGCCTGTTTCTTTTGAGGAGACAAGTTTTGTTGACCTTACATACGACGATTTAGGGCGCGTTGAGGTGGTCGCCACAGGTGCCGAAGCTGAAGACACCGAGACTCAGGTCATCTATCGCTACGACGACAACCAGACGGCCGTTGAGTACCCCGAAGTTGCACTAACCGAATATTACTGCACAGACTCCGATGGTCGGCTCACCTGGACTCACGACGAACCGTGCACATCGTTGCCACCGCGCGGTGTTGTCGTCGACAGCTACTCCGAGGACGAGGAAAGGCTGCTGCTCAGCCGCACCTACCTCAGCGAGAGTGGCGAATACGAACCTCGTACATCATATGAATACGATGGTTTCGGTAACCTAATCCTGGTCGACCTGCCGTCTGCAGAGAAAGTCGCCTATCAGTATGATGCTCTCGGCAGACGAGTGGCTCGGATCGACGACGCTCATGGCTATCCGGTCACAACCGCGTGGTTGTATGCCGACGGTCCACGCCCAATCGCCGAGTTCAACGACTCGGACGGACTCCGGGCTGCTTTTGTCTATGCGGAAGACCCGACCCTGCCGATCGCTGTGCTGCGCGACGGCGAAGTGTTCGGCGTCATCGGCGACCCGGACGGCACTCCCATCATGATGGTTGACTCGAGCGGCGTGCTTGTCGCTCGAGACGAGGCCCAACCTTTCCTCAGCATGGCCGATCCGATGGTCGACATGGACTTTTCGATTCCCGACGCCGGGACCAGTTTTTTCACGGACATTATTCGGGTCATGTCCGGCGGCCTACTTGATCAAGCTCAGGCCGAAGCTGTCGCCAGAGCCGCATACATTGGCTTCCTTTTCAGCCCTTTGGGTCTGGTGATCGACGCCTACCAATTCGGATCCGCATTTATTGAGGGTAACTGGGCTACTGCCCTTCGGTATGCCGGTGCGACGGCGCTGGGAATTGTAGGTGGAATGGCGATCATTCGTACGGCGGGCGCTATCCGGGGTACTGCGGCCTTTGGCCGAGCCGCCAGTGTTGCACGGCGTTTGACGAATCGGCTGGGAATTACACCCAACGTCGCGAGACTCGGTCAGCGCCCGATTTACCTCCCGGACGCTCCGAGCGTGCGACCAGGAAATGCGGCCGTCCCACTCGGCGCTTGTTTCGTCGCTGGTACGCTCATAGAAACTGAGGCTGAGGCGACGCCAATCGAGGACATCGAAGTCGGTGACCTGGTGTGGTCTCGGGACGAAGAAACCGGCGAGATGGGCCTGCGCCATGTGGTTGAGACGTTCATCCGGGCAAGTCAGCTAGTCGAGCTCGAAGTCGAGACCGAGAACGGGATCGAGCTGATTGAGACGACGCCCGAACATCCGTTCTGGGTCGAGGACTTCGGTTGGGTTGCTGCGGGCCAACTGCTGCCAGGCGACGAGCTGTTTACCTCCCGCGGTGGTTGGGCGAGGGTTGCGAACGCAACCTGGGCTGAAGCTGAAGCCGAGGTCTACAACTTCGAGGTCGCGGATTGGAATTCGTATTTCGTTGGCGAAGCGGGCGTTTGGGTTCATAATGCCGCGTGTGCGCTGCCGAATTCGCACGTAGGCAGCGCTGCGAGGCAGGGACGTGAGTTCCGCCAAGATTGGCTCCAACTCCACGAGTTTGATGTCCTACAGCCTCGGCATATTCGTGGTTGGTTAAAGAACGAGCGGCGAATGATCGACCAAGGTAGGCTTGCAGGCGCCAGGAACCCGCCAGGGTACGTGATGGCGCATGGTATGAACACCCCCGCTCGTCACGGGTTTGACTACTCAAATGCTACGCTTAGTCTTGAGACACTGAACAAACTGGAAGAGCGCCTACGCAGGCGCCTCAGACTCCCGTAGGCGAGGAAGATGAACGCACTACATAGACTAAACAAAGAGCTCTTAGAAGCAATGTCTCGGTCCCAGCAGTGCTCGTACGGTCGGCGCGCTCCGAGCAAGGCAAGCTCTCGGGACTTCCAACGCATCCGACGTGAGGTCAAGCTGCTCCTTGATGTGGAGCCGGAGTGTGAACAGGGTTGGAGAACTCTGCGACAGGTGGAAGAGGCGCTGCTGAGATACTCCGCTGCCCTCGAAGCTCACTCTCACGCCATGCGATTGGCAGGGAAGCACTCACGGAAAGACCTAAAGATCCTTGCGCGTCTCAAGCAGAATGCAAAGGATTGGAGCGACCTTTATCTGAGCCCCAGTGAACTCCGTGAGCTAGGGGAGTATTTGGAGCAACATCACGGGCGACTCACCGATAATCGGGGTACAGAGTTAACCGAGGAATGGCTCATCGCGAGATTTGGCGAAACGGGGCTCGTGCGGCTCGATAGCCTCCGTCATCGTGGCGGGTTCAGCGATCTCCTGATACTGAACAATCTGGTTCGTGGGTGACAACATGCGACAGGGGTTCCCAGCAACGATGTGGGGTCCCGGCTGCTCCAGTTGGGTTTACAAACAGCGGAACAAAGACGACCGAGGGTGGCCGAATTCTCCTCTGGTTCAATTCAACCCTTGGGGGTTAGTAGTGGTTCCGCGTTGGGTGACAATCCCTAGTTCTGCAGTGACCCGTGTCTTCCTCAGTATCTGTGGAACCGTCCTTCTTGTAATACTCACCACTGCCTGCGGCGGTGAGTCCACAACTTACCTCTGCACCACCACCGAAAACGAAGAGGGTAGCCCGACAGTGAGTTGCCCAGCGACATTCCGGCCACCATCGCACCCAATGAAGACGATACTAACGTTGATGGGCCCGACGACAGACAGAATATTACCAGCGCAAACAGATCGCAGTGACCAGCCCCTGAGAGAGGTACTTTGCTGAGCATCACCCCACAGCCTGGGAGGCGTGCCTCACTTGTCACAGCATCCATCTTCCTGTTTGTAGGCTCGTGCGGCCTAACGGACTCCGAGGCCGTCCGTACAACCGACGCGCAAACCAACGCCGACATCGGCTGGTTCCCCGACACGCCGACCGTAGACACCGAACCCGATGTCGAGCCACCTCGCGCCTGTTCCGGCCGAACAATCGAGGTTCAAGACGAGTCCGGCGAGTGGGTTGTCGAGACGGTCTGTGATCGAGGTCAAGTTTGCTCCCACAGCGGATGTGTATCCCCATCAGAAGGCCTCGGGGACCCCTGCGAGAACTGGCGGGAGTGCCAAACAGACTACGGCTGCTACGGTGGCCATTGCTTGTCGGAGCCGCCGTATTTGGCGGACGGCCCGTGCACGATAGACTTGGACTGTCTGGATGACCTCCGTTGCTCGCCCAGAGGCCTATGCCAAGCAGGCCTCGAGGGTGACCCATGTCACGTGGACGGCGACTGTAAGCCGAATGCGTGGCTGGCCTGTTCCGCTGATGGAATCTGTGAAAACAACCGCTACCGGTGCGGTGCCGAGGAAGACTGCACCAATGGGCTCCTGTGCGTTACCCGACTCGGCGAATGCTGGGAAGGTTTTGGCGGCGACGCCTGCGATGATGACTTCGACTGCAGACGTGTGACACACACCTGCTCGGAGCCGGATCTACTTTGCCGTCAGCGCGAGTATGGCGAGGCGTGCGAGTCGAACGATGAGTGCCCGGACTCACTCTACTGCGAAAACAACCTCTGCCAGGATGGGGCGACCGGCGACTATTGTGGCGAGACATCGCAGTGTACTCAGCTCGATGATGTTTGTGCAGATTCTCCACCGCGTTGTCGCGACCGACAGGAGGGCGATAGTTGCGAGACCAGCGCGCAATGCCCAACGCTCGCGAACATCTGCTCGTCGGCCCTAGTTTGCCAGGACGGCGGATTGGAGGACCCCTGCACAACACAAGAGGACTGTGCAGACGAGTTCTATTGTCCCGACTCAGAACAGTGCCAACCCACAGTCGAGTTAGGACAACCCTGCGTAGATGATGTCGAGTGCGGCTCAGGCTACTGCTCGAACGAACATTGCTCCCCGGACGGCTTCGCCTATGTTCCGGCAGGTGCGTTCTGCATGGGGTCACCGGGTGACTTGGAAGATTGGGATTCGGAAGGATGCCCCGACGCAGATTATCCGCGCAATACTTCAGACAGCCCATATTACCGGCTGCATGAAGTTACGTTGACTCATCAGTTTTTCCTACAAGAGACCGAAGTAACGCAGAACCATTGGCTACGAGTGTTCGACGAGAACCCGTCCTTTTTCGAGGAATGTGGTCTCGACTGCCCGGTTAATGGCGTTACTTGGTGGGCTGCGCTAAGGTTCGCCAATTCGCGTTCACAGGCGGAAGTGCATATTCCAGTGATGTTGGACGGTAGTTCCAGCTGATCGTGGACACCCATTCC
>CAZDBH010000199.1:0-14630 GCA_964503485.1 uncultured Bradymonadales bacterium | reverse complement strand
CCCGAAGAACGTGAGATCGGGATCCTCGAGTTCGGCGAGTGCGAACGAACCCCTGCCCAACACCGCGCCAGCCGACGTCGTCAGTTCACCAGTCCACAGGCATGGCAGAACCTCAGTTAGAACGAAATTGAACGCCATGTCTGCGATCACGACGATGTCTTCTGACCGAGGCCTGTAGGTGTGGTCTACGGATATCACAGATGCCGACAGTGTGTAGCTCTCGATCGGGTGGATGGGCAGCACCAGTGAATAGGTTCCATCCTCGTCCGACGCGGTGCTCCGGTTGAAGGCTGACATCTCGCCGTCTACGAGGGTTGCTTCGACTCGAGCGGTGCCCTGGACCGGTTCTTCCTCTGTGTCCTCGACTGTACCGAAAACGGTGGCCACGAAGACCTGCAATTCTTCCTCAGCGCGATCGGCGACCTCCAGGTCTTCGGCCAGCGACCAACCAGCGAGGTCGGGGAGGCCCTGACCGACGCCGTAGTATTGCTCGATAAACACGCGATAGACGCCGCAATCCAGGTCGAGCGTCAGTCGACCGGACTCGTCAGTTACCGCCGACGCGCGAATCGGTCCTGCAAACTCGATTCGTGCTCCCGCTAGCGCGACCTCGGTGCTGGTCTCAACCAACAAGTCGATTCCGCAGTCGATAGGGGCGTCAGACTCGTCCGGAGGCGGCATCTCGCTCTCATCGGGCTCCACCTCATCCGGCTCGGACTGATCGGCATCGGCCGTGTCTGAAACCTCCCCATCGCCGCCATCGGAGTCGACTGCGTCCGCCGCGTCGAGAACGTCGCCTTGGGGAAGATCAGGCGTATCGTCTTGTGCATCAGAGCAACCAACGCTCGCGATCGAAACACAAAACAGCAAGGCGACAGAGCGCCGGACGAATTGAACTGAGGAGATCTGGTTTTGCATAGGGTCGGGAGTATAGCCGTTCATCGATTCGAAGGTGAATCTTGTCCGACAACTGTGTGTACTAGTTGCATTTCTTCGGGAACAATTTCGAGGGATGACGGTTCCCAGGCCCATTCCACTTCACTTGGCTCCCCGTCCTGGTCGCCGTCTGAGAAGACCTGCAACCGAACAGGTCCCGAGGGAAGCGGTTCGATCAAGACACGAATCAACCCCTCTGGTACCGGGCCTGGGGGATAGCCGCCGTGAAAGAACCACCCCACAGAGCTGGTCAGACCGACTCGAACTTGGAGTGGGGCCTCCAGATGATTGCTCGGCACAGCGATTTCGAGGCCAACGGAGCCACCCCGCGACCGCCATACCTGGACCGTGTCGTCCGCTCCTGCGTGAACGAGATGGTATCCCCTGTGGCGGAGTTGCATCGCCACCTCTAGCGGGGCGTTGAGCAGCATCAACTCGGGCCAATGAAGGCCGTATACCGCAAGGCGGTCGGCCACGTCGATTCTAGCGAGAAAGCACGCTTCGGGGCTGTCGTCGGCACAGGCGTCAAAGCCGCGACGCAACCACTGCCCCGGTACCGGCCCGAGGGCACTCGGATCGGATTGATAGGTGATCGAGTGGATGTTCGGGTTGAAAGCGAACAAATAGGGCGACACGCCTCCACCGGATATCAGCGAACGGAGCGCCACGTGTTGGGTGGGTGACATGTAGCGACGTCCGCTCAACGATTCGTTGCTCAGCTCCATAGCCAACAGGGGCGCACCTTGTGTGCGCGGAGCCCGAGCCACGGCTTCAGTGAGCGGCTGAAGACGATCGTGCAGCGTATACAACCCGATGTTCGAGAAAATGAGGGCGATGGTAACCGCCAGACCCACCAGGCTGTCTTTCCGCAGACCGATGACCATGGCGAATGCAATCATCGAACAAAACGCCAGGCGCGGCGAGAAATAGGCCCAGCGCGCCACACTGATTGGCGCGACTAGGAACACCAGCGAGAGCAGCCATGCCAGGACCAGGAGATTCAAAGAACCCCTTTCTGGAGTTGCCCTGCCTCGAAACCAAGCGAGGGTGAGCCAGCCCGTCAACCCCCAGAAGACCAAGCCAGTGGCCAAGTGGACGCCCCCAGCTGCCGTCCTGAACAAGTCCAGAACACGCGTGGCGAAGGGTTCCCAAACCGAGGCAGTCGTCGAGATCACACCCACGCTCTCATGGGCTTCGACGTAACCGGTACTTATCCAAACGCAATAGGCCGCGGCGGGAAGACCGAGCAGAACGGTTCGCCACACTCTCACGAACCTGCCCGGGCCGTGACCCGCCGCCAGCGCCAAGATCACCAGACCAGCGAAAGCGGCGGCGAGCAAATGAAGCCAGGCCAGTGCAACCAACGCTAACGAGATCGCTGCGAACCGTAACGGCCCAGCCGGCCGTTCGCGGTAGAGGCCGGCGGCAAAGCCGACGACCACGGGGACCAATGCCATGCCCAGCATGAAGTTGTAAAACCCCATCAAGAGGATCCACGAGTGTGCTGCAAGTGCCATCATCCCGGCACATGCAACGGTGGATCGGGCGGTCAGGCGAGCGTATAGAGCGCCGCTTATCGGGAACATGCCGAGCATCAGGGCTACAGCCACCCGTTCGGCCACCGCGAAGGGGAGCAACACATCGAGGGCCGCGAGCAACAAGACGAACCCTTGGCTCGACAGGGGGAATCCGCGCTGCAGATAGGTTCCAAACCCGAACGTTCCGTCACCTAGGCGGTTGAACGCGAACGCCGTGAAGACGTGCTGGTGACCGTCGTGGCTCGGCAGGGGATAAAAAAGAAGCGCCGGGATCGCCGTTAGCATGACGAGGAAGGTCACGAGCCAAAACGAACCGGCCGATCTCGATTCGGTCTCAGTCACAAACCGGCGCTCCCAAGCGAATACCTGAAACCAGCTTGTCTAATGTCTCGAAAGCTGCTGGCGGTAGGGCCAACCGGTCCCCAAGTCGCTCGTTCCGGAGTATGGCTAAACTCCGCAGCGAGGCAATTGGCTCACTTTGGTAGAGGCAATGGTCAGCGCCCAACCACTCGAGCGTCGGCTCGTGACCCTTCAACAACAGGCGAGCTAACTTGCCGATCTCGAACGCCACGATGTCCAGTTCGAGTCCCTCAAAGGCAACGACCTGCTCGGCTTCGTCCCAGAAGGAGGTCAAACCGAGGTAGTCGCTTGCCGGCAGCGAGTAAATCAGTCTGAGATCGATGTCGCTGCCGGGCTGCCATTCGCCGCGAGCGTACGATCCTGCCACAGCCCAATAATGAGGTACCGCCTCAGGAATCGCGCTGAGTGATATGGATCCTAGTGCCCTGAGCAGGGTGGGCGCGTCAGGAGGCATCACGCTGCTGGCTCCGCTTCCTTCTCGACCTCCGGCTCGGCGTCGTCCTCGGCCTCCGGCTGGCCCGACTCTTCGTCAGCCTTTTCGACAGAACGAAGTCGAGT
The DNA here is from genome assembly GCA_964503485.1 of uncultured Bradymonadales bacterium. Lineage (GTDB taxonomy): Bacteria > Myxococcota_A > Bradymonadia > JAFGEP01 > JAFGEP01 > CAZDBH01. The sequence continues at coordinate 11,238 of CAZDBH010000199.1, read as the reverse complement.
CTTGAGGTCGTCAACTTGCTGTGTGAGCTCGCGAAGAAGGTCGAGGACAGGATCGGGTAGTTGCGCATGGTCCAACGCTTCGGCGTGACGCGTCTCGATTGGATCCGAAACGACCCGACCCGGTACTCCAACGACGGTCGATGCATCCGGTACATCGCGAATAACGACCGATCCCGAACCGACCAGCGCCCCATCACCGATGTGAATCGAGCCGAGTACGCAAGCGTTACTGCCGACGACCACACCGCGTCCCAACTTGGGATGCCTGTCGGTACGTTCCAGCGTCGTTCCGCCCAGCACGACTCCCTTATAGATGAGGCAGTCGTCTCCGATTACGGCGGTCTCACCGACCACGACGCCCATGCCGTGGTCTATGAAAATCCGGCGACCTAGGGTTGCCCCAGGGTGTATTTCGACTCCCGTCAGGAATCGGTTGATGTGTGACAGGATACGAGCCGCGGTGTGGCGTCGTTTTCGCTGCAGAAGATTGGCGGCGCGGTGGATCCAAATTGCGTGCAAACCCGGATAGAGGGCTGCGATTTCCAGTTTGTTACGAGCGGCAGGATCGTGCTGATAGGCCGACTCGATGTCCTCTAGCAACACCTCGACCCACTCCGCCAAACCGCGCGGACTGTCTGATGGCGCCGTGACCGTTGTGCGGCCGTTGTTGGTTTTGGTTGAGTCACTCATCGTCTGGACCGTCAAATACGTCAGTCGAAAGGTAACGGTCACCGCCTGAACAGTGAAAAGTCAGAATGACCTTGTTCTTGAAGGCTGGCTGTTTCGCAAGCTTGAGCGCAGCCGCCGTGTTGGCCCCCGAGGAGATGCCGGCAAAGATGCCTTCTTCGAGGGCCAGCCGGCGAGTCATCAACTTCGCTTCTTCGGTTGAAACGTGAATCACGCCATCCAAGACATCACGATCGAGATTGTCGGGAACAAAACCCGCCCCTATCCCCTGAATACCGTGAGGCCGAGGAGCACCGCCAGCGATCACCGGGCACTCGCTGGGCTCTACTGCGAACACGGCGACGCTAGGTTTGCGCTGCTTGATCGCGCTCCCAACACCGCTGACAGTCCCGCCGGTTCCAACACCCGCAACGATGGCGTCGATCTGGCCCTCCGTTGCTTCCCAAATCTCCGGCCCAGTAATGGTTCGGTGCACCTCCGGATTTGCGGGGTTGTCGAACTGTCCCAGAATCAACGAGTTCGGCGTATCCGCGGCCAGCCGCTTGGCTAGGTCCACGGCGCTTTGCATGTTCCAGGGGTCCTTCGAGCAGCGAACCTCCGCTCCCAGCGCCCGCAGTAGCTTCTTGCGCTCCTCACTCATTCCGCTCGGCATCGTGAGAATCAGCCTCAGCCCCTTGGATGCGGCGACAAAAGCCAACGCTATCCCGGTGTTGCCGCTCGTTGGTTCGATGAGCACGCTATCCGGACGAAGGGCGCCACTGGCCTCGGCCTCGCGAATCATCGCGAGCCCGATTCGGTCCTTGATACTCGAGCAGGGGTTGAAAAACTCGCACTTCGCCAGAATGGTCGCGCCGCAGTCTGCACCAACCCGATCCAGCCGAACGATCGGCGTCCGGCCCACTGTATCTGTGATGTTGCGCCGAATATCCACGGTAGAAGCGGTCCTAACCTCGCTTGACGGTCAATTGATCGTGCCTAGCTTCCCTCTCGGTTCGTAGCTCGACATCTCGGTGCTTCGGATCACGGAACTTCCCTGTTGTAGCTTGTCCACAACGCCGAGGCAATCCCGGCCCGTTGGCTGTTGTGGTGACGTTTGCAAAGGAGGACTCGGTGAGATTGGACAAACTGACGATTAAATCACGCGAGGCGGTGGCCTCGGCCTCGACTATTGCACAGCGCCGAGACAATCCCGCTGTGACGCCCCTGCACCTGTTTGGTGCCCTGATCCAGCAGCCCGATGGGGTCGTCCCGAACCTGCTCGAGCGTATTGGGGTCTCAGACGGCGAAGCCCAAACCCAGCTTCAAGCGGCACTCGATAAGCTACCCAGATTGTCGGGCGACAGTCAGATCTACCCCGACAATGACTTCCAAAAGGTCATTCAAAACGCCCAAAAGGCGGCTGATGCCCTTAGTGACGAATACGTCTCGACCGAACACCTATTGATCGCACTCTGCGAAGCCAAGCATGAGGTCGCCGAGGTCCTATCCCATCTCGGTGTCAATCGCGACAGCATCCTGCAAGCACTGAGTGACATTCGCGGGAGCCGACGGGTCACCGATCAAGAGCCGGAATCGAAGTACCGTGCCCTCGACAAGTATACCCGTGACCTGACCGACCTTGCCCGGCGCGGGAAACTCGACCCGGTGATCGGCCGAGACGAAGAAATCCGCCGAAGTCTCCAGGTCCTTTCCCGTCGCACAAAGAACAACCCGGTGCTGATCGGCGAGCCCGGAGTCGGCAAGACCGCCATCGTAGAAGGCATCGCGCAACGGATTGTGAACCGCGACGTGCCAGAGAGCCTGCGGGACAAACGAGTTGTAGCTCTGGACCTCGGAGCGCTCATCGCTGGAACAAAGTTCCGCGGCGAATTCGAGGACCGGCTGAAAGCTGTGTTGACAGAAATCGACCAGGCCGGCGGCCAGGTCATGTTGTTCATCGACGAGCTTCACACTTTGGTGGGTGCCGGTGCATCCGAAGGCTCGATGGACGCAAGTAATATGCTCAAACCCGCCCTCGCTCGGGGTGAACTCCGTTGCGTCGGTGCCACGACACTGAACGAGTATCAGAAATACATCGAAAAGGACGCTGCACTCGAGCGCCGGTTCCAACCGGTACTCGTCGAGGAGCCTTCGGTCGAAGATACGGTCACAATCGTTCGCGGCTTGCGCGAGAAGTACGAGGTCCACCACGGCATTCGGATCGCCGATTCGGCCATCGTAGCCGCAGCACACTTATCGAACCGTTACATCTCCGAACGCTTCCTGCCGGACAAAGCGATCGATTTGGTGGACGAGGCAGCCGCTCGACTGAGAATGGAGGTCGAGAGCGTTCCCTCGGACATCGATACCATCGAACGCCACATCACCACGCTCGAAATCGAACGGCAGGCGCTGAAGCGAGAGAAGGACCGTGCCTCCAAAGCCCGCCTCGAAGAGGTCGGGTTGGAGATCGCCGAAGCGAGGGAGCAGTCCTCGGCGATGCGTGCTCGGTGGCTCAAGGAGCGCGAAGCGATACAGGCGATCAAAGAAACCAAGAAGCTGATCGACTCCCTCAAGTTTCAACTCGAGCAAGCTGAACGCCAGGCGGACTACGAGGCGGCCGGGCGAATCAAATACGGCGAGCTCGCCAGTGCACTGAACACGCTCGAGGAGCGCAAGGCCGAGCTCTCCGTACTAGTCGAGGCGGGTTCGTTCCTTCGCGAAGAGGTGACTGACGCCGATATAGCGGGAGTGGTCTCGCGATGGACCGGTATCCCGGTCTCTAAGATGTTGGAAGGCGAGCAGGAGAAGCTGCTCGAAATGGAAGATCGCATCCACCTGCGCCTGGTTGGTCAAGATGATGCGGTAACCGCCGTTGCTGACGCCGTTCGTCGGTCGCGCAGCGGTCTTGCGGACCCGAATCGACCTATCGGGAGTTTCCTCTTCCTGGGTCCGACCGGCGTTGGCAAAACCGAATTGGCCAAGGGACTGGCAGAGTTTTTGTTCGACGATGAGACCCATATCGTCCGCCTCGACATGTCCGAGTTTATGGAGAAGCACTCTGTTTCGAGGCTCATTGGGGCACCTCCTGGCTACGTCGGCTACGACGAAGGTGGTTACCTCACCGAAGCTGTGAGGCGACGCCCATATAGCGTCGTGCTCTTGGACGAGATCGAAAAGGCTCACTCCGACGTGTTTAACGTTTTGCTCCAGGTCCTCGATGACGGCCGTTTGACTGATGGCAAGGGCCGCACCGTGGATTTCAAGCACTCCGTGATCATCATGACGAGCAACATCGGGTCTCATCATATTCAGGACCTGGGAACCTCCGACCACGATAAACTCGAGGCTCTGGTTCTCGGGGAATTGCGCCAGGGGTTTCGGCCGGAGTTCCTAAACCGAGTGGACGACACCATCATCTTCCACTCCCTCGAACGGAGCCAGATGGATCGCATTGTTGAGATTCAGCTCGGACACCTCCAGAGCCTTCTCGCGACCAAAGGGCTGAAGCTCTCTATGAAACCTGACGCCACCACTTTCCTGGCCGACAGAGGCTATGATCCTACGTACGGGGCTCGACCCCTCAAGCGGGCGATTGTGCGCTATCTCCAGAACCCGCTGGCGAAACGACTGCTCAAGGGAGACTGCCTGCCCGGTGACACGATCATTGTAGATATTGCCGGTGGCACTCTTGTTTTCGAGATCGAACGGGATCTCTCTGAGGACTTCGGCTCAGACGACCTTCCGGCCGCCAGTCTCCACTAGCGGCTCTATCAGCTCGACACCTTTCTAGGATCGAAACCAACCGCCACCCGACGTCCAGTCGGGTGATTCGGGGCCTGATATCGCGGAAAAACCGCCTCCGAAAACAGGCGTGCGCGGCAGTTCAACTTTTCACTTGATCCCCAGCAAAAGTAGACTAAACTCCTACATGTGGCACAAATGCCACACCCACGCACACAAACGAATACACAATTAGGAAGGCGTTCTAGGGGAGAACGGGTTTGTTCGGCTGCCGACTTTCGGCGTCTGGCTTTCCGCCGCTACCCGAGCGGAGTTGGCTCGCCCACGCAACGGTCGGTGATTGCTGGCACCTTGCCCGCTTCGATTCGATCGTGTTCGTTCGCCGTCGCTACGACCAGAACCAACCAAATTGAGACTGCGGCGAGATTGAGGACCGCGAAGCCCGCGATGCCCAAATCGAGCAGGTGCACGCCCATGAAGACGAAACCTGCTGAAATTACGTCGCCCAATCGATGCATAAAACCGTCGATGGCTTGCTTCGCTTTGTATTTCACTTCTGTGGAAGTAGGCAGCAGGAGCAGGTGTCGAGCTGTGTTATTGACTGAGTAATCGGAGGCGTTCTCAACCATCTTACCGATGCTCGCGAACATCAGGACCGGTGCGAACAGGATCAGCCCGTAGGTACCAAAAGCGATCACAGGTAGTAGGAACAGCGCGGCTTTCACCCCGCCAAACCGTACCAGTCGACCCACTAGCAGCAGTTGCAACACCATGCTCAACAATCCGACCGCCAGGTAGAACCGCGAAAAGAACTGCCCTATCGTCGCTTCCGTGAAGGCGTGCTGGACGGAGGGGTCGGAGGGGTCTCCGAGGGTTCGATTCTCGAAGGAAAGCACTGTGTCGGAGGCCTGCGCTTCAGCTACCGCGGTGATCGTGGCGACCTGCGCGTTGTCTTCGACGAGCCGCCCGAGCAGGTATTCTCCATTTGTATTGACGAGGTTGAGCAGCAGGACGACCCCAGCTATCAGACCCAGATATCGGTGTCTGACGAGGAGACCGAAACCAAGGTCTTCCTTCGCACCGCTTACCTTTTTCACCAACGGCGCGTCCCATTCGTCCGAGTGGTGGCGGAACTCCTGATGGGCGATCGACACCATTAATATTGTTGCCATCGTCAGCAGGAATGCGCCGACAAGGAGCGCCTCGTAGGGAGAAACCCAATGGCTCAATGCCTCGGAGATCGCGGACCCTGCAGCAGAACCAGATACGGCCCCAAACGCGATGATTGGGAAGAGCCGTTTACCGCTTCCAGAATCGTAGATCTCGTTGGCGAGCGACCAGAACTGAGCGATCACGGTCACACTGAAGACACCGACCCAGACAAAGAACGCATAGCCAAGAAAGGGAATGTTCAATCGACTCAACGCCCAGAACGCGACCATGGTGACGACGAAAAACCCGCTGACTGACACGAGAACGCGTGTCCGATTCAGGTGTTCGACTAGTTTGGCGTACGTTGGCACCACCGCGATGAAAGCCAGTGCCACACCACCCATCAGGTAGCTCTTCACCTCGGCGCCGCCCGTTGCCAGGATTAGTGCTTCTCGAGTTGGCTTGATGACGTAGTAACAGCTAAGGAGCAGAAAGACCGTGACGATGAGGCGGATGACCGTGCGACCCTCGCCAGGCCGCACTTCCGAGAAGAGGGCGAAGAGCCGTTCGACCCATCCCTCGATCTTCCGTCCGATCGTTCTGTGACCTCCCTGTCCCTTCATTTCCTGTGGATTCCTGCAGACTCCTGGCGGGCGTCGCAACCTGCCTCAATACAAGCGTCGACGCAACGGAAATCTTCCCGAATCGCGCTACTCATCGGTCAAGAAAAGCAGCCTCGCACGTCCAGAGGGTGAGCGAATTCCGGGCTTTGGGCAAACTTTCCTCGTTGCTGCATCAACCTTTCGTTGACACTTTCGGGGGAGCGCGAGTATGTTGCGTCCGCCCAGGTGGTGTCCGAAAAACCCTCCTGGCAGGAGCTCAGCGAAAGGCTGATAAGAGAGGTTTCCAAACAATGCCGAAGGACGAGAAGACACCGTCTGCCGACGAGATTATTGAAGCCCTAGCCCTTGAAATGGGCGTCGATGGCGAGAGCGAGGAAGGCCAGCCCGAGAAAGCAAAAGCGGCAGGTCCCCCAGCGATCCCCAAAGACTCCGAGAAGGCTGAGGCAGTGGCTGCACCGGAAGAACCAGCTGCCGAACCAGAGCCAGCCAAAGAAGCTGCTGCTCCAAAACCAAAGGCTGAAGAAGCCCCGGCACCCGAACCGAAAGCTGAGCCGGTTGCTGAGGCCAAACCAGAGCCAAAGGCCGCTGAGCCCGCTCCCAAGGCCGAAGAAGCGCCAGCAGCGCCATCGAAACCGGGGAAGGGACTCTATCAAGATGTACACAGTGGTCTGGACCACTTGTTCAATACATCCGGTAAGGATGAAGACGCCTACGTTGCCGACTACTACGGAGACGATGACCTTGACGACCCCACACCGGGGACAGGGCGAATCATCTTCGGATTGGTTGCCGTCTTCGCCATTACTATTGTTGGTCTCGGTGCAACCTACCTCGCGATCCCAGAAGACAAGCGAGCCGACGTACCCACGCTAGCAAAATGCTACGTACCCACGCTGGATTGCGTCGACCTTCAGGAGCAGCGACGTACACGACGCGCCGAAGAAGAACGAATTCGACGCGAAGCGTGGCTCGATTCTCTGCCCAAGTACGGTAACTTGACTGTCCGAACGACCCCGTCTTACGGACAGTTCAGTGTGGATGACCTGGAGAGTTTTCAGGAGCACCCGACTCGACCCGGCTCACTCGTTGAGACCCGTTCCGGTACCTTCTTCGAGAACCTGCTGGTCACCGAACCGCACGTGGTTGTGGTAACCATGCCGAACTTCCAGGAACGCCGCATCGAAGTGCCGCCGTGGGGCAACCCAGATACGCTGTGGCAACAGCGGCAGGATACCGGCGAGTACTTTCTCGAGATGAACGAGATCATGGTGCCGGTGCCAGAACTCGCCATGGAAATGGGCTTCCGAATGACGCCCTCCGCCGAGGTGCCCGAGCTCATCGGAAACATAACGGTTGGCTCTGAGCCGGCCGGCGCTCACGTCTTTTACAATGGACGGCAATTGGTGGACGAGAACGGGGTAGCATTGGTTACTCCCCTTACTTTCAACACCTATCCGCCGGCTCCTCCGGTTGCTGACCCGATCACTGGTGAGATGCCAGAGGCCGTCGTTGAGCCCCTTCCGGTAACCCTGTCTCGTGAAGGTGTGCCCATCCGAATCGAAAAAGAAGGCTACATGCCTGTCGTGACCGGTGTGTACCGACACATGTACACCTGTCAAATCGTCAACCCGGCAGAAGGTGTCCCATTCTGGGAAGCCTGCCAATACACCTATGACACCGGTGTTTTTGAGTTGATGACTCCAGAGGAATTCGCTCCCCCCGAAGCCGAAGGCTCCGGAGAGGGTGCTCCTGAAACCGCAGAAGCCGAAGAGACTGCGGGCTAACTCACTTCCTCAATCGAGCGCTTATCCAATGGCTGGTTTCTTTTCAAAAGAACGCTCCATCGAGCGCAAGCTAAAGAAAGCCAAGAAGAAACTGCTCAACATGTACGTTCAGAGCCCTGAACGGCAGTTTGCAGCCCAAGATCTGGCATCTATGGCGAGTCCTGAGGCGATCTCGATTCTTCTCGAGCGTTTCGAAAAACGCACACCGAATCACACGATCGACCGCGAGGAGAAGAAGTTCATCTACGACCTCCTCCTCGACCTCGGCGCCGACGTTGTCGACGACCTCATCGCCCACATTCGGGGCGACGCCGAGAGTATCAACTGGCCTCTCAAAGCGCTGCGTAAGCAGATCTCTGGTGATGAGATCGCCGAGATTATCGCGGATCTACTCGAAAACATGGATACGGACTACTCGCGTAATCCGGTTAAAAAAGAAGAGCTCGTACTGACGGCTCAGGAGTTCCACGACGAACGACTGGGTCGTTGTCTAGTCCGCTTCCTGGATGATGCAAACGAGCGGATCCGGTTTCTCGCAGCCGAGGCGATCTTCGCCGGAAAATACGATTTCGCCTCAGAGGCTGTCGTACAGCGACTTGCCGGAGACGAAGAGAGCCTGCGCGTTCAAAACGCCATCATTGAGGGCTTGGCAGCCACCGATTGGACCGTAAAGGGTCACAAAGCTGCCGTGGAAGCCAACCTGCCTGAGGGCTTCGCCATTACTCGCGCTGGCACCATTCGGCGCAGAGGCTGACCCGTTGGCCACGCCATGGCCATCTCTCGTCTTTCCGAGAACACTGAAACACGGCGACGAACTGCGTGTAGCGTCTGTGGCCGGAAGAGTCGCTAGGACCCCATTCGACAAGGGAGTCGCCCTGCTCGAAAAGGCGGGATTCACGGTCAGATTCCGAGCCGAGAACCTCGCAACGGACCATTCGTACCTGGCGGGACCGACCACCCAACGACTCGCTGACCTCGTTGACGCGTTTACCTCGACTGATGCCGACGGCATTGTGCTGGCCCGAGGGGGTTATGGCTCGATGCATCTACTGGAGGGTTTTGATGCTGCCGCGGCAGCCACCACTGGGAAGCCGTTGCTCGGCTTCAGTGATAATACGGCCCTTCACCTTGTGCTGAACAAAGCGGGGTTGGTCACCTTTCACGGACCCGTTGTTACGGCAATCGGTGGTAACTCGGCTCTCGCTGTTCAGAGTGCGGTTGATGCGCTGACGGGTGGTCTCGTTTCAGGGGAGCTGACGGGCGTTGGTGGGTCGGGTTCGCCCGTGAGTGGGCGCCTAGTCGGGGGAAATTTGTCGCTTCTGGCGAGTTGTTTGCCCATTGAGGACTGCCGGCCACCAGAGGGCGGCCTGCTCTTCATCGAAGAGGTCGGCGAACCGCTGTACCGTATTGATCGAATGCTGACTGGGCTTCGTTTGGCCGGGCTACTCGACGGGTTTGCAGGCTTCGCACTCGGCAGTTTCCACGATTGCGGTGAGGACGAGACGGGTGCTAGAGCAGTCGCCCTCGAGGTTCTGAAGCCCCTAGACAAACCGGTCGTCTTCGGACTTCCGGTCGGCCATTCCCCGGATGACTTGACCATCCCGCTCGGTGGCCCTGTCACCCTGGATCCAGGCGTATCTCAGTTGCGCTGGTCGTTTGCCAATGGCTGAGGCTGAGCTTCAATCCCTGCTCGACGACGCCGTCTCGTCTGGTGTGTTCCCAGGCGCACAGCTGTGCGTAGCGAGTGAGTCGAGGCTCATCAGCCTGGCGGCTGGACTGACAGCGGACCCGCGATTCCCCGAGTCGAGCCCGGTGACTCCAGAGACATGGTTCGATTTGGCATCTCTGACAAAGGCGTTGGTGACGTCTGTGCTACTGATGCAGGCGGTCGAACGAGGGGCGATTGGCTTAGATGAATCGATAGGGCCGTACTTTCGGGATCTTCCGCAGGCCCAAGCCATCACTGTCGAGCAGCTCGCGACCCATCGTTCCGGGCTCTTGGCTCATCATCCGTTCTACGAACAATTGTGGCTCGAAGGAGTCGAACCTGGGCAGGCCGCTCGGCAGCGTTTCGTCGAGTTGCTCGGCGAGCATCCGCTGTTGAGCGATCCCGGGACGGAAACCGTCTACAGTGACCCGGGTTACATCCTGCTGGGTTGGTTCATCGAACGGGTCTTGGGGGCCACTCTCGACCGGCTCTTCACCGCGGAAGTATGTGAGGTGGCGGGCGTTGAGAACCTGGCTTTTGCCGTGGGCGAGCAAAACGTCGCTTCGACCGAAATAGATGTGACCGGACGACCGTTGTTGGGCGTAGTGCATGACGAAAACGCTCGAGCCCTCGGCGGTGTCGAGGGGCATGCCGGACTGTTTGGCACAGCACAGGGTGTGATGAAGCTCGTACGATACTTGGATCGAATCCGGAGAGGGATGGCTGACGGGATCTGCTCACCGAAGACCGTGGCGAACTTCTGGCGTCAGAGGACCGGGCAGCGGTTCGCAATTGGCTGGGATACGCCCACTGAACCGTCTTCTTCAGGACGATATACTACTCGCGGCCAGTCGGTCGGGCATCTCGGCTTTACCGGATGTAGCGTGTGGCACGACATGGCTCGCGATGTGACGATCGTCCTGGTCAGCAATCGGGTTCATCCAACCCGCGAGAACATCATGATTCGCAAATTCAGAACAGCCGTTCACGACAGGATCAACGAGCTCGTTTTTGCTGCCGGAGAATAGCGATTTTTAGAATTGAAACCGTTCCCATGAACATGATAAGCAGTGTTCCTTCCGCAGCTGAACGTAAGAGCAGTGTTGGGTGGACTCCAATGGCTGAACGAGGAATACAGACGATCGTCACGCTGGGAGCAGTGTTGCTTCTCGGGCTGTTCGGTTTGGCGGGCTGTAGCGACTCGACGCCACCTTCGTCGGGGACACCCGAAGAGGACAACACTCAGGCGAGTCCGGGGGAAGAGGCCGAAAACACGCCAGACCCTGGGGAAGAGGCCCGGCAGGTCGAGCGCGAGACTCTGCGCGGCGAATTGGCGGAATCCCTGAATGAGCTCGCGCTGCGCAAGGGTGTGGAAACCCGAATGCGGCAGCTGTTGGAGGTCCAGGGACGAATCACTCTGAGAACATGGCGGCGGGAGGTGCTACTGGAGCTCTACGGTGAACGCAGCTTTCTCCCTGTTTTTCTCGCCACTGAGGAGGGTGTAGGACTCGGCGATTCTCTTCTGATGGAGCTGAGGGCAGCGCATCAGCACGCCCTGGAC
>CAZDBH010000198.1:4698-14635 GCA_964503485.1 uncultured Bradymonadales bacterium | reverse complement strand
GAACGGTTCGACCGCCACCTCGAGAAGCTTCGTCGACGGGGTGACGCACAGCGGGTCGACTACCTCAGTATCTGCTCCCCAAACTATCTGCACGATGCCCATGTGCGGCTAGCGCTTCGCATCAACTCCCACGCCATCTGCGAAAAACCGGTTGTCATCAGCCCGTGGAACTTGGATCAGCTGTGTGAGTTGGAACAGGAGTTTGGGAAGCGAGTCTACACGGTGCTTCAACTGCGAATGCACCCGGATCTCCAGGCTCTTCAGGCGCGTCTGTCAGCTTCGACTTCGGGTAAGAAAGCCAACGTTAGGCTAACCTATATCACTCGAAGGGGCCCTTGGTATCAAATCTCCTGGAAGGGGGACCGAAACAAGTCGGGCGGGCTCGCGATGAACATCGGCATCCACTTCTTCGATATCCTGATCTGGATGTTCGGGGGCGTGGAAGCCGTGGAACTCCACCAATCAAGTCCGCAGCATATGTCCGGCGCGATCGAACTCGAGAGAGCCCGGGTCACGTGGTTTCTATCGGTGGACGGAAAAGACCTCCCCGACGGTTACCTCGCATCCGGTCGCTCCGCCTTCCGTTCAATCACGATTGACGGCGAAGAGATGGAGTTCTCCTCAGGCTTCAAGGATTTGCACACGCGAGTATACGAGGATGTTCTGGCGGGCGGCGGGTTCGGCCTCGAGACTACTCGGCCCTCGATTGAATTGGTCCATCAGATCCGAACCTCGGAACCAACCCAGGGCACACTTCCCCGTCATCCAAAACTGGACTAGTCGTTGTAGTAGTAGTCCAAGCCGAGGTGAGTGATGAGTTCCTCGCCTGCCAAATGGCGGAGCGTATTCTTCAACTTCTTCAGCTGAATAAACAGGTCGTGCTCGGGGTACAGCCCCTCAGCGACTTGGGGACTCTTGAAGTAGAAGCTCAGCCACTCCTGAATGCCGTACAATTCTGAGCGCTTGGCCAGGTCGAGAAACAGCGCCAGGTCGAGGACGATCGGCGCAGCGAGAATGCTATCGCGGCAGAGGAAGTTGATCTTCATCTGCATCGGGTAGCCGAGCCAGCCGAACAGGTCGATGTTGTCCCAGCCCTCTTTGTTATCGCCACGTGGCGGATAGTAGTCGATTCGAACTTTGTGGTGGAAATCACCATAGAGTTCAGGATTCTTGTCGGGTTGCAGGATCGTCTCGAGCACTGACAGCTTGCTGACTTCCTTGCTCTTGAAGCTGCCTGGATCGTCCAGAACCTCCCCATCCCGATTGCCCAAGATGTTGGTCGAGTACCACCCGTTCAATCCCAGCAGCCTCGACTTGAGGCCAGGCCCGATAATGGTCTTCATCAGGGTCTGACCCGTCTTGAAGTCCTTACCGGCGATGGGAACTCTATGACGCTTGGCGAACTCCATTAGAGCCGGGGTGTCCACAGCCAAGTTGGGCGCCCCATTTGCGTAGGGGACGCCGGCCTTGATATGGGCGTAGGCATAAATCATTGACGGACTGATGTGCGGATCGTTCTCTTTGAGACCGGCCTCGAAGTTCTCCACCGTGAGGTGAACTTTCCGAATGTCGGTGTGTACTTCCGTCGATCCGCACCATATCGCGACCGCCCGTGTGCACCCGTTGCTGTCGACAAATCGGTTGATGTCGTCGATCAGGGCGTTGGCCAGGTCCCATTTTGTCTTTTGAGACTTCACGTTCGGACCGTCCAGCCGCTTGACCCATTGTTGATCGAAAACGGCGGCCATCGGTCTTACTTCCGCGAGTTCGTCAGCGATCGGCTCTAGGTCCGACTCCTTTAGAACACCGGCGTTTCTTGCGGAGTCCAAGCAATTCTCTGAGTAGATGTCCCAACCACCGAAGACGATGTCATCTAGCGACGCGAGGCTGACCAATTCGTTGATTCGGGGAACGCGGTCCTCGGTCCGTTTTCCCAGCCGGATCGTACCCATCTGCGCGAGCGAACCGATCGGATCGGATAGACCTTTCCGAATTCGGAGTACGCCAGCAATGAATGTCGTGGAAACTGCTCCCAGTCCGGGGAGTAGAATACCGAGTTTTCCTTTGGCGGGTTCAATAGATCGAGTCATCGTCATCCTTCCAACGAGTTCGTTGTGAACTCTCCTGGTTATCATGCAAGTTCGCAGGACTACTATCCCAGAAGCCGCCCCCTCACAAGCGAAAACGCAGTTTGCAAGGGTACCGATAGAGCTGTCAGGCCCTAGCCCGATCCGTCTGCGTTGCCGATCAGTCGATCCCGTGCGAGAATTCTCGGTTCGAGACATGATTCAATGATGATTTCTGCATACACCTCCGTGGTCTTCCTCAGCCTTGCCGCCGTATCGAGCGGCACAGTGGAGGACGCCGTCGACCACATCAGCGACGGCTATGACTATCAGCGCGAGCTTCCACCAATCCAAGACTCAGCGGAGGGTCCCATCGAAGATATCTGGGACGCGATTGTCGGGACCCGCAGACAGCGGTCCGGACCAAATGTGTTTATGCGCTCAGCGTCCGCGGTTACGTCCGTCCTGCCCTGGATCGCTATAGCGGTGTTGGTCGGCCTGGCGATTGTCGCCTTGGGACAACGTCTGACCGGTCCACGTGACCGGTTCGAATCGCTTCCAGCGATGGAGGCAACCCCTTCGAGCGCGCCATCGCAACGGAACCTCCCCGAGCCTGGTGAGCTGGCCCGTTCCGGTCGTTTCAATGAGGCGATACACGCCTTGCTTCTTCACGCCTTCCGAACTGTCTCTGCAAACCTACGTTGGGTGGCCGAGGTCTCGGACACGTCGAGGGAGGTCATGTCCGAGGTTCCGTTGCGACAAGAGGCGCGCGATTTACTTGGGGTCCTTGTCTCAGCAGTCGAGTCGACTCGGTTTGCGGGTGTTGAAGCGAGCGAGTCGACGTTCGTGGAGTGTCAGCAGGCCTTCGAGCAACTGAGAGAAGCCTGCTCGAGAGCCACCTCGTGAACCCGTTTACAAAAACAAGTCTAGCGTGGGTGGTCGGGCTCGCCGTACCCTCGTTCTTGGTTGCGCTATTCTATTCGATTTATTCTCCACAGCTGTCCGAGATCGGGTCGGACGGGGCGGACGCGTTCAGCGTGTCCGCTGTGGGCCTAAAGGGCGTTGTGGAACTCTTGGACGAGCTCGACGTGCCGGTTCTAATCAGCCGCCGTCACTCCGCGCGGCGATCGGGCGAGGACTCTCTGCTGTTTGTCGCCGCGCCTGAGACGGAGTTTCTCGACCAAGAAGGGGGAGAGGTTCTCGATGCCCTCAAAGACCATCCCTTCGACACACTACTCGTACTGCCAAAGTACCGTTGGAGTCCCTCGGTGGAAGAGCCCGGGCACATCCGAACTGTGGGGCTTCTCGAGGCTGGTGACGTCGAGGCCATGTTGGCCCGGGTCGGCGTCACAGATGGCTCTATTGTCAGACCCGGCGGCACGAGCGACCGAATGGCCTGGGACAACGGAGGACTGGGGGTCGCACCGAGCATCGGCCGACCGCAGCTGCTGCGCTCGAGCCAGCTAGCCCCCATCGTGTCGAGCGAAACAGGGATGTTGGTCGCTCAAGGCGAAACGCTCGGTGGAGGGATTCTCACGGTGGTGAGCGATCCCGACATCTTGATGAACCATGGGCTGTTTCAAGGACAGAACGCCCTACTGGCGGTTCGGATCATCGAACTGGCCGGCCCAGATGCGGGTGTCGTGGTGTTTGACCAGGCCACCCATGGGCACGTGCTCGAGCCGACACTGTGGTCAGAACTCTTCAAGTTTCCGCTCGTCGTAGCGACGATACAGGCGCTCCTATTACTCGCGATCGTCCTGTGGGCAACGATGCGGCGCTTCGGGGCGCCGGCCAGGGTGCAGCCTTCGCTTGTACCCGGGAAGGAGTTCTTGATCCAGAACACAGCGGAACTACTCGACTTTCTTGGCGAACCCCGCGAGACCGTACGGAGGTACTTTCAGATTACCTCCCGATACGTCTCAGAAGCCCTAGCCGCACCGGCCACCGCCGACGAAGCGGAGGCAGCTGGATGGCTGGATGCGGCAACAGAGCGGCGCGGTTTGGGCGGTATGTTTCGGGATTTGAGGAACGAGGTCTTGTCCGACAAGGCTACAAAAACGGGCTCGCGCAGAACATTGCACCTAGCGAAGCGGATTTACCTGTGGCGGGAGGAGATGTTGAATGGATCTGAATCAAGTCAGAGAACTCGGAGAGCGGCTTAAGGCCCAAGTTGCGCGCGTTGTTATGGGACAGGGCGAGGTCGTTGATCTCGTCCTCGTCGCATTGCTATCACGCGGACACGTGCTACTCGAAGGCGTACCCGGTACCGCCAAGACTCTGTTGGCTCAATCGATAGCTCAATCCCTGGCACTGAAATTCAACCGAATCCAGTTCACGCCCGACCTGATGCCTGGTGACGTTACTGGTACAAACCTCTTCAACTTCCAGTCGAACCAATTCACCCTGACGAAGGGCCCCATCTTCACCGAGCTGCTTCTGGCTGATGAAATCAACCGGACTCCGCCGAAGACCCAGGCCGCGCTCCTTCAGGCAATG
Source organism: uncultured Bradymonadales bacterium (assembly GCA_964503485.1). Lineage (GTDB taxonomy): Bacteria > Myxococcota_A > Bradymonadia > JAFGEP01 > JAFGEP01 > CAZDBH01. Next base: position 10,070 of record CAZDBH010000198.1, on the reverse strand, counting down.
CAGGAACGCTCGGTGACCATCGATGGGAAGACCTATGAACTGGGTCCCGGTTTTCTGGTCATCGCGACCCAGAACCCCATCGAGCACGAGGGAACCTACCCCCTGCCTGAAGCACAGCTCGATCGATTTCTCTTCAAAATCGAGGTCGGGTACCCTGATCGAGCCCATGAGGTCGAAATGGTGCGGATTCATGGCCACCAAACGGCCATGCCTCGAGTTGATGAACTCGGACTGGAGAGTATAGCGAACCTGGCGGTGCTCGAGGCGGCTCGGAGACTGATCGCCGACATCCGACTTTCTGACCCGCTCGTGGCCTACATCGTCGACTTAGTTCGTGCAACCCGCAGTCATCCATCCATCCTGTGCGGCGCATCTCCGCGGGCGGCAAATATGCTTGCGACCGCTGCTCGGGCGACCGCTGCTCTGGCGGGCAGAGACTACGTCATACCCGATGATGTCAAAGCCCTCGCCGCTCCCGCACTGGGGCACAGGCTGGTGCTCGGCCCGGCTGCTGAGATCGAAGGAATTACCGCAGCAGGTGCCCTCAAGAGCATCATCAAAGGGGTGCCGGCGCCCAGATGATTGTGCCAACTCCCAGATGCATACTCCTTTTCGTCGCCGGATTCGTCGTCTCGGTCTTTCCCGCCGTGTTCGGCCCACGCTGGTGGCCACTCTGGATCGCGGTGTTGGGTGTGTCCTGTCTCGCTACCTTGGTGGACGCTGCGCTAGGGTTGCCCAGGCGGAAGTTCGGTCTCGAAGTCCTTGTCCCAAAGCTCCTGTACATTGGGTCTTCCGATCCAATGACCGTCACCGTTCAAACCACACGTTGGCGGTTCGGTGCCCATTTGACCGTCAGGAGCGAACTCAGCGAGCATCTCGAGCCTCAGGATGAGACAGTCATCGAACTCCCGCCGTCGGGTCACGTTGCGTTCGAGTTGCCGCTCAAGCCAACCCGAAGGGGGTTGGGTCACCTCGAGGCAATGTGGGCCCGATGGAGCGGACCGCTTGGCCTAGTTCGGAGAGCCGTGCGGGTTCCAGTCGGTCAATCGACCACCATCGTCCCAAACACGAGAGGCGTCCGTACGCTTGCTCTGCAACTCTTCGGGAATCGAGAGTTTCTCACGGGTTTGAAGCGCCAGAAGTTCATTGGAGATGGTTCCGAGTTCGAGTCGCTGCGCGAGTTTCAGCGCGGTCTGGATCCGAGGGCGATCGACTGGAAGGCGTCCGCTCGCCACGTCAAATTGCTGTCTCGAGAGTACAGAGCTGAGAGTAATCACCAGGTTGTGATCGTATTCGATACCGGGCATTTGATGATTGAGCCAAGTGACGACATCCCGAAGCTCGATCACGCGGTAAACTCAGCGCTATTGCTCGGCTACGTTGCTCTGAAAACAGGAGACCGGGTCGGCCTCTTCTCCTTCGATCACAAGGTCGGCGGTTTTGCAGCACCGAGCGGCGGCCTCGCCGGGTTTCCACGACTGCAGCACTTTACGGCCGACCTCGACTACAGCACGGCCGAGACCAACTTTACGCTCGGCTTTGCGGAACTCTTGCGGCGGATGAGGCGACGTTCATTGATCGTGATTTACACTGAGTTTGTGGACACGATTACGGCCGACCTAATGCTTCAGAACCTGAAGCTGCTGACCCGCAGACACCTCGTGATTTTTGTTGCGTTCAAGGATCCCGCTCTCACCTCACTTTCGCAACAGCGGCCGAGTACCACAGTGGAGGTCAACCGGTCGGTCGTCGCCTCGGACTTTCTTCAGGAACGGCGTTCGGTGTTGCAGCGGTTGAAACGAATGGGAGTCCTCGTAATCGAGGCCAGCACGTCGGAGCTTCCGACAGCTCTCATCAACCGTTACCTGGATGTGAAGCGAAGGGAGCTGCTCTGAATGGCTGATTTCGTCCTGAAGAGCCTCGAGTTTCGCAAAGAGAGAGAACGGACCTGGTTCGAACTGGAGGAGCTCCTCGACAAGGTCGAAAAGAAGGGACCGCGCGCCCTGACCACCGAAGAGCTCACGCGCCTCCCCATCTTGTACCGGGCGGCCGTTTCATCGCTTTCGGTGGCTCGCTCAATCTCACTCGATCGCAATCTAGTCGAGTATCTGGAAGCCCTCGCTGCTCGCGCCTTCGTGTGTGTCTACGGAACGCGAAGCGGCTTCTGGGAGTCTGTCTGGGCGTTCGCGTCGCGCCAGTTTCCGGCCATGGTGCGCAAGTACCGGTGGCCGATATGCCTGTCTGCCCTTTTCCTGTTGTTGGGTGCCTGCACCGCATTCATGATGGTGCTCAGGGACAGCGAACACTACTTCACGTTTGTCGCCGAGGCCTACGCCTCGGGAAGAGACCCTACAGCGTCGACAGAGTCGCTGAGAGAGGTACTGTATCAAGGCGGTGAAGCGGGCCAGCTCAGCGCCTTCGCGTCGACCCTCTTTAGCCACAACGCCCGGATTGGCATGATGAGTTTTGCGTTGGGGTTCCTTGCGGCGGTCCCGACCTTCCTTCTTCTCTTCATTAATGGGCTGGTCTTGGGTGCCTTCGCTGCCCTCTACCACTCTCGAGGCTTGAGCTTCGAGCTTTGGGCATGGCTGCTGCCCCACGGAATCACCGAAATCTCCGCTCTGGTTCTGTGTGGCGGCGCCGGAATAGCCCTCGGTCGAGCAGTCATTTTCCCCGGCCGGCACACCCGAACAGCGAATCTGGTTCGCACGGGCAAGGAAGTGGCTGTCATCGTGATCGGGGCGGTGTTCATGCTTGCTATAGCCGGCCTCATCGAAGGTGTTTTTCGTCAGACTGTCACGAACGTTACCGTTCGCTACGCTGTGGCTTCGACCACCGCTGTCGTGTGGGTAACCTACTTCGTCTTTGCCGGGCGTGAACGAGGTCCACAGCGTGAGTAGCCTCGCAAAACATCAAGCCGCGATGAGCAAGCGAATTCGGCCAATCGTGACTCCAGAGGGCGTGCCACTCGAGTTTGCAGTGGCGGACGCAGGGGACAGGTCCACTGGATTTGTTCTCGATCAGATCTACCTGTTTGCGATCAAAGCGGTGGTCGGCCTCGGGTTATTTGCGCTTGCGCCGCTGATCGGCGGCCTGGCAATGGCATTGGCCGTACTCATGGTTTTCCTGCTCGACACATTTTACTTCGTTTGGTTCGAGCTGCGCTGGCAGGGACAGACCCCCGGGAAGAAACGGGCAAAAATCCGAGTGATTGATCGCGCCGGCGGTGTGCTAACCGCTCCCGCAGTGTTCGCTCGCAACCTGACCAGACAGTTGGAAGTCATGATCCCACTCGGCGTCTTGCTTGCGCCGGACTCGTTCTGGCCCGGGGCTCCGGGATGGATCCGGTTGACCGCCGGCGTCTGGGCTTTTGTTTTTGCGTTCTTGCCCCTGTTCAACCGAGATAGACTGCGAATTGGAGATCTGATCGCCGGCACCATCGTCATTGCCAAACCGAGGGCTGTCTTGTTTGGTGATATCGGGAGCCTTGCGGCCCGTCCGACTGGCGGCGGAGGGGCTCGCTACACCTTCACGCCCGAGCAACTGTCGTACTACGGTATCTTCGAGCTGCAGGTTTTGGAGGACGTTCTCAGGAAGGCGCACGCCGCCGATCCCTCAGGCCAGACCGCAGTCTGCAACACGATCATGAGGAAGATTGGGTGGCCCATCGCCGACTGGGCGGTCAACGAAACCCAGTTCCTCAGGGACTTCTACACGGCCCAACGAGCTCATCTCGAGGGACGGATGCTGCTAGGTGATCGGCAAGAAACCAAGTTTGACCGGAAGAAGAAGAAGTAGGTCAACCGAAGATTGCGGCAAGCTCATCGATGTCGATACCTTCGCGATCGGTTCGGATGGCATGATAGGTCACTGCGGCCGCGACTGCAGCGATACTGATAGTCACTACGTTTAGAAGGGTGGTGGCCATGAAGAAGCTCTTCAGCGAGCTGGTCGAGTCGATGCCAGGTCCTCCAAGGAACACGGCCACCAGGACCATTGCGAGACCGAAGTTGAGCGCTCCAAGTACGAACACGACGCCGAATACCTGAGACTTGAGCCCCTCGGTGAGGTCGCGGCTACGACTCATGGCTCCGCCAACCCCGATTCCAGGCTCCATGACTGCGGCTGGTACGGCCACGTAGAACATGCACATCAGTACGATTCCGGGAACGACGCAAGCCAACGTACCAAGGCCGATTAGAAAACCCGCGGCCAATCCAACGAGAAGCACGGGTCCTAGGCGAGCCAGGCCCCTACTCAAGCATTCACCGATGCCAGCTGATTGTCCCCGCAGCTGTTGGATAACACCGTATGTGATGGCGCCGGTCGCGACTGGAGTTAGTACCCAGGTCACCAAACTGGTGACCGTCTGGTATGCGTCGATGTCCTGCGAATTGAAGCTCTCTTTCGTGAGAAAGAAACCGACCCAAATCAGCATCGGGATGCACACGACGAAGCTGATGAGCAGAAAGGCAACGAGGTTCTTCAACCAAACGGAGAAGGTCGTCTTGAGGACGTACCCGACTGAAAAGTACTGATTCAAATGCCCTCCTACTGGTGGCTGGCCAAAGAAACCTACGGTTTGGGATTGAGCATTTCGCTGGCTGATCGTAACTCAACCTCGAGTTTGTTGATCAGAAGATCGTGGCGCCGTCGAAACTCGAACAGTGCCTGCTCTTTCTCGGTGACGACTTGTCGAAGTTTCTCTGAGTCGCCGTGCTGCGCATTCGCAGTATCCCTCTCCCGAGTCACCGCCTCGAGCTGTGCCATAAGATCTGCTCGCTCGCTTTCGAGACGGTGTAGGTCCGCAGAGGCAGCCTTTGTACTGTCACCGCCCTGCTCACTGAGGTCTCGAATCTTCTCTTCGGCCTCTTTGAGGAGGCGTGAGAATTCGGTACGCTCAGCTTCGACGACTCGGAGTTTTTCGGTGCACTCTCGTCGAGTGATGCGAAGGTCCTCAGTCAGCTGCTCGACTCGCGCGCGACACTCTTCGACTTCAGCCTGAGATTTAGCGAGGAGGTCAGCATAAGCCTGCCGTTCCTCGGTTGCCATGCCGAGTTGACCCTGTGCCTCACCCGGTGGCGCTAGGCCTGGTCCGGTCGATAGATTGCGGAGGCGCTTCTTCGCGCCTGAGATGGTAAACCCCTCCTCATAAAGGAGTTTCTTGATCTTGAGGAGGGTCTCGATGTCCCGGCGTTTGTAAAGTCGCTGTTTGGACTTCGTCTTGGCTGGTCGGATGGCCCGGAACTGGCTTTCCCAGTACCGGATATTATAAGGCTCAACGCCGACGATCTTACTGACTTCGCCGATTTTGAAGTAGCTCTTCTCTGGTATATCGACCAATGTGGAGCCGTGTTTTTATGCGGTTTTGT
>CAZDBH010000198.1:0-4647 GCA_964503485.1 uncultured Bradymonadales bacterium | reverse complement strand
GGTTCATCGCCGCTTTCAAGACTTGACTTGCCCTGAAGCGAAGAACATGACGCGCATCGATAGTGATGGCGTCACCGGTTTGCGGATTCCTTCCCGGTCGTGCGTGTTTATAACGGACGACGAAGTTACCGAAGCCACTGATTTTGACTTTCTCGCCTGCTGAGAGGCGGTCTTTTAGAAGATCAAAAACCTGATTTACGATGTCGGCGGCTTCGCGTTTGCTAAAGCCACCAACTCTCTCATACACAGTATCAACCAGATCAGCTTTCGTCGTGGTTGCAGTCACACTCATTACGACCTCAGATTAGGGAGTCAGTCGCCTTCTGTTATACGAAACCCCAACCGTGGTTTCAACCCGGTCGAAGGGGCTAAGTTTCAGCGGAGCTCAGCCGCGGTCTTTTCCAAGACATGGTCCGCAAGGCGTCGATGAACGGCGTCAATTTTTTTGTCGGTCAAACTTCCCGACGGCGATCTATAAGTTACAGCAATCGCAATGCTCTTCTTTCCAGCCGGAATGGGATCTCCCTCGTACACACTGGATAGTCGAACGGATTCCAACAGGCCATTCTTGAATGAGCCCACCGCTGACTCCACATCCCCATAGGGAAGTTGGCTGTCTACGACAAGAGCAAGGTCGCGAGTAGCTGACGGGTAGCGCGGTATCTGGCAAAACCCGAAGTCGTCTGTCCATTCGAGTAGCAGGCGCTCTAGAGACAACTCCAGAACGAAAACATCTCGTTCGAGCTCAAACGTTGTCGCGATTTGCGGGTGGATTTGCCCGAAGACACCCACAGTTTCTCCCTTCACGGAGATGGTGGCTCCCACCCCCGGATGGAGGTATGGGACCGTTCCACCGTGGTTGGCAATCTCGTACGCGATACCGAGTTCGTCCAACAGAGCTTCTACAACAACCTTCGCGTCGGTTGCATCATAGGAAGTGGCTGTCGCCTCCCACCGTCCCGGAGGCGTGCCCGAGAGCAGAGCGGCCACATTTGTCTGTTGCCGAACGCCCGTGTTCTTTGGTGCGGCGTCGTCCTGCAGAAAGACCGGTCCCATCTCGAAGAGGGTCACCGCATCGGCCTGATGCGCGAAATTGTGACGGGCATTGCTCAAAAGCCCCGCCAGAAGGGAGGTGCGCATCACACTCCAGGTTTCACTCAGTGGATTCGCCAACTCGACTGGCTTTGCCCGTGGGTCATCTTCTGGAAAGCCGAGCGAGTCGAGCCAGGTCGGTGAAACAAATGCGTAGTTCACTGCTTCGTACAAACCGGCCGCCGCCAGGCGATCCCTCACCCTTTCCAGTTTCAGCAAAACGCGTGGAGGGACAATCGGTTGGGGAATATCCACTCCCGACTTCGCCTTGTGGGTGAAACCCAACTCCCCTTTCGGCACCGTCGGCTGCAGTTTGTCTACACCGAAGAGACGACCGACCACCACGATGAGGTCGAATTACCCTTCCAAGTAGGGGCGAAAGCTTGGGACCGTCACAGTGAGGACGTCCCCGTCAGATGTCGACGGGACGTCTATCGACCGCAGCATCTGACCCATCTCTGCGGCCGTCAGTTCGGTCCCGATGATCCTGTTACAGCGTGCAGCGCGCAGTGCTAACACCCGATCGGGGTGCTGCAGCGGATACGCATCCACGATTCCAGACGCGGTGTTCGGGCTGTGCCCCTCGGGTTGAGTGGCCAAAACCAACTCAGCCGTTCGGCGGAGAACCGTCGGAATCTTGTTCGGGTCGACGAACCGCTCGAATCGGTGACTCGACTCGGAGTTGAGCGTGTGTCGCTTGCCGGTGCGGCGCACGGTTCGCGGGTCGAAGTGGGCACACTCGATGAGGATGTTCCGTGTGTCGTCGCTGACTTCGCTGTCGACACCCCCCATGACACCAGCTACCGCGATCGGCGTGTCGCCATCGGTAATCAGGAGGTCGTCCTCGGCCAACTTCCGCTCGACGTGGTCGATACTCGTGATGGACTCACCCGCTTTCGCCCGACGAACCAGCACCCGGGCTTTGCCCGAGGACGTAGCGAGCTTGTCGAGGTCGAAAATGTGCAGCGGCTGGCCAGTCTCGAACATCACGAAGTTGCTGATGTCCACCAGGTTGTTGACCGAGCGCTGGCCGATGGATTCGAGGCTGCGCACCATCCAGTCCGGACTCGGACCAACTTGAACATCCTTGATCACTGCGGCAGCGTAGCGTGGGCAGCCGACTGAGTCTTCGATCTCCACAGTGACGTGATCGCTGGCGTTTCCAGCTGATCCACCCGCGAGTGGATCGCCACCCGACAGGACGCCCGGGTATTTCCGTTCCTTGCCGAGTAACGCCGAAACCTCGCGGGCCACTCCGAGGTAACTGAGTGTGTCACCTCGATTCGGAGTAATCGAGAGGTCCAATACGGTGTCTTTTAGGTTCAACGCATCGGCAACGGGCGTTCCGACCGAGGCGTCCGACGAGAGGATGAGAAGACCGTCGTGGTCTTCACCCAGACCCAGTTCCCGGGCTGAACACATCATCCCGTTGCTCACCTGGCCCCGAATCTTCCCTTTCTTTATCTTCGTGCCGTCCGGGAGGCGATTGCCTGCGGGAATAACCGGAACTTTGTCGCCGGCTTTCATATTCGATGCGCCGCAGACGATCTGCTTGGCTTCGTCGCTCCAGCGAACCTGGCAGACGACCAACTTGTCGGCTTCGGGATGTGGGTCGATCGACTCAATCAAGCCGACCACGATGGGTGCAAACGCTTCACCTAGGGTCTCGAGGCCGTCGAGTTCGAGGCCGGCCATGGTCAACACGTCACCGAGTGATTCTGGCGTCAACCCATCGAGGTCCACGTAGTCAGAGAGCCAATTCCAGGAGATCTTCATGGTTGCACCCTGTGCGGTATCCGGGCTCTGTCGGCCCAGTTAGCACGCCGTTCGTTCAGAACTGGCGGAGAAAGCGAATGTCGTTTTCAAAGAAGAGGCGAATGTCGTTAACGCCGTACTTCAGCATCGTGATGCGTTCGACGCCAACACCGAAGGCAAAGCCGGTGTATCGCTCCGAATCGATCCCGACGGCTTCCAGAACGTTGGGGTCCACCATCCCAGCACCGAGGATCTCAATCCAGTTCGAGTCGTGACAGACTCGACAACCTCCGCCGGCCGGGCAGAAAACACAGCCAACGTCGACTTCGACGCTCGGTTCGGTGAACGGAAAGAAGCTCGGTCGCAGTCGGACCGGCACCTGCCGACCGAACAGTCGGCTCGCGAAGACCTGAAGCGTTCCCTTGAGGTCGGCCAGTGTGACGTCTTCGTCGATCAGCAGGCCTTCCACTTGGGTGAACATCGGGCTGTGCGTGATGTCATCATCACAGCGAAACACAGTCCCGGGAACGATCACGCGAATTGGCGGTTCGTTGGTCAACATCGTCCGTACTTGGACCGGAGACGTGTGCGTCCGAAGAAGGTGTCCGTTCTTGAGCAGGAGCGTGTCCTGCATATCACGCGCCGGATGGTCCGGCGGAAAATTCAGTGCTTCGAAGTTGTGAAAGTCAGTCTCGATTGCTGGGCCATCCGCGACGTCGTAGCCCATCTGGCGAAAGATATCGACGACCTCGCGCTCGATTCGTTTCAATGGATGAATCGCGCCAGGCCGTTCGGCTCGGCGAGATGGTAGCGTCAGGTCCTGGCGGGTTTCGGCGAGGTTTCGATCGAGCGCTTCGGCCCGGATCGCAACGCGGCGACTCTCGAGGGCAGCTTCAACTGCCTGTCTGGCCGCATTGAGCGCTTTGCCCAACAGGGGTCGGTCAGCCGGATCGACTTCTCGCATCGACTGCTGAACTTCTCGCAGTGCGCCGTTGCGCCCGAGGAATTCTGCTTTGGTCTGATTGAGTTGTGCGTCGGTATCGGCGTCGGCGAAGGCGTTGTCTGCACGAGGCGGGAGCGCCTCGAGGCGCGCCAAGAGATCGGTCAGATTGACACTCAATTCGCTGCCTTGGCCACGTCGACGACGGCCTTGAACGCTTCGGGTTCGGTGACAGCGAGGCCAGCGAGGACCTTGCGATCCAGTCGGACGTTCGCCCGGTTCAGCGCGCCCATGAGTTTGCTGTAGGTGATACCGTGCAACCTGGCGGCTGCGTTGATTCGAGCTATCCAAAGGCGGCGAAACTGACGTTTTCGCTGTCGTCGGTCTCGATATGCATATGCGAGCGCGCGCTCAACGGTAACTCGTGCTGTTCTGTAGAGGCGACTGCGGCCTCCAACGTACCCCTTAGCCAGCTTCAACCACTTTTTGCGGCGTCGGCGTGACATTGGGCTGGTACTTACGCGTGGCATCTTAAAACTCCTGCTGCAGGTTCACGGCCCTAGAGATAGGGGCACAAACGTTTGATCTGCTTTTCGTTTGTTTTGTGAACCGTCTCGCCTTTTCTGAGGGAACGCTTTCTCTTGGTCGTCTTCTTGGTCAAGATATGGTTCTTGAAACCCTTACGACGGCGAAACTTCCCAGAGGCGGTACGCTTGAACCGTTTTGCGGCTCCGCGATTTGTTTTCATCTTCGGCATCAAATCACTCCTCGAATCCGAATCGGATGCGAAATAGGCGCGGGCGGTTTTGAACCGCCGACCTCTACGGTGTCAGCGTAGCGCTCTCCCCCTGAGCTACGCG
>CAZDBH010000197.1:0-14639 GCA_964503485.1 uncultured Bradymonadales bacterium | reverse complement strand
AAAGCCAATGGCGGAGCCTGGAGCGCTATGCGCGACAGGCTCCTAGTTCAACTCCGAACTCCCAACTACTTTTTCTTCTTCGACTTCTTTTTAGCGGGACTTTTCTTGGCCGCCCGCTCTTCAGCTTCAGCCAAGTGAGTCAGCATCGTCGCCATGAAGGCGGCTAGATTGGCGAGAACAACGTACCTGCTGAACAGGCGGACTTTGCAGGTGTAGTCTTCCAACAGGAGTTCCATCACTCCCTTGGCGTCCTGGCCGTCTTCGAGTTCATCGAAGCCGAGCTTCTGCGAGGTGAGTCGTCGCCATTCGATGGCGATCATCTTCGCGCCACGCCCGACGAGCAGGTGTCTGTCAGAAGTCGCGAGGTATGCGACGTGGGTGTAGTAGGCCCAGTAGCCCATCAAACTCAGGAGAACGGTTGACGCCACGAGCAGCACGATGACGGTTGTCCAGTCGAAGGCGCCCCCGAATCCTTCGGACATCAGAGTCGCGACAGCAAAGGCACCCGAAGCGATCGCTAGGAAGAGCAGCAGACCCAGACCGAGTGAGTTGGGTTGGTAGCGATAGAGAACGGTCGGGTGACGCTTGAGGTAGTCGTGCATCTCACGACCGTTGAATCGTTCAATGCTCTTGGGTTGCTTTCTTCGCCAAAAGGCCAACGAAGGCATGGACCGAAATCCTCACTTCAACTGCGGAAAAATCCAAAACCGGCGGGAACTATACAGACGTGCTCCTGCCAGGGCCAGCGCGTTTCGGTGCCCGTCGGCGGAAAGTGTCCCAGAATCCTACTCTGATAACGCGCTCCATATTCGACGGGCCAGGGCCGGGCTGATCCCCTTCACTTCACGCAACTCATCGACCGAGGAAGCCTTGATACGAGCGATTGTCCCAAAATGCGCAAGCAGCTGCTTCCTCCGGCTCGAGCCCACTCCGGGAATGCGCTCTAAGATGCTGCCCAGCCCCTTCTTCCGCCGGAGTTTTCTGTGATAGTTCAGCGCGAATCGGTGAGCCTCATCCCGAATCCTCTCCATGAGGTGCCGCTCGGCCGTGTTGGGTCGCAGCATGATCGGGTCTTTGATTCCCGGTAGGAAGACTCGCTCGTCAGATCGCACGACGTCGTCGCTCTTCGCCCCGCTCTTTGCTCTAGCCTTCGCCAGACCGACGACCTCGAGCTCGTGGGCGCCGAGATTCTCGAGTGCTTTCAGGACGCTGCCGAGTTGACCCTTGCCGCCGTCGATGACCATCAGATCGGGCCATGGTTCGTTGCCCTCCTGACTTCGGCGCACTCGACGGCTGAGGACCTCCTGCATCGAGGCAAAGTCATCCTGTTCAGGGACCGTCTTCACACGGAAAGTTCGATAGGCCGACTTGGTCATCTCGCCATCGATCATGACGACCATTGAACCGACAATGGCGGTGTCCCCCAGATTCGAGATGTCGAAGCACTCGATCCGCTTAGGAAACGCTCGAAGGTGAAGGCGAGTCTGCAGTTTCTTGAGGACATCCAAACGCTGGTGTTCGGCCTGTTTGTTCTCGCGAAATGCCTGTTCAGCGTTGACCCGTGCGGTCTCCATCAAGGCTCGTCGGTCGCCCCGCACGGGCTTGGATACCCGCACCTTGCGCGCCCGAAGCTCGCTCAAGAGCTCACCGAGAACGGAGTGAGACTCGGGCAGTTCCGGGACCAGAATCTCGTGCGGTATGAAGGCGCCATCGGTGTAGTACTGCATGATGAAACTGGTGAGCAGCTCGTCGTTGGGGATCTCCTGATTGGCAAACTGAAAGCGCCGATTGCCGATGATGATGCCCTTGCGAACAAAGAGCAGCTCGACTGCAACCGAGTCGCCCTCTCGGTATAGGCCGATTGCGTCTTGATCGACGTTTTTGACGGATTCGATGCTCTGCTGCATCAACGACCGCTTCACGTCGTTGATCTGGTCGCGGTAGTGGGCGGCGAGCTCGTAGGCCCACTCCTCGGCGGCCTTTTTCATCCGCCGTTCCAGCGAGTTGACCAGCTCCACCTTCTTCCCCTGCAGGAACAGAACGGCCTCGTCGACCGAGCGGTCGTACTCTTGCTTGTCGATATCGAGTACGCAGGGGGCCGGGCAGCGCTTGATCTGGTACTGCAGACAGGGCCGAGAGCGATTGTTGAGCACATTGTCAGGGCAGGTTCGGAGTCCGAAATAACGGTTGAGGACCCGCAGCATCTGACGAATCGAAGAGGCCGAATGATAGGGGCCGAAGTAGTGGGCACCGTCTCGTTTTTGCCGTCGCACCACTTCGACCCGGGGCCAGTCTTTTCGAACATCCACCTTCAGTGAGAGGAAGTTCTTGTCGTCCCGCAGTTTGACGTTGTAGCGCGGCTGATGAGCCTTGATGAGTCGGTTTTCGAGAAGCAACGCCTCCTTCTCGTTGCGCGTAATCATCGTCTCGACGTTGCCCAAAATGCGGTTGAGGCGTTTAGCGAAGGGACGTGGATCGGCGCCCGTGAAGTAGGTCCGGAGACGGCTCCTGAGGTTCCTCGCCTTGCCGACGTAGACGATCTTGTCGGTCTTGTTCCTCATGAGATACACGCCGGGCTCGGTCGGCGTGCGCTCCAGGATCTCTTTGAACAGGTCTTTCATCGCAGGTCGTCGCTCAGGGTATGATTCTGTAATCGACCAATTCGTGAAAGACCGTGTCGGTCGCCCCATCGATTCGCACCAAAACAACGCCGACCCCGGAGGCCAAGAATCGATGTGTTCGCCCCGAGCGGGCGCTGTTCATCACCCGCACCGTGCGGTCGAAATGTCCTGCCGGGACATTGCTCGACTCGTAGTCTGACCAGGTTCGGTAGTCTCCGTCGAGGTCGGGGCGCCCACCTCGTCGCCAACTCATGTTCGGGAGCAGCGGAAAGACCAACTCGGGTGTCACAGCATTCGAGAAATGAGAGAGAAGCCAGTCGACGTTCTCTACGTTTCGGCGACAGTCCCTGTTGCACAGGAAGACGCGGCGCGCGGTGAGCAAGTAGCTGACGGTTTCGTCGCGGCGCTCCTGGTCTCCCAGATACTCTCTGCGCAGACGAACCAAGGCATATCCATCGTATTCGTCCCGCGAGAGTACGACATCTCGGTATTGCTCCAGGGTTTCGTCGGCGTCGTGGGCCACATCACTCATCTCTGAGGGCGCGAGCCGCGGCACGGAGCGCACTTGGTATGTCCAGAAGTTCGCCGTGTGAAGGGGCAGTGGGTAGTGCTCGAAGGCCAACAGTACGGGTGATAGATGGAAGCCCATCGCGAGGAACATCTCGAGTCGACCTCCCAACTCGGGAACCTCGGCGATGCGCCACTCCCCAGATGCCAGCTTGAGCAGCTTCGGGATTCGGATCCGGAAGACAAGATCCGAACCGGTCCGTCGCATCTGCAATTCGACACCCCAGACCATGATGGCCTCTTCTGGGACGGGTGCTCGGGCGCCGGTGACCAACCGGTAGGACCCTTCCGACGCGGCCTCGAATTCTAGCATGGAGCCGAGCCCGCCCTCGCGCTGTTCAGAGAGCAGCTCGCCGCGAAACGCCTGCATCAGTTCACGCGCCTGCTCTCTGAGTTCCGCAGTGTGGGCTTGAGCTGCCTCCGCTCCCGTGTGCGCAATTTGGGAGTAATCTTGGGCCGAAATGAGTAGGCTATCGAGCTTCTCCTGATCGAGTGATTCAAGGGCTTGAAACAGCGCTGAGGCAAGCCCTTCAGGACTCGTTAGGTCGCGGGTATCAGTCTGGGGATAGGTGAATGGCGCTGCCGGTTCTGCAGCGACCGGGAAGGCCGTTGGATCGCCGTCACCAGCCCACTCCTCGTAGCCTGGAATGATCGGCTGAGACTGTCCCCCTGGGCTCTCTGTGTAGACTAACGGTCTCAGCGGCGGTTCGCCCTCTGGCTCCGATGGGGGACATGCCGTGGTGAGGGCGACCAAGCAGCAGAGGGCGTACCAGCGCAATCTAGATATCGTGCGCAAGGCGAAATCCAACGACCGGATTTCGGTGTCGATCGAGCATGTGATACCGAGTTGCGGCACGTGAAAAGTGCTCCGTCAAACCCCAAGCGCCTCCGCGAACGACGCGTTGGCTGGGTCCATTCTTGGCGTCCGAACCATATATGTCGGCGGCCCACTCGCGGATTCCCCCGGCCATGTCCCGAACGCCGTATGGGGACAAGTCCGTCTCGAAGACACCCACGGGTTCGGGTTGGCACATATCGGGCCGTGAATCATACATGCTGCAAAAGCCAGCATCGAAGATGCTTCCCCAGGGGAAGTACCTGCCATCGACGCCTCGAGCGGCTTTTTCCCACTCGATCTCGGTGGGCAGGCGGTAGTTTCGCCCCTCGCGTTTCGAGCGCCACGCGGCGTATGCCACCGCGTCGTACCAGTCAACGCCGTACACGGGCAAGAAGTATTCATGTCCCTGGCCTTTGGGGTAGCGCGTACGAGCGCTCCCCTCGATCAGCCTATCACTAGGACGGAAGCTGCCGTCCGCGTGATGTATGCACAGCATGCCATCCCCGGCCGTGCGTGGTATGTGCCCAATCGCCGCCGCGTGGTCCTTTGACGAGATGTCGTCGAGAAACTCAATGTATTCCCCAAACGTGATCGGATACTGCCCCAGGCAGAACGGTCCGACGTCGACTCGCGCCGACGGTGAGGAGTTGGGCGCGAGTTTGTCGCCACCGATCTCGGCGATGCCGCGCGGAACGAACACGAAATTCTCCGCGACTCGGTCACTTTCCAAGCACTGGATCCGCAGCGTCTGACTCTGACTGCGCTCTACGACGAAAGGCAGATTACTTGCCGCAAAGCCCTGAGCTTGAGTCTCTAAAACGTAACTTCCGGGCTCCAGGTCCAGTGTGGCCGAGCTGACTTCGAGTTTTTCTACTAGTCGGGGGACGAGTGCTCGATCTTTCTCTTCATAGCGACAGAGTCGAACGACGGCGTTGTCGGTTTCGCAACGGATGACCACACGTCCTTTCGCCTCTATGAGTGCTGAATAGGCGCCGTCGTCGAACTCCTTCAGCCGATTTTTGAAGTACAGGGTCTCGAGCGGATCCCTCTGACTCTCGGCCCTCTGAAACCGAGAGTAGTACAGGCTCGCTAGCCCCAATCGAGCCTCGGTCTTCTCGGACACGTGGGCCAGAGCACCAAAGTAGGCCGACTCGGCGGATGAGAAGAGTTGGATGGCGTCCAGTTCGGACTTTTCGGCGCTGTCTACAGCTTCCCAGACTTTACGCTTTTCGTCGATCGGATCGTGACCCTTCAGTTCTTGGGCACGACTGTGGGCCTTCCGCCTTTCTTGCTGCGCTTTCTTTCTAAGGCTGAAGTAGCGTTGGCTGTAGTGATCTCCGTCACGTACCAAGCTCTCTGCTTCGCGGTTTTGGCGTTCGGTCTCTTTGCGGCCCTGGACGAACGCGTCGAGCTCGTCGTGAAGCTCTTTGGCCGAAGCGTAGCGTTCACCCGGTTCCTTGCTCAGCGCCTTGCGGCAAATTGCTTCGAGATCGGCCGGAATACTCCGGTAGGGGGCTCGTTTCTGAGGCGGCTCGATCTGACACTTGAGAGCCTGCATTAGGGTGGCGAGCTGGTTCTTCCCACGGTACGGCGGGTGCAACGTCAGCATCTCGTACAGGATTGCACCGAGACTGAACACGTCGGTTGCGGCCCAGACGTTCTTGTAGTCGGCCCGCGCCTGCTCCGGTGCCATGTATTCGGGCGTCCCAGAGATAGACTCATCCTCTTCGGCGACGACCTCGTCTGGTGGTGGTGCCAGTACCCCTCCCTCGCGCACGAGGGCGAGTCCCCAGTCCATCACGAAGACCTCGCCGTACTCTCCGACCATGATGTTGTCGGGTTTGAGATCGCGGTGAAGCACGCCTTTGACATGGGCATAGTGAATGGCCATGCAGACCTGCTGAAGGACCGTCAGCATCTTGTAGAGGCCGTACTCCTTTCGCACATCCTCGGCACCCTGGCAGTGGGCATCGATGACCTCGCGCAGCGACTGACGACGGATGTACTTCATCGTGTAGAAGATCTGTCCATCGCTCATCACGCCGAGGTCATACACGGGGACGATCGAGGGATGTTCCAGCCCACCGGTGGTCTGCGCCTCTTCTAGAAAGCGGTCTATGGCGGCGACTGGAGAGGCTGGCAGCGGCTGCTTCATAGCGACGACGCGCCTGAGGTGCTTGTCCCAGGCCATCGTGACAAAACCGGCCCCGCCGCGACCAAGTTCTTGGCCGACCACATAGCGCTGGGTGGTGTCGTGCAGAACCTTCCGATCGACTTCACCGATGGCAGTGAGTCGTTCCGTATCGTAAGCTTCGCGAAGTTGATTGGCCCGCTGCTCAGCGGCGCCCACAGAAGGGTTTTCGACGGTGTAGTTCGATACCAGCGCCGCCAGCTGTCCCAACTTCTCGACCGAGATGTCGAGTGAGCTGGTTAGCAGGTCCTGGAAGTCGTGTTCGCCAGTGGCGTCCATCTCGCCCGCCCGCACTAGAGCTTCCGCCAACTGCTCAATATTGATCAGTTGCTCCGAGTAGGCAGCTACCAGTAGTTCCTTGGCCTGCTTTGCGTCCACGCCGTCTCATTCTCACGGTATGTTTTGGAGAACACACCGAGTTCCTGCTTCTTGCTCTCTGATCAATTAGCACGGCAACAAGCGAGATCAAAGAGAGCCGTCGTCCGGACGCGTGTCATCTTTGCGTCGTCTGCTGTTGATTCTAGTTCGGTTGGTTTCGTCATTCAGGTAGGGCGTCGAGTCCCTGACGATGCCCTCTCGAACGGCGACATCGACCAGGTGTTTCCTCATTTGCTTGCGGCCACGAAACAGGCGCGACATCACGGTGCCGACTGGACAATCAAGCACATGGGCGACGTCCTTATAGGGAAATCCCATCAGGTCAGACAGGATCACCACCGATCGGAACTCTGGGGGTAGAGAGAAGAGGGCGTTTTTCACTTCGTCGCCCATCGTGCGGGAACTCAGCCCCTTCTCTGGGTTTTGATAGAACGCTGCCGTTTCCCGAGAGAAGAAGTTCGCCGTCACAGTCGTGAGGTTCTCTTCGCCCAGGATCTCACGCTCTTTGACCCGGCGGCGGTACTGGTTGATGAAGGTGTTCGTGAGAATCTTGAAGAGCCATGCTCGGCAATTCGTATTCTGCTGAAAGCGGTGAAAGAAGCTGAAGGCCTTGAGCATCGTTTCCTGCACTAGGTCTTCAGCATCACGCTCGTTCTTGGTGTATCGTAAGGCAGCCCCGTAGAGTTCATCAGTGTGGCGCATGGCCACCTCCTCAAACTCGGCAAGGAGCTCCTCGGCGGATCGGTTGCAGTCAGTCGTACTCGACATTGAAAACAAACCCTCGATTCGCCTCGATGTGTCTGGGCGTATGCCAGCGCCCCCGCGTTCACCCGAATTCTTGTCGCAAGAGCACCCAGCTCCGAGGACATTCGCAAGCAACGCGTATGTCTTTAGACGTCCGAACCCCCTGTTTCGTTACACAAAAGTTCGACAAATCTCGGCGAACGGTGCTGTGCGGGGCTGTTTACCCAACAACGAGCCATCCCCAAAGAGGGGGTAAACCGACAATTGCGTTGCGAAGCGAAGGGATTTCTTCTAGTAACCGTAAGTTCAGCTCGGCGTAAATCAGCCCAGGCACAAGTAACAGCGAGGATCCTATGACGGTGGAAGCAGTTTCGAAGATGAGCGGCGATCAGGACGTCGAAGCGGCGGTCAAGAACCGCTACGCAGACGGTGCAGCAGAGGTCCAGGCGGCCCTTTGTTGCCCCATTGACGACTACAACCCCGAACTCCTCGAGATTCTGCCCGATGAGATTCTAGAAAAGGACTACGGATGCGGCGATCCCAGTAAATTCGTCAACAAAGGGGACGTGGTTCTCGACTTGGGCTCTGGCGGAGGGAAGATTTGTTACATCACCAGCCAGCTCGTCGGACCCGAAGGCGAAGTGATCGGTGTCGACTTCAACCCCGCCATGCTAGATCTCGCTCGGAAGTACGAAAAAGAGATGGGAGACGTCATCGGCTGGCACAACGTCAGCTTCAGGAAGGGCCGTATCCAGGATCTGGCGCTCAACCTCGACCTACTCCAAAGCTTCCTCGACTCCAATCCGGTGCCCGACCTCGAAGGGCTCGACGCTGTCCAGGCAGAAGAGCAGCGACTCCGTAGCGAGGCGCCTCTCATACCGACGGGCTCAGTCGATATCGTGCTCAGCAATTGCGTTCTGAACCTCGTCTCGAATAGCGACAAGAAGCAGCTCTTCGAGGAGATTTTTCGGGTCCTCAAACGCGGCGGTCGCGTCGCGATCAGCGACATTGTCTGCGATGAAGACGTTCCAGAACATCTCCAGGCCGATCCCGAGCTATGGAGCGGGTGCATCAGCGGCGCCTTCAGAGAGGACGCCTTCCTGAAAGCATTCGAGGAGGTTGGCTTCTACGGAGTCGACATGGTCAAGCGAGAGGAGGAACCGTGGCAGGTTGTCGAAGGAATCGAGTTCCGCTCCGTTACGGTGACTGCGTACAAGGGCAAGGAAGGGCCCTGCCTCGAGAGAAACCAGGCGCTCATCTACAAGGGTCCCTTCAAGCAGGTGCTTGACGACGACGGTCACTTCTACGAGCGAGGCCAGCTGACCGCGGTTTGTGAAAAGACCTTCGACCTGTTCAGTAAGGCGCCCTACTCCCAGCATTTCTATCCCGTCCAACCCCGGGTCGAAATCCCCGCAGACCAGGCCCAGGAGTTCGACTGCGACCGGGTGGCTACCCGATCGCCAAAAGAGTTGAAGGGACTCGATTATAGCGACACCACCCAGAACTGCGGCCCGAGCAGCGGCTGCTGCTAGCCCCCGCCAAGGTCGTCATCCGAAGCACTCTGCCTCGGGAACAAGACGCCCTTCCCGATTGCTTTCAATGGGGTGTTCGAACCCGCAACCTGCGGGCATCGCGCACGGTCGCCTTGCAGTCCGCCGCTGAAAGAACCACAATCCCGGCGTTCAGTGTGACTCCAGGCAGGAGTCGAAGGAGGAACAATGCGGTTCACGACCGGTCTTCTAATGGTTTCCTTGTGCATCTTGGTGGGGACGGCATACGCCCAAGATGAAGTCCCAACAGCCCCTGCCGATTCCCCAGCTGTCGAGGACGAGCCACCACCGCAGGACGACGGTGAGTTGACGGCCCAGGAGATTGTCGACCGAGCCCTCGAGACCAATACACTCGGCTTCCAGGCCGGTGAAGTTCAGCTCACGCTCATCATCCAGGACGAACACGGCGACCTCCGCGAACGCCGGATGAACATTCGAAGCCTAGAAGAAAACAACCTCAATCGCGCGATTGTTCGCGTTCTGGCACCCGCCGAGGTGGCTGGCCAGTCGTATCTTTTCATGGAGAACGAGGACGCGGATGATGACGTCTGGATCTTCCTTCCGGCCCTCGACGACGAGCCCCGCCGCATCGCAGGTAGCCAGAAGGATCAGTCCTTCATGGGCACGAATATCACCTACGCTGATCTAGAGAGCCAAGACATCCAAGAAGCCTCGTATACCAGGCAGCCCGACGAGGAAATCGCGGGCTTCACCGTGTACGTGATCGATTCGACCACGGAGGATTCCGAGTACTCATCCGTCCGAATGTGGGTACGCCAAACAGATTTTATTCCTCTTCGCATGCGCTTCTTTCGTGATGGCGACACCGTCGCGAAGACCATGTTTACCGAACAGGTCGATACCCATCAGGGTCGGACCTACGTACGCAGAATGAGCGTCGTAGACGAAGACCAAACGAATACGACGCTCGTGGTCGAGTCGGTCGACTTCGAGTCGGACGTATCGCCTTCGGAGTTCACCAGAGAAAACCTGACGCGCTGAGGCTATCCATGCGTCCAACCCTTCTTGGAATGGCCCTCCTGGTGCTGATCTGCCCGTCTGCTCTGGCACAAGAGAGCATCTTCGACCCCGAGAACCCCGCCCTGTCCGGTTCCGAGGAAGAGGACGATGGCGGAGGACCAGAGAGTATCTTCGATAGCGAAAACCCAAACGCTTCCGGCGCCAGCGACGAATCCAGCTCCGGATCGGAACAGATTCTCGACCCGGACAATCCACGCCACAGCCAACAGTCATCGAGTGAGAGCAGCGAGCCCCAGATATTCACACCCCGGAGCTTCCTGCGCGGAGGCTACCAGGGCCGCTTTTTTGCGGACACGGGGTTTGAGGGCCACGAAGAGGACATCTTTCTGCTCGAGAACCGGCTCGATCTTCGCGCTAAGGTCGATTTTTCCGAGAACTGGACGGCCGTGCTCGAAGGTCGACTGGAGCACAGCCTCTGGGGAGAGGGCAATCCGGATGGTGTCGACCTATTCGTGAACGGCGAACACTTCCAAGGTCAGTTCGAGGCCAGCCTTCGCGACGCCTTTCTCAGCGGCCGGTTCGACAACATTTTCATTACCGTGGGCAATCAGTCGGTCGTCTGGGGCGCTGGAACCCTGACTCAGCCCTCAGACGTCATCAACCCCTTGGACTACGGCGGAGGAACCCTCAGCACCCCAGCTGACCAGCGCCTATCCATCTTTGCAGTCGAGCTCTCGGCGGTGTTCGACCGGATCGGACTGTCTGCTGTCCTCGTGCCGTTCTTCCGCCCCCACAAGTTTAGCGTGTTTGGGACCGACTTCGCTTTCTTCAACAGTTCCGGCGGATTGGGCTCAGGGTTTCCTCTAACCGAGTTGCTGGGCGAGCTCGTTCACCCCAGCCTGCAGCCAAGGGTTCAGGATGATCTCGCAGTGACCGAGTTTCCCGAAGCCTTGCCAGAGAACATGTCGGCCGGCGCTCGCTTCACAAGCACCTATGGGGGTGTCGATCTTGGGGTGGGCTACTTCTTTGGTTGGGATCGAACGCCATTTCTCGAGATGGATGAGGACATGGCCGCACTGATGAACTTGGTTGCGACCGACGAACAATTCCTCGAGGACTTCGACTTCACGGCGCTGGCGCTTCGGCACCCGGACTTTTTTACGCTTCAGCAAGCGGTGAGTGAGAAGGCGGAGGCAGGGGAGGTGCTGTTCCGATCGACCTACCGAAGGCGCCATACCGTCGAGGTCGATATGGTGACCTATTGGGGTCAACTGGGTATTCGTCTCGAGAGCGCGTTCACCCCCGGCCGCACTCAGTTTCTCGACGGGATGGAAGCGGCCACGCTCCCGGTGTGGAACAACGCGCTGGCCTTCAGTTACGAGCGAAGCGAATCATTGGCCGTGCACGTCGAGGGTTTCTGGGTCCACACCTTCGATATTCCAAAGGGCCGCGAGATCCTTCTCACTGGAGAGGACTTTTATGGATGTGCTGCTCTTTTCAACTTCGGACTCGCCGAATTTGACGCTTTGGACCGGACGGAATGGGCCAGCTTGTCATTCCAAGTAGCTGGAATCGTAGGACTAAACGACCTCGATGTGATGCTCTATCCCTCAGCTCAGTGGGCCTTTTCGGACGCATTACACCTGACAATTGGTGGAATGTTCTTCTGGGGACCAGACCTCTCGGAGGAGGTCTCGATCGGGGGCCTCTACGACAACAATGACCAGGCCTACATTTCGGTTGACGCCGCTTTCTAGCGGGCGTACTGTACCGCCGTTCCCTGCGCGGCTGACCAACCCCAACACGGTCGATCGAAGCGCGACTACCGCAGCGTATTCGCTGTGACATTTTGTGTTCGTCAACTAGTTGAGGAGAGAACCGATTAAACCCCTTCCAAAGCGCGGCCCACTGCCGAGCACGCACCGAGTCAACCATCAGATCCGGATTTCTCAGATTCGAGTGATCGATCCCGAGGGAAACCAACTTGGGATCATGACGCCAGACGAAGGTCGTCGATTCGCTGAAGAACGTGGCCTCGACCTGGTCGAAGTCGCTCCCCAAGCACGACCGCCGGTTTGCCGAGTCATGGACTACGGAAAGTTCCGTTACGACCAGTCCAAGAAGAAAGATCACTCCAAACAGACGGTCGTAAAGACCATTACTTTGCGGCCGAAAACAGACCAGCACGATCTGGGAACGAAGCTGCGCCAGGCAACTAAATTCCTCAACGACGGCAACAAAGTACGGTTCGTCATGAGGATGCGAGGTCGAGAAAGAGCCCATATGGGTCTGTGGGTCGAAAAGCTCAACACCATCATCGCTGCAATGGAAGAAGGTACCTACACCATTGCCCAGCGACCACGCCCGGAAGGACGTGCCATCATCGCTATGTTGGATCCTGCCGGGACGAACTAGCTAATTTCCGAATAATTCAAGACGGTTAACGGCTTGTGATTGCGACGAATGCCACTTTTTTCTTGCCATAATTGCGCAACGGGCGTAGTTATCCCGGCACTGGATAACCCAGCCACACAACCAAATTAGCATTAGTTTTTTAGGGATTTGGGGGCGCGAATGGAGTTTCGAATGTTGTTGCGTAGACTCAGCCTACTGTCTTTTGTTTTTTTCTTCATTGCAGCCTGCAGCAGTAGCGACCAGGGCGACTCCCAAGCGGCGGCCGATGCCGGTAACGACTCTCAAGGGATTCGCTCCGGTGACGTCGATCCACGCTTCGAGGACGTCGAGTCCGGGGGCGACGCAACTGACCCGGTCGAAGACACCACAGAGGAGACGGTAGACGATCCCGTCGAAGACCCAGTCGAAGATCCAGTCGAGGATCCGCAGCCGACCGGCGGCGAAATCGAGCCGAACAACAGCACTGGTCAAGCCACGCCAATCGAGTTGACTGCCGATAGCCCCATCTCAATCGATGGTCGACTGACCTACGGAGACTACGACTACTATAGCTTCTCAATCGAGGGCCCCACCGAGCTGGAGGCATCCACCAGCGACGGAGCAGGTGGTTGCGTTATCGATACAATTCTGGCGGTTCAGGACACCAGCGGTACTGAGATTGCCCGAAACGACGATGGCGGAAACTACCCTTGTAGTGAGCTGGTGGGCGTGGCTCTGGTAGACGCGGGAACCTACTACCTGGTCGTGAGTGGATTCTATGACGAAGAGGACGGTATCTACACACTTCACAGCTCTCTCACCACGCCCCGTTGCGGAGACAGAAGGTTGAGTGCAGGCGAAGAGTGTGACGACGGCAACGAGGAGACAGGTGACGGTTGTGACCGATGCACCTACGAGGCCATCGACGAAGTCGAGCCGAATGACGATGCACTCGAGGCGACCGAAATCGAAGGCTTGGATCCAGCGACGCCCGTCTTGATACGGGGCGAGATCGAGACTCCATCAGATGCGGACTACTACGCAGTCGATATGGGTGCAGGCGACAGTTTCATCAGAATCGATGTCATTCCCGCAGGCGGCGAGTGTTTCGACGCGAAAGTGGAGCTTCTCGACACAGACAGAACAACTGTACTGGCGAGTAGAGAGTACTACGGCTACGGCTCTTCTTCCTGCGCTCTGCTCACAGGATCTGACGTGGAGGACTTGAAGGAAGGTACTCACTTCATTCGGGTCACCACAACCGACGCAGCCGGCGGCTACTTGCTCAACTTGGTCGTGCGCCGTGCGCGCTGTGGCAACGGCGTCCGAGAGGGGGACGAGACCTGCGACGATGCAAATGAAGACGCCGACGACGGTTGCGACGCCTGCGACCTAGACGCAGAGCTCGAGACCGAACCGAATGACGATATGCCCGACGCCGACGTCCTGGGGAGTTTCCTCGATGACGGTTCAGTCGCGTTCTATGGTGAAATTGCCGACGGTGATCTCGACTACTACCGGCTGACAGTGGGTGATGACGCTCGAGTCGAGCTTTGGACCGATGACGGCGGCTCAGGATGTGACTTCGATACCGTTCTCGAGTTCTTCAACTCAGATGGTGAGTCCCTGGCAGAAAACGATACCGGCGGCGTGGGTATGGGCTGCTCCAAACTCGATAAGACGGACGAAGGTATGGTGGACCTCGCGGCTGGCCAATACGTTGTCCTGGTCAAGGGCTACTTCTCCTCCTCGAATGGGTTCTACGTTCTTCACACCTCTGTCGTGTACCCCGGTTGCGGCGATGGCGCTGTCGAAGGCAGCGAAGTCTGTGACGATCGAAACGAGGAAGACGGCGATGGCTGTTCCGCTCTTTGCCAACCAGAAGGCACTCCCGAAGTAGAGAGCAACGACAGCACTGGCGATGCGACAACCGCTGTCCTACCAAGCGACGGCGAGGAACTGGTCTACGTCGGTGAGGTGACATCAGCAGTCGATGCAGACTTCTTCGGCGTGACAGTCGAGGACGGTGCCCAAATCAGCGCTACATTGGAGAACGGCAGCGGCGGCTGCTCCGTCGAAAGCCGACT
The DNA here is from genome assembly GCA_964503485.1 of uncultured Bradymonadales bacterium. Classification (GTDB taxonomy): domain Bacteria; phylum Myxococcota_A; class Bradymonadia; order JAFGEP01; family JAFGEP01; genus CAZDBH01. The sequence goes on along the minus strand of CAZDBH010000197.1, from coordinate 288 downwards.
CTCGCTACGCTCCTCGACTGGCGTTGTGGTTCGGGCCGGTGCCGCTACCGACGACGGTTGCTGGCAGGTCGGTGGTACCGCCGACGCCTACGGCGAAACAACCCTCGATGCTGGCACATACTACCTGCGGGCCGTGGGCCATTCAGGCGACACTGGTCACTACCAGCTGCGAATCTGGGCCGACTATCCATAACCCCAATCAGGGATTCGGTACGACCCGATTCTCACACCCCCTGTACTAGGAGCCCGTCGCGTATAACGCCCCGGACTCCAGCCGTTAGCTTTTAG
>CAZDBH010000196.1:13785-14699 GCA_964503485.1 uncultured Bradymonadales bacterium | reverse complement strand
CCGCCGCTGCGCGGCTCTATTCCCCACTCCGCTCCCCAGGGAGCACCTCGTCGACTTCCAGTCCACTCGCCGGTTGCTGCGCTTTTGAAAGCCGCTACGCACCCGGTTTGCCGCCGCTGCGCGGCTCTATTCCCCACTCCGCTCCCCAGGGAGCACCTCGTCGACTTCCAGTCCACTCGCCGGTTGCTGCGCTTTTGAAAGCCGCTACGCACCCGGTTTGCCGCCGCTGCGCGGCTCTATTCCCCACTCCGCTCCCCAGGGCTTCCAGTAGGACACTAAGGTCCGAGCCACTCAAACACCGCATAGTCGAAGAAGACTCGGATGCTCTGGCCGCAGGTGTCGCAGCATGAGGAGAGATCTGAGACGGCATCGTAGAGATAGAGAGCCGCCTCGCCAGCCTCCAGACGCACGTTAGCGAAGACGGTCGCTTCACTATCGATGTTGTTTCGCTGATCGAGCGACGCGCTGAGATTGGTGGCGTCCGGTCGATCCAGAATATACGTAGCGCCGGTCGTGTACTTGGCAGTCGAGAAGTCGCAGGCCCAGTCCTGGGGTGGGATCTTCACCCGAATCTGGTAGCGTCCCGACTTTCGGATCCGGAAGCGCCACCGCCCGTATTCCTGCGAGTAGGTCCAAGGAGTCGAGGTGCTTGGGGGCGAACAAGAGGTCCCGAAGGTCCAGTAAACACTCCCTCGCGACAGATGCCAACCGTAGTCGAGGGAAGAGCAGTCGCCTGTGGTACGCCGACCCAGCCGCTCTTGGGCCACGAACTGTGGCGCACAATCCTCAGCGCACGAGTCCGGAGTCTCTGCGCCGTTGCACGAACCATCGCCGCAATACGTGCAGGCGTCGTCTTCGCAGTAGCCGCTGCGGCAGGCCGACTCGTTGCCCCACTCGAGGCAGGTATCAACGTC
>CAZDBH010000196.1:2787-13773 GCA_964503485.1 uncultured Bradymonadales bacterium | reverse complement strand
ATGATTCGATACTGGAGTCGGATGCGCATTGGACGGTTCCCGAAGCGCACTCATTCCTGCACAGGACACACTCATCGCCACGGCAGACCCCAGAAGCGCAGCTGGTGGTTGCACCCCACTCCGAACAGGTATCGCGATCATAGTCCCCGCAGGTTTGCTGACGGGTCGAATCGAGGCACTGAGTCGAGGGCACCGAACAATCGTCTCGGCACTCGACGCACTCATCGGCTGCACAGATCCCGGATCGGCAAGAGGCGGTGCCTCCCCATTCGAAGCAGGTATCCCCGTCGTAGTTCCCGCAGCGTTGGACTCGGGTACCATCTAGGCAACGCGTTCTTCCCTCGACGCAGTCGTCCGTGCAAGCCAGGCAGGCCGTTCCCGAGCAGATACCGGACCGACACTCGGCATCTCCACCCCACTCGAGGCATGAGTCGGCGTCGTAGCTTCCACAAATCTGCTGGCGACTGGCAGTTACGCACTGGGTGTCACCCGCCCTGGAACAATCATTGTCGCAATCCTCGCAGGCGGTTCCGACGCAGGCGCCCGTTCGGCAGGTCACCTCGGCACCCCATTCGAGACACCCGTCTCGATTGAAGTCTGCGCAGGTCTGTTGGTTCGCGGCATCGAGACAGCGGGTCGAATCAGGCTCGAAACACTGATCATCGCACGGTGTGCAGGTGCAGAAGAGTCCGCCACTGTCGGTGCACGCCCACACTCCATCGGGACAGTCCCCGCAAGATTCACCGACCGCGTCGTCGAGTACTGAACAACCGCCGCATTCATTCTCAGCCGCGTCGCCCGCGTCACCATCACACGTTGTCGAATTTCCCTCTCCGCATTGCCAGGTTCCGGAGTCACACACTCCACAGGGGGCATCGAGCTGGTTGTCGAGCCGGCCGCAGCCCCCACAGGCATTCGTCGGAATCGCATCGTCGCAGCGGACGTCATTGAGTCCATTGCAGACCCATTCGCCTCCTCCGCAGGAGCCGCATTCGCCTCCGACCAGCTCGTCGAGTTGTTCGAATCCACCGCAGTCATTCGTGTCGCCGGGTTCGGGGCACAGACTGTCGTTTGGCTCACACTGCCAGAAGGTATCTGTTCCTCCTGTCTCGTTGGGAACCTGGTGCGGGTTGCACAGAAAACCTGGCTCGCACTGGCGGGCTTCGCGGCAGTCCGGCGAGCAGAAGCGCCCGTTGTCCTGGGTGAGGCACAGGTCAGAGAAACCGCCGCATTCCGCGTGTCCCTCACATGCGGTGCAGAGGATCTGACGCTCGGGTATGCACAGGCGCACCGCATCAGGCCCAGCGGTTTCGAGCAATCGGCACGAATAACCGTCGGGGCACTCATCTCGACACAGTTGAGTGCATACCCCCTCACCCTCGCTGTCGACGTTGATGCAATAGCCCGACTCACATTCGGCGTCGCGCTCGCAGACGTCGCCGAACCCCGCGTTCTGCGGCGTCGCGTCGTTCCGCGGCATTTCCAAGTTGAGATCGGGTGGGGCGTCAGCGTCTGCGGTCGCATCACAGGGGGTCAGACCGCAGTCCTGGCCCTGCGACGTGCCGAGTTGAGCCTCTGAACAGCCGACGACGACGCCGGTTGCGATGCTCAATGCGACTGCCACTAGTCCAACAAACGAGTTGAGACCAACCAGTGTTTTCAAATGAACGCCTCCCTGGCGGTGGGAGTATCTCAAGCCTTTGGCCAATGCAAGACTGCGGCGCCCGATGGCGAGCACGCTCTCCCGACCATGTTCTGCACGGTCGGAATCTGGCGGAACAGGTAACCTGTGGCGTCCTTTCGTCGTATCGGGTGTCGGAATACGGGGGTGAGCACTTGGGTTGACTCTCTCCTGGGCGAAGGTGAAGAATGGCGCGATTCAATACTGACATCAGTTCTAGAGCGTGCCTCCCTCGCAGTTTTACAGCTCGCGGAGGCTCACACCCTGTTTGAAGGAGATTGTCGTGGCCAAGCACGGTACCGTTGACGTCCCATTCGAGGTTCGCGATGGGGGCACTTTCTTGCTGGACCCTGTCGGGAGCTATCGGATCTTTACCCTGGAGGACCTGAGCGACGAACAGAAGTCGATGCGAGACATCGCGTTGCGGTTCGCTGAGCAGGAAGTGTTGCCCCAAATTGAGGCCATCGAAAACAAGGAAGAAGGCGTGATGCGAGGCCTACTTGCCAAGGCCGGCGAGCTGGGACTTCTGGCGATTGACGTTCCTGAGGCCTACGACGGTTTGGCGCAGGACAAGACGACCAGCATGCTGATCGCTGAAACACTGACCCGATGTGGCAGTTTTGCGGTCTCGTTTGGCGCCCACGTGGGCATCGGCAGTCTGCCGATCGTCTACTACGGAACACCAGAACAAAAACAGAAGTACTTGCCGCGGCTCGCAAGCGGTGAGTGGATCGCTGCCTATGCACTGACCGAGGCGACGTCCGGTTCTGACGCGCTCGCAGCAAAGACCCGCGCCGACCTGTCCGAGGATGGCTCGCACTACCTACTCAACGGCACCAAACAGTTCATTACCAACGCCGGATTTGCCGATCTCTTCGTGGTCTTTGCTCAGGTTGCAGGGGAGGCGTTCACCGGCTTCATTGTCGAACGGGACACGGCGGGCCTCACCGTCGGCCCAGAAGAGCACAAGCACGGAATCAAAGGATCTTCCACCTGCGCACTGACCTTCGAGGACGCCAAGGTACCGGCTGAGAATGTCCTCGGTGTGATCGGCAAGGGACACCGAATCGCCTTCAACATTCTCAATGTAGGACGCGCGCGGCTCGGCGTCGGCGCCATCGGTGCCTCGAAGTACGCCCTGGATCTGGCCGTGCGATATGCCTCCGAGCGAAAACAGTTTGGCAAATCGCTGACCGAATTCGAGCTCATTCGAGCCAAGATCGGCCAGATGGCGTGTCGAATCTACGTCGGAGACAGTTTGGGATTTCGAACCGCGGGACTCATCGACAAAAAGTACCACGCGCTAGATGAGCTGAGTCCAGGGCTGGACGACGACGACATCAAGAAGGCCACAGAGGAGTACACCATCGAAGCGTCCATCCTGAAGGTGTACGGAAGCGAAACCCTCGACTATGTGGCGGACGAAGGCCTTCAACTGCACGGTGGGTACGGATACATCACTGAATACGCCATCGAGCGCGTGAGCCGAGACGCTCGCATCAATCGGATCTTCGAGGGCACCAACGAAATCAACCGAATGCTCATGGCTGGAGCGCTGCTGAAGCGAGCCATGAAAATGCGCATCCCTCTGATGGCGTCGGTACAGAAGGTCACGGCCTCGCTTCAGGCCGGAAAGGAACCCAGTTTCAGCCCAAAAACCCAGTGGTTGGTCGAGGAGCAACGTCAAGTCGAACGGATGAAGGCGGCTCTCCTATATGCCGCTGCCCAGGCTGTGCAAACCTACATGATGGAGATCGAAGCGCATCAACAAGTATTGGGCGCGATCGCCGATATGTTGATCGACGTCTACGCCGCTGATTCTGTTGTGAGCAGGGCATTGCAATGCGGAGCCGACTGCACCCATTCACCCTTTTTCGGGGACTGTACGATGCTGTTTGTCTCTCAGGCCAGGGATAGGGTCTTTGCTAACGCGCGAGACGTGATTTGCGGCGCGCTGCCTGAGGGTACGCGAGCTGCGGCCCTCATGCACGTCTCCTTCCTTGACCAACCGCGTTCACTTGACATATTCGAGATTCGTGACCGAATCGCGCGACGCGTGTTAGAAACAGAGAGTTGGACCTTTAGATAATCTTATGGTTCCCTGTCTTGAGGGAACGGCGAGAATACCCATAATCGCAGCAACAGCGATTGTGACCATTATATACGTGAGGGCGCATGATTTCGCAGACTGCAGAATACGCACTACGGGCCATGGTTTACTTGGCAAAGTTGGAGGGCGATGCGTGCACGAACCAACGTTTGGCCCAGCTCTGCCATGTACCCGAAGGCTACTTGGCAAAAGTGATGCAGGTGCTGGCCAAGGCTGGCCTCGTACACTCTCAGCGTGGGAAAAAGGGTGGATTCAGACTCAAAGACGACCCCTCAAGCGTCTCCGCCTATTCAGTGGTTCAAACGATTGATCCCATCAAACGGATCACCGGATGCCCGCTCGCGCGTGAAGATCACTGCGCAGAGCTCTGCCCTCTCCACAAATGCCTCGACGAAGCAGCCGAGCTTCTCGAGAACCGTCTGAAGAACACATTCCTGTCTGAGCTCGCCGGTCACAACGCCGGCGTCTATCCCGAGTAACCCCAAACACAATTCTTTTACACACCCTTCAAAACGTTTTTCCTTGTACTAGATAAGTATATCCGTTTATCTCCCCTAACGATTCAATAACTACTGGTGGGAGGTGAATGACGATGAAAGCAGTCTTGGTGTGGCCGAAGTTCCAAAGTTTCTCATTCTGGAATTTTGAAGAGGTATGCCGAATGGCGGGCGCGAAGTACATGACGCCGCCCCTGGGCCTCCTGACCATCGCAGCTCAATTGCCGCAGGATTGGGATATCTCCCTGATCGACGAGAACGTAGCGGGTCTCGAAGACGAAGACATTGCCGACGCCGACCTGGTGTTCGTGGGCGCGAAGATCGTCCATAGACAGCGCGCCCTCGAGGTCGTGCGACAGGCCAAGTCGCTCGGTCGAACCGTCGTTGTCGGCGGTCCGGACCCGACGTTGAACGAAGCCGTGTATCGCGCAGCTGGTGGCGACTATCTGTGCCTCGGTGAAGGCGAACTCACCATCCCGGATTTCCTCGCCGACTATGGGAACGGCGTTCCCTCCGGCGTCTACACCGCCTCTGGCTCGGCCAATCTCGAATCTGTTCCGCCCCCTCGCTTCGACCTAATCAACTTCAAGAACTACCTGTACGTGGGCATTCAGTACTCGCGCGGCTGTCCTTATCACTGCGAGTTCTGCAATGTGATCGACCTCTTCGAGGGGTACAACACCAAGACAGTGGACCAGGTCCTCAACGAACTTCAGGTCCTTTACGACCTCGGCTATCGCGGCCAGGTCGATTTCTTCGATGACAACCTGGTCGGCAACATGAAGAAGGCGAAGCCGCTTCTGACGGCCTTGGCTGCGTGGCTCAAAGCCCACAAGTATCCGTTCCAGTTCTCGACCAGTGTGACCCTCAACATCGCAAAAGACGAGGAGCTGCTCAAACTCATGAGAGCGGCTCGCTTCAAGTACCTCCTAGTCGGAATCGAGACGCCGTCGGAAGACGCGCTCAAATCGGCCCAGAAACCGCAGAACATGGGATTTTCGATCCCAGAAGCGGTCGATCGAATCTACCGAATTGCAGGCGCCACTGTGCACTCCGGATTTTTGCTGGGGCTGGATGGGGAGCCCGAGAACATTGGAGATTGCGTCGTCGACTGCATCGAAGAGACCTCGATTCCATGGGTGATGGCTGGCGTCGTCTATCCGCTACCCGGCACTCAGCTATCCCAGCGGCTGGACCGCGAGGGACGCCTCTTTCCCAAAGCGCGCGCTTTCGACGACGAGAACGTGCGCGACCAGATATCGGCGGGTATCCAGTTCAAACCCCAAAGGCCGGCGCCGGCGGTCCTGGCCGATTTAGTGAGGATACTCAAGCACAGCTTCGATCCGGCGAAGTACTTTGCACGCTGTGCCAAGGTCGCCAAGCGTCTGAACACCGTCCCCAACCCGAAGCCGAGCTGGGGGATGTTGGCTCGCAACCTAAAGATCGCTCTGCGGTTATTCGGGAAAATGACGGTAAACCGGTCAATGCGTTGGCCCTTTTGGAAGGCCTTCTGGAAGGTCATTTTCCGCAACCCGCGGGGTGTAGAAGCGCTCGTGACGCTCGCCGTTCTCTTCTTGCACTTCCAGAAAATGCTGCCCTATTGCTTCGAGCAGCTGGAACTGCAGCGAGAGGAGCTCGACAGCATCGGTGAGGACGAATGGCTGAGAAGGAACCTCTTTGAAGAGGGCGTTCCGGCCCACGTGATTCCGGCGCCTCCTCAACCGACAGCCACCTCGCTCTCCGCCTGATCGGCCCCGATTTCATTTCTGATCTCGTCATATTCCGCTTGATATCCGGATAAGACACTCATAAGGTTCGCAAACACCGAACGAACGTTCGTTCATAGGGGGCACAATGCCGTTCACAGGACATGCGTACTATCTGCAAAACGCGGGCGAACCCTTAGTCAAGCGCACGCACAACGTCGAAGACCCGGGCGCTGGAGAAGCTGTCGTCGAGGTCCTCGCGTGCGGGCTTTGCCACACCGATCTCGGCTATGCGAACGGGTCCGTTAAACCCAACCACCCTCTGCCCCTGGTGCTTGGGCACGAGGTCGTCGGAAAGGTTGTTGCTGCGGGCTCTGGCTCCGAGTCATTGGTGGGTCAATCTGTGATTGTACCCGCGGTCATGCCGTGCGGCGACTGTGCCTTCTGCGAAGCTGGTCGTGGTAATGCCTGCCTCGGTCAGAAGATGCCGGGCAATGATATCCACGGTGGTCTCTCGAGTCATATCCTCGTACCGGCTGCATCGTTGGTTTCCCTAGTCGGAGCGCCGGAAGGGATGGACCTGCGACCGTTCTCGGTTGTTGCGGACGCGGTTTCTACTGCCTACCAGGGCATCCTGCGGTGTGGGTTGTCCGAAGGTGACGTCGCGTTCGTCGTCGGCGCCGGTGGGGTTGGAATCTTCGCAGTTCAGATCGCCAAAGCGCTCGGGGCCCGAGTGGTCGCTCTGGACCTCTCCTCCGATCGCCTTGCCATGGCGAAGGAATGGGGAGCCGACCTGGTCATCAACGTCACGGACCAAACTCCGCGCGACGTCCGCAAGAAGGCTCATGGCGCCGCCCGTGAATGGGGAATTCCGTCGCTCGGTTTCAAGATTCTGGAGTGTGCCGGCGCCGCTTCATCGCAAATTCAGGCGTTCACCTTGCTGCAGCGTGGCGCGACGATGGTTCAAGTCGGCTTCACCCCCAAGAAGGTCGAGGTTCGCCTGTCTAACCTGATGGCGTTCGATGCGACCATCCATGGGTCTTGGGGATGTCCCCCAGAGATGTATACGCCGGTCCTCGAGATGGTCTACGACGGCCGAGTCAAACTCGAGCCGTTCATCGAATACGGCCCCATGTCGAGCATAAACGACTATCTCGGAAAGATGGCTGATCACTGTTTGGCCAAGCGCATGGTATTGGACCCAAACGACTAAATCTCGAGACATTTCCCAAAGCGTTGAGGAGGAAAGTATGGGCGAGACGCCGAACGGTCCAGCAGTGGCGAGCGAGTTCAAAGAAGATGGCGAGGTTCTGGTTCTTTCGATCAACCGACCCAAGGGAAACATCGTATCGGCTGAGGTATTGAGTGGGCTTTCCGATGCGCTCGAAACCCATCGCGACAACAAGGACATCAAACTGTTGGTCCTGCGCGGAGAGGGGAGCCACTTCTCGTACGGCGCCTCGATTGAGGAACATGTCCCGGAGCAAGCCCCTGCGCTCCTGTCGGGCCTGCACCGAGTTGTCCGACAGCTCGTGACTTTTCCAGCTCCGACCGCTGCTGTCGTCGAAGGTCGCTGTCTCGGGGCTGGGTTCGAGCTAGTACTCTGCTGTCAGTTCGTCTTTCTGAGTCCAACCGCGTCGGTCGGTTGCCCCGAGATCAAGCTGGCCGTCTTTCCTCCGGTCTTGAGCGCGCTGGGCCCACTCCGCCTGGGTGTCCCGCTCAATGAACGTCTCGTGCTTACTGGAGCGAACCTGAGTATCGACGAAGCCGTTCGATGCGACTTTGCGACTGCTGTCGCGGAGGAGCCGGGTGGAGCCCTCGCAACGGCGATTGGCTGGTACAAAGAAAATCTGAAGTCAGTTTCGGGTTTTGCGTTGCGTCAGGCAGTCCGCGTTCTCAATCAGACCAGCGGAATGAACGAGGCGATTGGAACTGCACTCGATCACGCAGAGGCACAATACCTGGCTGAACTTCTGCCGAGTCACGACGGCAATGAGGGAATCGCTGCATTCATAGAGCGAAGGAAGCCTGTCTGGACTGGCGCCTGAGAGGGCGCCACTCAATCTAGTACAACCGTCCTAACCAGCCTGAACCCGCGTGTTTTGTCGCTACTTGAAGGTGATGTGGCATCCCGGGAACCGTGTTGCAGGTCTGCTGGGTCGCTATCATAGCTGCCCCCACGATGGATGTGCTCGTTACCGCTGAAGAGACCGCCCGGGCCAGTCCAGTCCGTCTGGGGACCTACCGGATACCGCCCCCATCGGTCCCAGACCCACTCGCTCACGTTTCCGGCGACATCGTATAAACCGTAGGCATTTGGCGTCCGACCGCGAATGACGTGGGTTTCGTCGCCCGAGTTGTCACAGAAGTAAGCTATCCCGTACAGGTGTGAAGGTGCATCCTCGCAGTCGCTCTGCGAGCGGCTTACGTCGCCCGAGTAGTAGTCGGTTGTGGTGCCGCCTCGGGCCATGTACTCCCATTCGGTCTCCGTGGGCAACCTGTAGCCAGTGCAGTCTAGGTCGGTCAGTTCGGCTTCGTCGCAGTTGCTATCAGAGATTGAGGTGCCGCAGTCGGTCAGCACATAACACGACTCGAGGCCATACTCGGCCGAGAGCATGTTTGCGTAGCGGACAGCGGACCACCATCGGACGTCTTCAACCGGAAGCATGCATGTCGCAACCGTGGCACAGCTGTTGTCGGACGGGGTCTCGTTTGTACGAGCGTACCATTCAGCCTGAGTCACCTCATGGTCTTGAGCCAGGAACGGCCGGGTCAAGAACATATCCGTAAGCGGAGTCGCTGCGGCTCTCGGCGCACATTCCAGGTCCCCACCGAAGTGAGGGCAGCCGATCTCAAAGGACCCGGCCGGCGGCGTGATCAGCACGACGTCGCTCTCCTGGCAACCTGTATCGCCACAGGCGGCATCCCCAAAAACCGAGTCGGTGAACACGCACTGATCCGGTGCGTCGCATGGATCGCCCAGCGATCCGTCGTGGCAGGTGCCCGTCGAACCACAGAACGGTGACTTCAGAGCGTTGCAATCCGCGTCGCTCTCACAGGGGTCACCCTCCAGCCCAATCTGGCAACCGTCGGGGCCGCACAGGGGGTTTTCCGGATTCTGGCATTGTGAGTCGTCAGTGCAGGGATCGTTCAGACTTCCGTCATGGCAAGTGTTCGTGCTGCCGCAGAACGGGGCTTTCCCACATTGGTCGTCAGAATCGCAGGGATTCCCCTCAGACCCGTCCTGGCAGACTGTTGGACCGCAAACTAGAGCGGGTTGGCACTCCTCGTGGAGGGCGCAAACGTCGCCAGCTGAACCATCTCGACACACGAGTTCAGTGGAGCAGTACAGGGCCTCTTGGCAGTCTTCTCCAAGCGCTACGCAGGGTTGTGGCTCGACACCGGTCTGACACACAAGCGACGGATTACAGTGGGGGGCGTCTACCGAACAGTCGTCGGGGGCGTCGCAGGCGCTTCCTGCCTGACCGACGTCGCACGCGTTGCCAGCGCAAAATGGTGCCGATTTGCAGTCATCGTTGGTCGCACAAAGATCGCCGAGAGAGCCGTCCTGACATTTGCCGCCGGAGCCGCAGAATTGATTGAAATCGCTATCGCAGTCGGCGTCACTGCCGCAGGGGTCGCCCTCCTCTCCGGTCTGACAACCGTCGGGACCGCAGTAGGGAACTTCCTCGAGACAGTTCGCGTCGAGGGTACAGGGGTCGCCAGCTGAGCCGTTTCGACACGTGTTTTCGGCTGAGCAGTAGAGCGCCTCCTGGCAATCCTCCCCGAAGGCTACACAGGGTTGCGGTTCGGCGCCTGTCTGACATTCGAGCGAGGGATTACAGTGAGGGGCGCCGACGGTGCAGTCGGCGGGGTCATCACACGTGCTGCCCGCTTCGCCCAGTTGACAGGTCGCGGCGGCACAGTAGGGCGCGGCAGCGCAATCATCATTCGAGGCGCAAAAATCACCGAGGGAACCATCCTGGCATTCCCCGTGTGAACCGCAGAACTGGTCAGAGTCGGTGTCGCAATCGGCGTCGCTGGCACACGGGTCACCCTCTTCTCCAACCTGGCAGCTGTCAGGACCGCACAATGGTGCTTCGGTTTGACAGTTGTCATCGGTTGTACACGGGTCGCCAGCAGAGCCGTCACGGCAGTCGAGATCGGGAGAGCAATACAATGCCTCCTGACAGTCTTCACCAAGGATTACACAGGGCTGTGGCTCGGCGCCGGTCTGGCATACCAGGGAAGGATTGCAGTGGGGGGCGGCTCCTGTGCAGTCGGCGCCGTCGTCGCATGTGCTGCCGGCCTGGCCAGTTTCGCACGTTCCTCCGGCACAATAGGGCGCGGCGACACAATCATCGTTCGAGTCGCACAGGTCGCCTTCAGAACCGTCTTGGCACTGGTCGGCTGGTCCGCAGAACTGGCCCGAGTCGGTGTCGCAATCGGCGTCGCTCCCGCAGGGGTCGCCCTCTTCACCAGCTTGGCAGCCTTCGGGACCACACTCCGCAGCCTCCGCGAGGCAGTTGTCGTCGCTTGTGCAGGGATCGCCAGCCGACCCATCGCGGCACTCGAGATCGGTTGAGCAGTATAATGCCTCCTGACAGTCCTCCCCCAGGGCTACGCAGGGCTGTGGCTCGGCACCGGTCTGGCATACGAGGGAAGGATTGCAGTGGGGCGCGGCGCCCGAGCAGTCGGCGCCATCGTCGCATGTGCTCCCAACCTGGCCGGTTTCGCACGTTCCTCCGGCACAATAGGGCGCGTCGACACAATCGTCGTTCGAGTCGCACAGGTCACCTTCCGACCCATCTTGGCACTGGTCGGCCGGGCCACAGAACTGGCCGGCGTCGGCGTCGCAATCGGCGTCGCTCCCGCACGGGTCGCCCTCTTCACCAGCTTGGCAGCCTTCGGGACCACACTCCGCAGCCTCTGCGAGACAGTTGTCGTCGCTTGTGCAGGGATCGCCAGCCGACCCATCGCGGCACTCGAGAT
>CAZDBH010000196.1:0-2687 GCA_964503485.1 uncultured Bradymonadales bacterium | reverse complement strand
CCTCCCCCAGGGCTACGCAGGGCTGTGGCTCGGCACCGGTCTGGCATACGAGGGAGGGATTGCAATGAGGCGCGGCGACCGAGCAGTCGGCGCCGTCATCGCATGTGCTCCCAGCCTGGCCGGTTTCGCAGCTTCCCGACGCACAATACGGCGCGTCGACACAATCGTCGTTCGAGTCGCACAGGTCACCTTCAGAACCGTCTTGGCACTGATCGGCAGGTCCGCAGAACTGGCCGGCGTCGGCGTCACAGTCGGCGTCGCTCCCGCAGGGGTCGCCTTCTGCGCCAGCTTGGCATTCGGACACGTGGGTGCAGAAGGGTACCGCGACCGTGCAGTCGCTTGGACCATCGCACGGACTGCCGGCCGTACCGGGCTCGCAGAACTCAAAGGCGCAGTAGGGTGCCGAATCACAGTCTGCATTGACGGAACATGCATCGCCCTGTGCCCCAGCTTGACAGACACTCGCGGTGGAGCAGATTTCAGCAACGACCGTGCAGTCGTCGGTGTCATCACAGGGGCTACCAGCGGCCCCGAGTTGGCAGGCGTTGAAGGCACAGTAGGGAGCCGTATCACAGTCCGAGTTTCCGTCGCAATCGCTTCCAACATCGCCTGTTTGGCACGTGTTGTTACCGCAGAATGGTGCCTCGAGACTACATTGGTCGTTTACTATACAGTCGTCGCCGATCGCTCCCTCTTGGCAGGTCTCGACTCCACACAGTAGCTCATTGCATTGGTCATGTTCGCGGCATGGGTCACCTAGTCCACCGTCGTGGCACCTGTCATCAGAGGAACAGATCGGTGCGTCTACAGAACAGTCGTCCGCGTCCACGCAGGGCTGATCTTCAACTCCGGTCTGGCAAACGCTCGATCCATTGCAGAAGGGCGCTGTCTCGCTGCAGTCCAGATCGTCATCGCAGGCGCTTCCGGCTGTACCCGGTCGACAACTACCATCGGCACAGTAGGGCGCAATGTCGGCGTCACAGTGTCCGTTGTTGTCGCAGGGATCCCCATCACCGCCGACCTGACACCTTTCTTGCCCGCAGACTAAGCCGGGACACTGTGAATGGGTTGCACAAGGGTCGCCCACGTCGCCATCGTGACAGAGTCTGTCCGAGGAACAGATCGGCGCGCTGGCGTTGCAGTCGAATTGATCTGCGCATGGATTGTACTCAGAGCCAGACTGACATTGTGATTCGGGACCGCAAAGGGTCTCGCCAATGCAGTCGTCGTCATCATCACAAAAGGCGCCAGTACCACCATCTTGGCAACCCTCGAAGGTACAGTACGGAGCCAAACCACAGTCGGCGTTGTCATCGCACGAGTCGGTTACACTGCCGTCCTGGCAGGCCGAATCAACGCAAAGCGGCGTCGTATCGGCGCAGTGGGCTGGCGCACTACACGGTGAGCCCTCTGCGCCATCTCGGCAGACAGAGTCGACGCAGAACGGCGCGATGGCGTCTCCGCAGTCGGTCATGTCCACACAGGGATCGCCGTCGCTGCCGTCCTGGCAGCCGCTCGGGCCGCACAATGGCACTGCGGAAACGCAACCGTCGTCTGACTCGCAAGAATCGCCTTCAAGCCCAGATTGGCAGCCTCCGTCCCCACAGATAGGGGTCGGTGAGACACAATGGGTTCCATCGTCGCAGGGGTCTCCCCCGGTACCGGCCTGACAGCCCTCTGGCCCACAGATAGGATTGTCCGAATTGCAGTCGGCGCTTTCAGTGCAGGAGTCTCGTTCGGATCCGTCCTGGCAGATACCGTCGGTGCTGCAAATGATCGCTGGAAACCTACAATGAGCCCCAGACAGACAGTCGTCCCCCTCGGATCCGTCTTGGCAACGGCGCTCAGGACCACAGAACAAGAGGCTATCGCCGTCACAGTGACCGTTGTCGGTGCAGAGTTCGCCCTCTGATCCGACCTGGCAGCCTTTGGGACCGCACACTCGGGCGTCATCTCCGCATTGACTGCTCACGAGACACGGCGCGCCGGCACTTCCGTCAAAGCAGCGATTCTCGACGCACACATAACCAGAGTCACAATCATGCGCCCCACACAGTGCCCCCCAGCCGCCAGTGTCACAAACTCCAAACGAAGTACAACGGAAGTCGTCTGCGCAGTCCTCGACCACGTCGCAAGCGTCGTTGACGAGACCGTCCTGACATGTCGACTGAGGGCCGCAAATCGGTGATGTCTCGTGGCAATCGTCGATATCAGAGCACGGGTCTCCTTCTCGGCCTGATTGGCACACGTCGTCAGGACCACAGATTGCCCAATACCCAACGCAGTTCGTGTCATCGTCGCATGGCGATCCCAAGGCGCCATCGGTGCACACCCCAGTGGCGCAACCGCCGTCAGCCAGAATGCAATCGGCTCCGTCCTCGCAGGGCTCGCCCGCGACACCAAACTGGCATGTCTGTTCTGGGCCGCAGAGGAAATCACCGTCACAGTGCGTGTCAGCGACGCAGGCATCGCCGAGCAGGCCGTTGCGACAGATACCTCCGGGCCCGCAGAACGGGGCCGTTTCGGGGCAACCGTCAATGCACGAATCGCCGTCGCCGGGCGAGTCACAACGACCATCGCCGTTGCACTGCAGCCAAGCCGAGTTGCAGTCCAGGTCGTCTTCGCAAGAGTCGCTGGTGTCACCCTCGTGGGATTGACCATCCGGCCCGCAGATCGGCGCAGATGCG
>CAZDBH010000195.1:0-14792 GCA_964503485.1 uncultured Bradymonadales bacterium | reverse complement strand
GACATCCTGTTAATCCATCCAACCCACATCGATTTCGCCGGTCACGAAGCGGGTGCTCGAAGCGCTGCATATCGGGAAGCGGTGTCGTACTCGAATCGAATGCTAGAGGACTGGTACGGCGGTATGGATTTGGAGAACCACGCCATTTTGGTGGTCTCGGATCATGGACATACCCAAAGAGGGGGGCACGGCGGTCCAGAACCGGAGATCCAGGTCGTCCGGGGCGTGGCGGGTGGCCTCGGGTGGGTTCGAGGAAGCGCGGCGACAATCCAGGCCGACCAGATTGCGCCGACCCTCGCTGTGCTGATGGGGTTGCCCTTCCCGTGGGATATGGGAGGCGAGCCACTCTGGGACATATTGGACAGTCAGGTCCTCGGGCAGGAATACCTCGACTCCCGACAGGCGCAGTGGGAGCGCCAGACCACACGATACATCCAGACGCTCGGCCTGACCGCCGATGTCGAAATGCCAGGGACAGGGAACTTCGATGACTGGCGCTCGACCCTAAAGAGCGACCGACGTGAGGGCCGCAGAATTCGTATGATCATCGCCGCTTTGGTGTTACTGGGAGGCTTGCTCCTGATCCTGAAACTGCGTCGCGAGAGCCTCTTTCGGGTTCTCGTCGCTGGGTTGATGTTCTCGGCGGTGTTTTTGATTGCGGCTCTGCTCACTCGAAATGCGACGAGTCTCAGCGTCGCCGAGCGAGAGTACCGCTATGTGCTGAGGCTGGTGTCATTGTCTACTTTGGCACTGGTCAGCCAGCTCCTCACGATGCGCATGCTTCGAGTTCGAGATTGGGACACGGTTTTCATGGTCGGCGTCTGGGTTCCCCTGTCATCAGTGCTCCTCTTATTGGCATTCTATGGCATCCCGCTGACACCGCCGCTTCCGCCGCCGGCAATGATGTTCTGGCCGTTGTTCGGGACGTTTTTGGTTGCTGCACAGGCTGGGCTGGGGACGCTCCTACTGGTTTCGGCGGGAATTCTCGAGATACGACGAGACCGTGCACTTTCTTCCCGTCAGAGTTCCTTGCGGCGAGAACACAAAACGCCTTGAACACAGCACGACGCTCAAGCTAAGTTCCGCCGAGATCGTTCGACAAGTTACAAACAAGGCGTCAGCCATGAAGACCGTATCAGAAGCCCGCGAACACATTTTGAGCTGCATTCCCGTCATGCCCGTGGTGGAACGCGGAATCGACGAGGCGCTCGGCTTTGTCCTAGCAGAACGGATTGTCGCACCGGTGAGTTCACCGCCATTCGACAACTCCGCCATGGACGGGTACGCCGTCAGATGGGCCGATATCGAAGGCAAAGCACTGCCCGTGTCGTTACCGATCGCATTCGACGTGCCCGCAGGAGTTGATCCTGCCGGCGCGATGCCCGGTGGCTCCGGAGTTCGCATCATGACGGGCGGCCGTGTGCCAGTGGGCGCCGATACAGTGATCATGCGGGAAGACACCGAGGAATCGACTGATCAGGTCTCGATTGTGAGCTTACCGGGCGGAGGTGGCGGCTCGAATGTGCGAAAACGCGGGACGTACTTCGAGGAGGGCGGTCCCCTGCTGGAAAAAGGGGCACTACTCGATCCCGGTGCCGTAGGTCTGCTGGCTTCGGTGGGAATCTGTCGAGTGAAAGTCTACAGACGACCTCGTGTGGCCGTAGTCTCAACGGGGGACGAACTCGTTTCACTAGGTCAGACTCCGGGACCAAGTCAGATTGTCAACTCGTCTGCCCACATGTTGAGGGGCCTGATCGCTGAAGCGGGTGCCGCGCCGGTGATACTGCCGATTGCTCGAGACACGGTCGAGGATTGCCGTGCAAACTTTGATGATGCACTGGCTTCGGCCGACATGGTGATCAGTATCGGCGGTGTCTCAGTCGGAGATTTCGACGTTGTCAGAGAGGTTATGCAGTCCTTGGGCAGCGAAATGGGGTTTTGGAAGGTCAAGATGAAGCCTGGGAAACCGCTGGCGTTCGGATTGATCGGGGGGAGACCCCTTCTCGGCTTGCCCGGTAATCCTGTGTCCAGCTTCGTGTCATTTTACCAGTTTGTGTTGCCGGCGATCCGCCGCGCACGGGGACTGTCGGGCGATGGCCTTCTAGAACGGGTGCAGGCACGCCTGGCCGCACCGTTGCGCAGCCCGCCAGGCCGTGCTGACTACCAGCGGGGTTCATTGACCGGAGGTGATGGAGCCTGGGTTTTTCATCCGAACTCCCACCAGGGCTCTGGTAATCTCACGAGTGTCGCCAACTGCGAGGGATTTGGTATCATTCCCGAAGGCGTAGCGGGTCTCGAGGTGGGGGCTTCGTTGACCGTTGAGCGCCTGCCACCCCCGGCGTGAGGTTGAACAGTGGCTGGAATCGGTATCATCAGCAATCCGAATAGCCGACGAAACCGGCGTTTTCCAGAACAGATGAGGCGGCTCGCCTACGTTCTCGGGAAGGACGATGTCGACGCCACCACCAAGAGCGTCGACGACGTCGACGGAGTCGCCCGGCGCTTCAAAGAGGCCGACATTGATATTTTGGCCCTGAATGGCGGCGATGGAACCAATCACGTCACTCTCACCAGCTTCATCGAGGTATATGGCGACAAGCCGCTGCCCATGATCGCGTTGTTGCGCGGCGGAACGATGAACACAGTGTCGAACGCAATAGGAATTCGGGGGACTCCGAGTTCGTTGTTGGTCAACATCGTCGAAAAGTACTATCTAAAGCAGCCGTTTGAGATCAGCGAACGCGAGTTGCTCCGAATTACCGACGAGGAAAGCACTCGGTATGGTTTTATCTTCGGGACCGGCATCGTCGCGAACTTTTTGCGAGTCTACTACGACACCGGCAATCCGAGTCCGGCGACGGCAGCACGGGTGTTGGGGCGGATACTGGCGAGCGGGGCCGTCCGCGGTCCATTGATCAAGAAGCTTTTCGAGCCTGCACGGGGCAGTCTGTCAGTCGATGGTACGCCGTGGCAGGAGGGCGAATTCTATTCGGTGGCCGCGTCGACGATCGATCAAATCGGCCTTGGGTTCCGGCCATTTGTGCGTTGCGCGGCCAAACCCGGTTACTTCCACGCGCTGGCGATCAACGGTCGCCCGGGCAGGGTAATCGCCCAGCTTCCGAAGATCCGCCTAGGCCGACCGTTACCGCAGGACCAGATGCCTGATACACTCGCAAAAGCGTTGGTTTTTGAGTCAGACGCTCCAATAGAGTACACAATTGATGGTGATCTTCACGGTTGTGGTCGAATGGTCTCGGTAGAAAGCGGACGCCGATTGCGGATAATTGTGAAGTAACGGGCCGGTGAATGGCAGGCTGTGAGATTGACCTGCCGGATCCGGCATGTTAACTCCTAGACTAGTCGAGTGTTTGGACACTAGACTCTGGGCAACGGGAACTTAACACAGAGGCGCCGTGAGAATACGGTACGCAGGCAACACCCACGTCGGGATGAAGCGAGGCCACAACGAAGACAGCCTGTACCTTGTCCCGTCGGAGAACCTTTATCTGGTTGCCGACGGCATGGGTGGTCACAGTTCTGGTGAAGTTGCTAGCCAACTTGCGGTCGAAGTGGTGGCCGAGTTCTTCCAAGAAACAGCCGAAGATGACGATATGACTTGGCCATTCAAGATGGACAAGGACAAGGAGTATCAAGAGAATCGGCTGGCTACGAGCGTGAAACTGGCAAATCGAAGGATCTTCGAGTCAGCCATTTTGGAGCCCAAGCTGAAGGGCATGGGCACGACGATTGTAGTGGTCTATTTCTCGAACGGCGGCTGTTACATCGGCCATGTCGGGGACTCGAGAGTGTACCGTTTGCGCGGTAACGAGCTCACCCAGATGACAGAAGACCACTCCCTACTCAACGACTACATCAAGATGAAGGAGTTGACGCAGGAAGAGATCGACAACTTTCCCCACAAGAACGTCATCGTTCGGGCGCTGGGGATGAAAGAGACGGTCCAAGTCGACACCACTTACGAGAAGCCGGCCGACGGCGACATCTACATGCAGTGTTCGGACGGGCTCTCTGGAATGATCGACGACGAAGGTATTCGCGAGATCATGATCACTCACCGCGACGATCTCGAAGCGTCCTGCAACAAGTTAATCGAAGTTGCCAACCAGAATGGCGGGACCGACAACGTCACCGTCGTTCTCAGCCAGTTTTTGAAGGATTGAAGGCATCCCGACCGCCTTCGCCGCTCCTCCCAACATCACTCTTTTCTCATTGGACTGAACGAAAGGCCGGTTTGGCTTCAGCGCCCGACCGAGCAGGTGAATACCGATGAACGAGCCGGTAGGTGTCGTGCTTTCTGCCGGGTACGGCACGCGCCTTCGACCGCTGACCGATCAAATCGCGAAGCCGGCTTTGCCATTCCTAAACAAACCGATTCTGCATTGGGCGTTGGATTCGATGGCCGGCGCCGGCGTGGCGAGGATCGCGGTCAATACCCACTATCTGCCCGATCAGGTATCGAAGTGTGCTTTCGACTGGAGCGAGCTATCTGGGACCGAGGTGGTGATCTCCCACGAGGCGCAGCTTCTGGGGACGGGCGGTGGTGTTCGACGCGCGTGGGAGGCTCTGGGGCGACCAAACGGCCCCTTGGTCGTCATGAATGGCGATGGCGTCGCAGCCTTCGATCTTCCGGCCTTGATAAGGAGCCACATTGCGAGGCCTTATAGTGCGACGCTGTTGTGTTCGGAGTCAGGAGAGGGACGCGTCTTCGTCTCGGGAGACAAGCGGACCGTTGTCCGGGTACCCGGACTGGATCTAGACATGGACAGGAAGAGGGACGAGATCTCGTTCTGCGGGATCTCAGTTCTGAATCCGGAGGCTATCCAGAGTCTTCCGGAAGGGTTCGGCTGTTTGCTCAGAAACGGATTGTGCAAACTGGTTGAGGGAGGTCGTGTCGGCGCCGCCATGACGAGCGGTGAGCACTGGGACCTGGGGACACCGCAGAGGTATTGGGATACCACACGACGTTTTCTAGCCCAGGCCGCCCACCAGACGGACACGAAGTCGTTGCCGGGCCACGACTTTACTGTGATCCCCCCCGTCCTAATCGCGCCAGACTGCACCGTCGGTTCCGGCGCACAGGTTGGCCCCAATGTGGTTCTCGGCGGGGGAACGGAGCTGTCCGCAAAGGCAGTCGTCCGAAACAGTGTAGTTTTTGGAGAAGGGCGGGTGGGAAACACCGTCGACAGAATCGTTGTTTCCGGGGCGACGCTCGAGCTTACCTAGGAGAAGTCGAAATCGTCTTGGTCATCCCAATTGAACAGTACTGAGAGATCAACCATCTTTTCGGCAATATCCTCCGAACTGGGGTTGTAGTCGCCCGAGTCAACAGCGCACTTGAGCTGCTGTCGTCGGTTCGGCCAGACATCCCGCTCGTGGCGGGCTTCAGACTTAAAACGAGACCTTTTTTCGTCCATGAGGACCCCGCGGCTTCGAGGTCGGACACGCTCTGACATCCACTCCGGCTAAACTATCGACACTTCTGTCCGGAAGCCAAAATGAAAAGCCGGCAAACGTCATTTGACGAGCCAACCGTCTCGGTAGACGCGGTTTAGCGAGGCACCCCGCCAGGAAACGAGCGCAGCGACCGCCGAGGCGGTACACGATCAATCCTTGATACGGTTGACAGAGGCTTGGCGTCCAACATAATCGCGCGGATGTTTCTCGCCCTTCTAAAAAGCACAAGGCCACACCAATGGGTCAAAAACACCTTCGTGCTTGCACCCTTGGTCTTCAGCCAGAACCTGGACAGCGTCGACTTGGCCATCCGTTCGTTCCTTGGGCTGATGCTCTTTTGTTCAGTGTCGGGCGGCGTTTACCTAATCAACGATCTGTTCGACATCGAGCGAGATCGGGTCCATCCAGTGAAGCGTCTACGCCCGATCCCCTCAGGTCGACTGCCGGTCGGCGCGGCCAAGATCAGCGCCGTTGTTTTGATTCTGGGTGGAGTGGGTCTGGGCGCCCTGTTGTCGCCCCTTTTCTCGCTGGTGCTCGGCGGGTACGCCGTGCTCAATCTGCTGTACAGCTTCGTTTTGAAGCACGTAGTATTCGTCGATGTCACGATTATCGCGACGGGTTTTCTGCTGCGAGTGCTCGGTGGAGCGCTCGTTATCGCTGTCCCGATCAGCGCTTGGTTGGTGGTCTGCACGTTCCTGCTGTCGCTCTACCTCGCCCTCGGAAAGCGAATGCACGAATTGCTCACGGTTGGTGCCAAACCCAGTCGGAAGGTCCTCGAGAACTACGTCCGAGCACACGTCCGAACGGCCATGTTCGCAGCCGCCGCAGTGACGACCTGTTCATACGCCGGCTACACGATTGATCCCGCCACAGTGGAGCAGTTCCAGACACAGTGGCTGCCGGTGACCATTCCGTTTATTGGTGTGGGACTCTTCCGGTTCTACCGCTTGGTCCAGTCCCCAGATTTAGGGAGCCCAACCGAACTCATGCTGCGCGACAAGATGTTTTTGGCGGTCGTATTGGGCTGGTTGGTCACCACACTGGTTCTCATCTACGGGTGATGAGCTGAAAGTTGTTTGTTTGTAGCTGGTTACGGGCCTGTCTGGGCTTCGAGGTGAATGCGTCTTGGCTTGACAGGCATCGTCCTCATTTCATATATAGGCGCTGCGAATTCGTGGGGCGGTGTAACCGAAGTACCGAACACTCGGTAGTGATGCCTCCCGGGAGAATCTGATCAGGACCTCATGGCACTGCTGCTTCTCACCCTCTACTTTGGTCTCTTGTTCGTACTGTCGATATACGGTGCGCACCGGTTTGCGATGGTCTGGTTGTTTCACAAACACCGCGACGCCAAGCCGGAACCGCTAGATACCTTCGACGAGTTACCGGTAGTCACGATTCAGTTGCCGATCTTCAACGAACGCTACGTCGTAGAGCGGCTCGTGCGGGCCGTGGCTGCTATTCGGTATCCGAGCGACAAACTGGAGATACAGGTCCTCGACGACTCGACCGACGACACGGTGGAGCTGACGGCCCAGGTTGTCGCCGACCTGCGCAGCGAGGGAGTCGACGTCCATCACATTCGTCGGCCAGACCGGATCGGCTTCAAGGCAGGGGCCCTCGCATACGGATTGAAGGTGGCCCGAGGCGAGTTCGTAGCGGTGTTCGACGCCGACTTTCTGCCGATCCCAGAGTACTTGGAGAAGACGATTCAGCACTTCTCCGACCCAACGGTTGGCATGGTTCAGGCCCGATGGGGACACGTCAATCGCGACTATTCTGCTCTGACCCAGACCCAGGCGGTTCTCTTGGACGCCCATTTTGTCGTTGAGCATTCAGCGCGCTTTCGTTCCGGTCGGTTCTTCAACTTCAATGGAACGGCGGGCATTTGGCGCAAGTGCGCAATCGACGAAGCGGGTGGGTGGCAGCACGACACACTCACGGAAGATCTCGACCTGAGCTACCGAGCACAACAGAAGGGCTGGCGTTTTGTGTACCTCGACGACGTCGAGGTACCAGTCGAAGTTCCGGTCGATATGGTCGCGTTCAAGTCGCAGCAGCATCGTTGGGCCAAGGGCTCGATTCAGACGGCCCGCAAGCTGTTGATACCGCTGTTGAAGAGCAATCTGCCCAAGCGGGTCAAGTTCGAAGCGTGGTTCCACCTGACCGCCAATTTCTCTTTCTTGTTGATGTTCGTGCTGTCGTTGCTGATGCCTCTGACACTCTTCGTTCGCATCGACCGGGGCTGGGCAGGGACATTTGCGATGGATTTACCCCTCTTCGCCGCGGCGACCCTGTCTGTGTGTCAGTTCTATGCGCTCTCGCAGCGCGCACTGGGCAGGTCGCTCATCGATCAAATCAGGTACCTACCGCTCGTTTTGGCGTTGGGAGTCGGGATGAGCCTCAACAACACCCGGGCGGTGTTGGAGGCCGTTTTCGGCCACGATACGCCGTTTGTGCGTACACCCAAATACGACATCCGCTCTGCGAAAGTTGGGTGGCACGTGAAGCGATACGTCAACAAACGATGGTTGCAGCCGACCCTCGAGCTGGCAATCGGTTTGTGGTTTACGCCAGCCGTCTGGGTTGCCGTGGCAACTGGCGGTCGCGCTCTGCTCAGTCTCCCATTCCTGCTTCTCTTCCAGTTTGGTTTCCTCTACGTGAGCCTGATGTCCTTGGGACAGTCGATGCGAGGTTGGCGCCCAGAACGCCAACAAATGCCCAGCAACTAGCCGTTCCGCCCGAAGTCGGTGCACCGACGCAGGGGATGGCCGAGAAGCCTAAACCTGTGTTAAACATGGGATCGGCGGAGGGTGCATGTCGCATCTGAAAAAGCTATTCCTGACCGTCATCGTGGCGGTGGGCACGTTCTGCGCCCTGTTGGTGCAGACGACGCCCCAAGTTCGGCAGAGCGAAGCTGAACAGCAGATTCAGCGCGAGGTCGTAGAGCGCACACTCTCCTTCCTTTCCTATGGCCATCACCGGGCGACGCAGCGCCGGCTTGCGGTCAGCCTGGCCGCCGGCTCGCACGAGCTCGTTCAGGTGCTCAACGGTCGCGGAGGAACGAGCGCAGTCGAGGCGGTTCTCGAACAAGCGCAACGGCCAACCGGGACCGTCATTCAGGCCAGCGCCCTCTTGGACGTGGGCGGCGAGGTGGTTGCTCGCCTCGATGAGAACGCCGTGTTCGCGGATTCACCCTCGCAGTGGCCGGAACTCACAACCGTGCTCACCGGCGCGCCTGTCGACGGCTCACTGAGATACCATGGGGGCACGATCACGTTTGTCGCTACCGCCCCTATTCGGAATCAGCAGGGCCAAGTGATTGGGGCCTTGGCCATAGCAGAGTTGCTAGACCAACAGTCGGTCAATAGTTGGAGCGCCGAGGCCGGTACAGACATCGTCGTCTTTGCCGATGGTCTGCCCATCCTCTCGACAGTGACTGAGCCCGCCGTTGTGCAGGCAGTCGATACGATTCTCGTGCAAGTCGCGGCTGACCCTGCGGAATACCTCGGCAGCCGCTACCGTCCGGACTCGGTCCAGCTGGTTAGCGCCGGTGAGAATCTCGTCGGTATCACGGCGGTTCAGCTGCAGGATCCTTTTTCTCCCTCGGTAAGCAGCCCCCTGGGCGTACTCTTGGTACACAGCGGGCCGGCTCCTTCGAGCGCGATTCTCTCTCAGGTGGACTCGGTCGCGAATCTGCCACCTAAACAGGTCTGGCTAACAATTCTCAGCGCGCTGATCCTGCTCATTGCTGGATGGATTTTGGGAGACCTTCGCCCCGCCCACGAGCGGAGACATCAGGCACCCCTGGGCACCGCGGAGGTACCCGCCGTGGCCCCGCCGCAAGCGAGCCCCGAGCCGCCGCCCGAGCCCATCGAGGATCCAGTAGAGGAAGAGCCGCCCGCGAACAGAGAATTCACGGACAGCTTCTCGGGCGTTGGATTTCATTCTGAGCCGACCAAACCGACTGCTCCCGAAGACGAGTCGGAGCCAGAAGAGTTCTATTCCAAAGAAGAAGCAGAGGGCGAGGATGAGGATGGGGACGAGCCGGCACCGTCCGCACAAGCCAGCTCGGACGAGGACGGACCGGCCGAATCAGAGGATGAGATTGACGCGGTTCTGAATCCTAGGGGCCGAACAGGTCCGTTCGGCGCTCCCCCAGCCAGTTCTGGAAAAGTGCGCAGGGCAAAACGAGGCAAAGCGCCGGTCAGTATGCCCACGATGGACGATGTGCTCCCCGAGCTGGCGGCCGAGTTAGCCGCAGCGCGTGAGGCAGTGGAAGCAAAGGTGGCGGAGCCGGGAGCGGCCAAGAAACCCAACCCGTTCACGCCGGTCGACAACCAGGGAGCCACGAGGCCGGTCGTTCACCCAGTCAACGAAGTTGCGCGGCTTTTTTCGCCCTGGGATTCGGCAGAAAAGGATCAGAACTCCAAGATGGCTGACCGCCGCCCCAGTCAACCATCTGACGCAGCCAGTACAGGCGAAGCAGGTAAACTCACCGCCGACGAGCTGGCCATGATCGATGACAGTGGATTGTACCGCTCGTCCATGATCCCTGACGCGCTACGCGCCCTAGGTCCCACACAGCCCGGATGGCAGGACGCCGGATTGGAAACCCGTTCTTCGACTCAAACGAGCGGAACCGAGGAGATTCGCTGGGGTAACATGGAGTCGGATCTAGAACTTCCTGAACCGCTTGGCGCGGAGTCCGGAGCGAACCCGGTGGCGTCTGAGGACAACCCGAGTCCGGAGGAAGAGGACAACACTCAGGCAATCGGTTCCGCAGCCTGGGCGGCCTCGGTCGGGCAGGACAATCAGGGCGAAAGTACTGCCGAAACAGGTTGGTCGGAAGATGCGGACCCGGCCCCGATCGCCCCAGACCTCAGCGATGCAGCTGGTTCTCCCTGGGACACCAACTTGTCGGACGAACCAGCTCAAACTGAGTCGCTTGGCTCGTCTGCGTGGACAAACTCGTTGCGAGGTGAGGTCAGAGGCAACGGGGAGGCCGAACGAGGTCACACTCAGCCGACCCCAGCCAGTCTATCCGACAGCAGCGTCGAAACAGACCCACTCACCAAACTCTACGACCAATTCGTATCAACCCGGCGCGAGTGCGGCGAGTCGGTCGACAGCGTCTCATTTGCTGGTTTCAAACGAAAAATCTCGAAGACCGAAACGGCGGTCAAAGACCGCTTCGAATGTGACGAAGTGCGCTTCGAGATCTACGTGAAGGGCGGACGCGCAGCGATCAAAGCCACGCCCGTCCATCATTAGTTTGCCATTTCGACCCGATTCCTCAGCCATATCTCAGCCATACGAAACACTCGACGTTGCCCTTGGGACCCGCCAATTCTGAGTCAGCGCGGGCAACCTCCGTCAACGACAGGTCGACGAGTTTCCCGATCGCCCGATCGATGATCTTGCTGCGAACGGCCTGGTCCCGGACGACTCCACCCTTTCCGATTTCGCTTCGGTCACCCTCGAACTGGGGTTTTATCATGGCGATTACGTTCGCACCGGGTTCCAAGAGGGGAAGGATAGCGGGCATGATCTTCGCCAATGAGATGAAGCTTGCGTCCATCACAACCAGGTTGCACGGTTCGGGCACGTGATCAGACGTTAGATAGCGGGCGTTCTGTCTCTCGATGACCACCACTCGTTCATCCTGCCGTAGCTTCCAAGCCAACTGCCCGTAGCCCACATCGACGGCGTAGACCTTTGCCGCACCGCGCTGCAGCAGACAATCTGTGAAGCCTCCAGTGGAAGCGCCGACGTCAATTGCGATTGCTTCCGACGGATTGAACCCAAAACGATCGAGCGCTGCGCGGAGCTTGAGTCCGCCACGGGAAACAAACGGGTTAGGATCACTGACTACTTCGATGACCGCATCGCGAGATACCCGCTGTCCAGCCTTGGTCGACACTTGGCCTCCGACTGTGACTGCTCCCGCCATGATCATAGACTGTGCCCGGCTTTTACTGGGGGCGAGAAGTCGCGACACAAGGAGGTCATCCAGCCTGTCTTTATTCGAGCCTTTCATTGGTACTGACTGTCCCGATTGACGCCCTGAGCCACCAGGTTTAGTTTATTGAAACATGGCAACGAAAGTTATCATAGTCGACGACGATCGTGACACGAGGGAAATGCTGCAAGTAGCCCTGGAGGTAGAGGGCTTCGATGTCATGCTCGCAGCAAATGGGCTGCGCCTCATAAGCTCTCTTCACGTCGATCAGCCCGATCTCATTCTTCTGGACGTCATGATGTCTTGGATGGATGGGTTCGAACTCTGCCGCTCGATCAAACGCAACGACGAGTTCAGCCATATCCCGGTGATCTTCATCTCCGGGAAAAAGATGCCCGAGGACATCCGCCGAGGCTATGAAGTCGGTGCGGTGGATTACTTCACCAAGCCGATCGACCTCGAGCGCCTCCTGTCCCGAATCAGAGAAGTAACCTCCGAGTCCAGCGACACATCCGACTGAAAATTGAACAGGAACGAAAGAGATGAAGGCCATTTGGACCGACCTCAATCGATTAGCCCGTAACCTCTGGTGGGGGTGGAATCCCCCCGCAAGCCGGTTGTTCCGCCAGTTAGCACCGGAAGTGTGGGTGGAATCGAATAGCAGCGCAGTCGCTGTCCTCCAGACACTTGGCCAGCACGGGACCGAGACTCGTGTTCGGGAGCTCGAGTTGGAGCCCCAGGTGGACCAGGTGATCGCATCCTTCGATGCCTATATGGCCGACGCGCCCAAATCGGACCGGAGTAACGGTCCAGCAGCCTACTTTTGCGCGGAGTTTGGTATACACGAATCGCTACCAATCTACGCAGGGGGACTCGGTATTCTAGCCGGCGATCACTGCAAGAGCGCCAGCGATCTCGCCCTCCCATTCGTGGCCGTCGGCCTCATGTACAAGGAAGGGTACTTCCAACAGTTAATCGACCGCGCAGGCAGGCAACAAGCCTTCTACCGTCGCGACGATTTCGACCGAATGGGTCTGACTCCCTTGTGCCGAGAGTCGGGCGAGGTGTCGATCTTCTCGATCCCAGGGGCAACTCATCCCCTCCACTTCAGTGTCTGGAGGGCCGATGTGGGACGCGTTCCGCTCTATCTCCTCGATAGCGCCGTGGAACCGAACAACGCCGAGGATCGGGCGCTGACCCAACGGTTGTACGGTGGCGGCCGCGATCTGAGGCTGCGACAAGAGATCCTGCTTGGTGTGGGCGGCGTCCGAGTTCTGAGAGCATTGGGGATTTCGCCCTCTGTTTTCCACATGAACGAAGGCCACACGGCGTTTTTGACGCTCGAGCTCATGCGGGAGGAGATCGAGAGAGGGGTCGAGTTCTCACAAGCGAAAGCCACTGTACGATCCAAGTGTGTGTTCACGACTCATACCCCAGTGCCTGCTGGCCACGATCGATTCGATGCCAGTGCGGTTGAAACCCACTTGGGTTGGCTGAGGGAGGGGCTAGGAGTCGATCAGGAGACTTTTCACGGGTTGGGGCGGGTCACTCCGGCCGATCCGCACGAGACCTTTTGCATGACGGTACTCGGTCTCAAGACTTCTCGAGCAGCCAACGGTGTGTCGTCCCTCCACGGTGCAGTTAGCCGCGGTATGTGGACCGATATATGGCCCGGAAAGGACGCGGGGGAGGTGCCGATCGGTCACGTTACCAATGGTGTTCATATTCCCACCTGGATGGCCGGCGAGATGGCCGATGTCCTGGATACCCATCTCGGCGACGGTTGGCGTGACCGGCCCTGGGATCCCGCGGCATGGGCTAATGTCGACGAAATCCCGAATTCCGTTTTTTGGGCAGTCCACTGCCTGCTCAAAAAACGCATGCTCCAGTTCGCCTGGCGGCAGAGTATGGGTCGCCGTTTGCGCCAGCATACCCGAGGACGGCTGAGCGAGGTGGACCACTTCGATCCCGACGCCCTCACAATCGGATTCGCGCGTCGCTTCGCGACCTATAAGCGCGGCGCCTTGATCTTCAGGGATATCGAACGGGCGAGAGCGCTCCTTGCAAACTCGGAGCGACCAATCCAGCTCCTCTTCGCGGGAAAGGCCCACCCCCAAGATATCGGTGGTGGAGACGTCCTTCAGCAGGTCGTGCAGGCAAGTCAGGACAAGGTCCTGCGCCATCACGTGGTTTTCCTAGAAAACTACGGTATCGGAGTGGCGCGCTATCTCGTGCAAGGGGTGGACGTTTGGCTCAACAATCCGAGACGACCACGAGAAGCAAGCGGGACAAGTGGACAGAAAGTCCCGTTGAACGGCGGACTCAACATGAGCACCGTCGACGGTTGGTGGTGCGAGGGATATGACGGGAACAATGGCTGGAACCTCGGAGAGGCTATCGACTATGGGTCCCACGCTGACCACGATGCCGCCGACTATCAGTCGCTGATGTCTGTCTTGGAGCACCAGGTGGCTGCGCTGTACTATGAACGCGACCCTGACGGCGTGCCCCGACGCTGGGTGAAGCGAATGAAAGCCTCACTCCGCTCGGTTGCTCCGCGGTTCAACTCGAATCGCATGGTCCGAGACTACGCCCGCAAGTACTACTGGCCAGAAACTCAGTGAATCGTGGGCATAGGCCCACCCAGATTGACGTCAATCTCGCCGAATCGTTTCTCGTAACGCCGAATATTCTCTGCTAGCGCCTTTGAAAACCGTTTGGCGTTGACCGGGTTGATCAGTACACGCGCCAAGACTTTCGCTTCC
Source organism: uncultured Bradymonadales bacterium (assembly GCA_964503485.1). Lineage (GTDB taxonomy): Bacteria > Myxococcota_A > Bradymonadia > JAFGEP01 > JAFGEP01 > CAZDBH01. Next base: position 590 of record CAZDBH010000195.1, on the reverse strand, counting down.
CGAACACCAGGGGGGACGAAGGCAAAGTCCAGAACCAATTCTGTCGGTGAGTGGGACGCCATCGCGAGGTTGACGTACTTCCCTTCGACCTGGCCCTCCGCAAATGAGAGTCGAAGCTTGGGTACTTTTTTGTCCTTTCCGGATTGGTCTGCCATCTCAACTCCCTGTGATTTGGATATTCATCGACCCGGAAGTTGTTACCCTGATCCCGAACGGGTGGAAAGACTATCTTTTGAAATTCGTCACGAGCTTCCTTCGGCCCGACTCGAACAGAACTTCGACCTTGTTGCCACCGAGCGCTGCCTCAACGACGCCGAGGCCAAACTTCTTATGGGAGATGGCGTGCCCGACCGGGTAATTTTCGGTGATCGTATAAACCTGTGGTTCTTCGGGGGATTTGGCTAGGCCAGCTTCCCACAATCTCTTTCGCGCCGCGACGGATTCGGCGGCACGGACCGCCGCTTTCGTGGGGGGTTTCGGTTTAGCCTTCGAAGCGCGCTTTTTCTTCGTTTTCTTTTTCTTCGGCGCCGGCGCTTCCTCGAACATCAGTTCTTCGGCCTGGTGCTCTCCGTCGTCCTCTTCCTCGTCCT
>CAZDBH010000194.1:11667-14816 GCA_964503485.1 uncultured Bradymonadales bacterium | reverse complement strand
CCAACACCCAAGTGGAGCTGGCTCTTGAGGTTGATGTTCATCGCTTCGACGGCCTCGATCAGGTCGAAGCCAACTCGAACCGCCGTCTCAGCGTCGCTCTCCGACGAGAACGGGACGCCCGCCAACAGAACAAAGCCGCGTTCATCCACCCGATCGACGCCGCAATGGTTCTTGAAACCGACGGACTGGACGAGGTGGATGTAGTCCAGCAAGACCTGTCGCCACCGATCTTCGGTAACTTCGTTGCGAAGGTCTGACATCCCCATCAATTCACTCGCGATCACGAACGTCTCTCGATGCTCCCGAAAGTGCGTGCGTCCAAAGGGTGAGGTCGCACCGGTATCCGTTCCCCGCATGTACCGGTTCTGTGTATCTCCGGTTTGCAGCTCCGACGTTTTGATGCTGGGTTCGGGCATCGTGTCGGGCCGCGACGTGGGGCTGATCATCGTGTCTTTTGGTTCTGCTGGCCGAGTCACCGGCTCGGGTCGTTCGATTGTGGCGCGAAGTGCTGTGAGCCGGTCCGACACCGTGGCTGCATCGTGGATGTCCTCGAGCGAGAACTGGTACTTCGTCAGCGCCACCTGGAGCTCTCGGGCCGACTGCCATCGATCTTCGGGTGCTCTCTGGACCGCCTTCATTATAATGGTGTGAAGTTCGATCGGGACGTCGCTGCGAAAGTTGCTCAGGTCGGGAACAATCCCGGCCCGCACCATGGGCAACACCTCCTCGGGTTTGCCGCGGGGAAAGGGCGCCCGGCCGGCCACCATCTCGTAGAGTACGGCACCGAGGCTGAAGAGGTCGGTGCGAGCATCCACTGTTCCGCCGAGTGCCTGTTCGGGAGCCATGTACGAGATCTTACCTTTGACAACTCCTGTCTTTTCGACCGCAGTGGTGCGTGCTTTCGCAATCCCAAAGTCGACCAGTTTGACCGATCCATCCCACCTCAGCAGGATGTTCTGCGGGGAAACATCTCGGTGAACAATGGCCAGCTTGCGGCCATATTCGTCGATTTTTCTGTGTGCGTAATCGAGCGCTTTGGCGACCTCGATGCCGATGAACGCGACATCCCCAAACTCGAGCGGTTCCCCGCTCTTCTTAGCCGCCGAGATGACTCTCCCGAGGTCGGTACCATCGACGTACTCCATTGCGAGGTAGTAGCTGGAGCGGACCTTCCCAAACTCATAGACCTGGGCAATGTTGGGGTGGTTCAACGAGACAGCAAGCTTGGCTTCATCGATGAACATCGAGACGAACTTGGGTCGTTTGGCGTAGTCGGGGAGGATCCTTTTGAGGACGAGTCGCTTCTCGAGCCCCTCGGCCCCGAAGGACTTTGCTAGAAAGACCTCCGCCATACCGCCAGTCCCTATCGGCCCGACGATGGAGTATTTACCGAACTCTTGCACAAGTCAGATGATAGGGGATGACGGCTTTGGAAGGAATGGGGTCTACGCGAAGGATGTCAGAACCACGGGATCTGCCGCAAGGCTTCGTAGGTTGCTACCGCTACCGCATTGCTGAGATTGAGCGAACGCACGTCAGACCGGATTGGGATCAGCGTACATCGGTCTTCGTACTTTTCTCGGACCGAAGGCGGAAGTCCTTTGGTTTCACAACCAAAAACAAGGGTTGCACCATGCTCGTAGGCTGCCTCCGAGTACGGTTGGCTGGCAAACTTGGTAAAAAACCAAGTTGATTCGACAACCAGGCGGGCTTCGAGTTCCTCGAAGCTGCGATGCACACTGAGTTTCACCGACGGCCAGTAGTCGAGCCCAGCCCTTTTCACTTTTCGGTTATCGAGTTCGAACCCGAGCGGTTCGACTAGGTGAAGCCAGGCGCCGGTGGCAGCGCAGAGCCGGGCCACGTTTCCGGTGTTGGGCGGAATCTCCGGGTTCACCAAGACAATGTGCAGGGGACTACCCTCGTCGGGGTCGAGCAGCCGGGGCGGTTCGACAGTTGGAAGGCGCGAAGCGTGCTTGTCAGCCATAGGTTTCACTCACCGGGCAAGGCGAGGCGCAATGCCGTCAACAACTGGTTGGAGTCCTCGAATCTGATCGCGTTGATACCCAGCGATTCGGCTGCGGCCACATTCTCAGCCCGATCATCGATAAAGAGCACCCGGTCAGGAGGCACATCTGCCCAGAGCAGCGCGGCCTGATAGATTCCGGTGTCCGGTTTACTCGATTGTTTGTCCCAACTGACGACCCATTCATCGAAGCTGAAGCCCTCCAGCTCGGCGAACTGTCGACGCATGGATTCCGTATGGATCGGGTCGGTATTCGACAAAACAGCGCGTCGCCTGCTGCCGGTCACCGCGAGGAAGGTACCCAACATCTCCTCACGGACCTCGACGACCGACCTCCAGATTTGTGTGAAGTCTTCAGGCGTAATCTGATGGTTGAGGGACGACGACAGACGGTGGCATACCTGCTCAGCGTCGTACTGGCCCCGGTCAAAGTCCTCTTTGAGCCCAGTTCCGAAGAAAGCGCTCTCAAACGCTTCCCAAGGTGTACCGTAGCGAGCCGTCCAGCGCGCGGCTGGGACTGAAAACTCGACATCGACCAGAACCCCACCCATGTCCCAGAACACAACCTCGTAGGTCATCACTCCGTGCCCCGAATCGTGGCGCGAAGTCCCGCGTATTCGGGCCTCAACAGGAACGGGATAATCCCACGAGCGAGGGGAGGCCCACCTTCGCCGTGTGCCGATGCCAAAACCGCCTCGACCCGGGAGCAAGCCAACGAGGCAAGGCAAGCGAAGGCCACCCGCAACAGACTGTGCTGACGAGTCAGGTCCGTGGCAGACATGGTAACCAACTGCTCAGAGAGTTCGGATAGAATGCGTTGAGTCTTCCGAGGTATCACGGCCCTTACCTGCTCGGCGACTTTTTGATCAGCCCCCAGCCCAGGATCCGAAGCGAGGAAGTCGGGACGCTGTAGGCGTATGACGATCGTGACGAGGTCCAGCCAAACTGCTCTTGGAATTCGCGATATGGTACCGAAGCCCATCACAGCCGGCGCCAGGGCAAACCCTGTCCTCCACAAGTCCTGATCGCCGCACTGGGCGGCGGGGAAGTCGTGTGGCAGAAGGAGCTGCGGCACCGATCCGGGTTCAGCGGATGGGAGTGCGTTGCTGTCGAGGCACAAGTGCAC
>CAZDBH010000194.1:0-11645 GCA_964503485.1 uncultured Bradymonadales bacterium | reverse complement strand
GGCCAGCTGGATGGCGGGGTGTACGACCCCCTTGGCAACTTTGTTGCGGCGTGAGGCTCCAAGCTCCTTTGCCCTCGACGGGAACAAGCGTGCGAAGAAGGGGTCAACGAGCCTCAGGAGTTCGACCAACTCCCCCTTCAAACCAAGCGGGAAGACACAGGCCGTGTCCTCCACAGGCACTGTGGTGAGTTGGCGCCATGCGCCCGGAGGATCTGGCCATTGTGTGCGGGTCATTTCGGTCTTCGAGGTGTGATACCCGAGGTGTCTGAGAACCGCGGAAGCCGCGTAGGCCCGCGACGGTCTTTCGGCTGCTGAAAACAAATCGAATAGCGCGCGCAGCGCGATGCCCTCGTCGGCCGACCCCGAGTTGAGCCCCAATCCGTCCGTAACTCGAGTCACGATCATCTCGAGGCCGTGGGAACGACCGGTGGATTTGGCAAACTCGGCCAGCTCGTCGACGGCCGTTTTGTTGTTGGGAGCAAGCGTTACTGCTGTTCTAAGGGCGGTCTCGACCGCGTCGATGTCACAGTCGTCCAGCTGTCTTAGAGCCCGTGCAAGCCGAATGTAGATAACAGCTGACCACTGCTTGGGAGGTGCAACCTTTGCGAGCGTTCGAAGCCGTTCGGCGGCCTCCTCCCACAATTCGAGCCGCTCGGCCATTTCGATGGCTCCAGTGAGGGCTGCGAGGTCGTCGGAACGAAAGGCGATAGCCTCTCGATAGTGCTCGAGTGCTTTCTCTGGCGCATTCAACTTCTTGGCGTAGACCGATCCGAGTTGCAGGTGTGTCCGCTGGGCCAATGAAGGCTGTTTCGTCCGTTGGACGACTTCCTCGAGCATCCGGGCCATCTCCGCGTCTTTGCCTTGTTCGGCGTAGATTTCGGCGAGTATCCGATAGGACGGAATCCGCGAGGGGTCGGTGGCGACGATGGCCTGGTGACACCATACAGCGCGGTCCTTGTTGCCGAGCCGCGAGAAGGCGAGCTTAGCCATGCGCTCGAGAATATCCAGCCGCTCCTTCTCGCTGTCGACGTTCGCGTGTCGGCGCTCCAGCAGGTCGAATAGACCCTGAGCATCGCCGTGGGCGACATAGATATCGCGCAGTTCCTGGAACGCTTCGGTGTTTTTTGGATTCACCTCCAACAATTCCCTGAGGTCGGCAATCGCTTGTTCCAACTCCCCCGTTCGTTCCCGCCTCAGTTTGGCTGCCCGCAGCAGAAGCTCGCTTCGCCGGGCAGGCGAGGCCGTGCGCGAAGCTTCGTCTTCTAGCCGTTGGGCGGCATTCTGGGCGCCGCCATCGAGCGACGCCAAAGCCGAGCGGTACCTGTCGACAACCTGAGGCATCAGCTCGCGTAACTGCTCGAGCGTCGCCCACAAGAGGTCGTCGTCTTCGAGGATCGCTGCGTGTCGAGCCAGCTGAGCGAGCGCGTCGGCGCGGTTGAACCCGTCGGGCGCGGCCCGCAGTCGCAGGTCAATTGCCCCCCGTTCTGCGGCTTCTCCCGGGGCTGAGAACGCCTCGATCAACAGGGGAGCCAACAGGTCAGAGGGCGAATACGCGACGAGGGTCTCGAGGGTCTCGACACTCGGGTCTTTACCCGAGCGCAACTGCGACAGCAGCCCCATTCGAAGCAAGTCACTCCCGATCCGGGCATCTTGGATGGCCTCGGCCAACTCTTGGCAAGTGGTCGCGACATCATCGGGGACACGATCTGGGCGGAAGATCCGAGCCGCGAGGACAGCCGGGTCTGGTCGAGTCCCGGCGAGCTCTCCAGATTCGAGCAGGACTCGTGCGTTCTTTTGAACAGACTCGTCGAGTCCCTCTGTAGCCCGAGCAGTGCGTCTTTCCGGCGAGGCTGAAAACCGCAGCAGTGTGTCCAGGCAGGATCCGGAAAAACCAGAAAGTTCGCCGACCACCTGTAGCGCGAAGTCGGGATTACCTTGAACAAATTCGGACAATTCAGCCGCTCGGAGCGTCGCTGCGACAAGCAGGCGTCCGTCCAACTTCGGAAGCAACCCTTGGATCGCGGCTTGCTCCTTGGCGGGTTTGTCGACGGCCGCCGCGGCGCGTGTCACACCCCAGGCAGTCGCCAGGGACTCGGGGTCAGCTAGCAATGCGGCTTGGTAGTGCTCCAACGCACCAGCCGTGTCGGCGAGAGGGAACTCACACAGCCAGGCTGCCTCGAGTTCGAATTGAGGCGCGGTCTCGGGATCGAAATGGTCTTCGAGCTGATCCAACCGCCAGTCTAACATCGGCTGCCAATCGGCCTGCTCGGCACGTTCCCAGTCCGTCGCCATTTGTAGTATCGGCTCGTCCGGGTGCTGGGGCGCTGCCGTCGAGAGGATTGCCGAGGCTGCAGCGGGATCCTCGAGTTTGGTTCGCTGAACCTCAGCTCGCTCCCACTCTAGTGCGGCCTGGAGTGTGGGCGTGTCCTCCGAACTCTCGATTGCGAGGTCGAGCAGGGCCAGCACACGGTTCCAGTCGCCGGCTGAAGATGCCGCGACCGCTGCCAATCGCTGGAGTCCCCAATCGTTCTGCCGCGTCGAGACCAGCTCGTTCAGGGCGTGGCGTGTGACGGAGGCACTCTTTGCGGGACCGGTTGCCACCCTCAAAATCAGCTCGAGCAGCCGCTCCCGAACAGCGCGGGTTTGTGCCCGCGCGATCAGGTCTTCGGTCGAGGCCAGGAGTTCGACTGCGCGACCGCTAGTGGCCCAACGGTCGCCCAACAGAGCGAGTGGTCCTCCCATTGTGACCATTTCGTCCGTGCTCTCGAAACCGATTGCCTCGTAGCACAGACTCTCCGCCGCTGCCTCTTCGTCATAGCCAAGGTGGGCGCGCGCCGCTTCGGTCATCAAGAGCGGGGACCGCCTACGGCGCGCTCGAACAACAGCGGCATCGAGTGGCAGGGAGTGGTCAGAGGTGCGAAGAAGTGCCCATTCCGCGGGAAGGTAGCTGGGATCCAATTCGAGAATATCTGAGAGAACAGCTGCCTGTTCAGGCGCACCTGTGACGGTAGCCAATGTCAGCAGACCCTCGCAGGCGTCCGGTTGTCGACCAAGCAGATCGCGTAACTCGCGCCATCGACCCGCAGAAAATGTGGCCACGTTCAGGGTGGTACGAACAAACTGGGAGGCGATCCACCCGTTGCCGGGCATGCGCCTCATCGCCCTTTCGTAGCATTCAGCGGCGTGCTCCAAATCTCGGCACGCGAACTCCGCTAACTCGGCGGCCCTCAGGTCGAGGTGCAACAGCATGGCGTGGTCTTGAGAAACCCCGTTCCAGGTTCGAAGGGCGTCGTAGAGCAGGTATGGGTCGTCTGTGCTGGAACCGATAGCGAGCAGACCGGCGATAGCCTCTGGGTGTCGGGCGGCCGCTCTAAATGCGGTTGCGGCCGCTTCAGGATTGTCTTGAACACTCAAAAATGCGCCAAAAAGCAGGGTGTCATCTCGCAGGTGAGAAATCGCACCCGCTTTCGCGGATCGGGCGCCGGCACGGATGAAGCTTCGCGCAACCGCAAACGACTTCGGGGCCAGCGTAACGGCCATCGAAGTGACGTCGATCGATTGGTCCCACCAATTCAACTGCGCTGCAAGAGCAGCACACTCCAGCGGTAGGAGCGCGTTGCCGTTTGTGTAGGCGTCCTCGAGCAGGGGGATGAGGCTTCTGAAGCGGAGTTCAGGGCTATCGGCCGGTCGGTATCCGAAGTCCGACTCCAACCCGGCCAACAGGTCAATTGCTTCCTCGACCCGCTCCGTCTGCATCATTGCGGTCGCTTTGCCCGCGATGGCCGGTAGAAAGTCGGGGCGAATCTGGCAGAGCTTCGTCCAGACAACGAGTGCATCGGATGGCCGATCCAACTCTAGGTAGCATTCCGCCAGTTTGTGTAGGAGGTAATCGCGGTCGGTGTCATCCCCAGACTTGGCCCAAGTCAGATAGAGCTGCAATCGATCCTCTGCGGAGGCCGACTTGAGCGCACTTTCTTCGGCCAGTGCTTGTAGGCAAACACTTGCCGGGGAGCAGGCCAGCAAATTCTGGGCCGCCTTGAACTTCAGTTCGTGCTCCTGAGTCAGGAACAGCGTGGCCCACACCACCCGGCGGTCAGCCGAAGAGTTCAGCGTGCTTGCCAAGGCCTCTGAACTAGCAAAGTCAAACCCCTTGGCCCACCATCGTTCGAAGCTGGGTTCGAGCCGAGGATCGGCGTCGGCTATCTGGAGGGCTGGGCGAAGTTCCCTCAACGGCTCGAGTCGTCCCGTTCTGCGGCAGGCTCGACCGAACATATCACGAGCAGCGCGATCATCGGGGTGCTCTGACAGCCACTCGGAAAGGACCCAGAAGGCTCTCTCGACCGATCCGGTCAGGAGCAGACACTCGGCCTCGAGCAACTTTGTATCTCTCGGGGGAAACGCATCGGACATTTCTAAGGCCGCAAGGAGCCGGTCAGGTTCATCTGCGGCGATGCTGTTGCGCTCCAGCGCGCTCAGCAGAAACGGGCTTTCCGGAAACTGCTCGACCCAATCAGCCACTTGATCGACACCGACGCTCAGATCACTGGTCGTGACCTGGTCGAGGGTTAGCAGACGTCTTGTGTCCTTGCGACTTTCTGAGTCGAGAGCCTGTTGAATCAGTCCTGCCGCCTCTTCCTTTTGGCCGATCCGGTACAAAACCTCGGCCAGCTGGCGGCTGTGCAGGGGGTCGCTTGGACTAAAGGCGATCAGCTCCCTGCCGGCGCGAAGTGCGATCTCCTCGAGTTCGGGGTTCAGGGTGGCCAGTTGGAAGGCGAGCCCAAAGAGTCGCCTCCTGTTTGGCTCGTCGATGTCTGAGCGAATTCTCTCGACGACGTTGATCAGCCTGTCGACCTGGCCGATGGCCAAACAGATACGGACGATCCCGAGGAGCGCAAAGGCATCGTTCGGGTCGCGGGCGACCGCTTTTTCGTAAGCATCCAGGGCTTCGGTAGGGCTTCTGAGGCGGCTTTCGAAAATTGCCGCCCGGATCCGCGGCTGTCGTTCCGCTTCGACCCACGCGCGTAGATCGCCGGCTGCTGCGTGAAGCAGCTGGGCTCCGATTGACGCGGGCCCCAATGCGGGATCGAGAGACTGGACCGCCGTCAGTCGGTCGGCGGCCTGCTGCAAATCGCCAGCGCGGGCGGCGTGGGAAGCTAACTCGAGAGCCAGTACTGCCTTCTCTTGAGGGCCCTCAGCGTCTATGTCGAGCACTGACAGTACCGCTTCTTGGATTTGGTCCGGCGGTAGACTCTGAATCGAGCGCCAGGCCAGACAGGCGGCGATCGTTCTGTCGTCGCCCTCCCCCTGTAACACCTGCTGCAGGTGTGGCCCAACCCGTTCGGGCAATTTGAGGTGCCAAGCCAACTGTGCAGCCCTGAGATTAAGCCCCGCAGAAGGGCGTCTCTGTGCCACTAGGTCGACAATCGCGAACTGCTCGGCAAGCGTCGAAGTCGAGGCAATCGCAAGTGCTTCGTAGAGCCGACTGTCGGGCTGGCTATTGCTTGCTAGAAAAAAGAGGTCGAACGGTGTTGGGAGGCCCTGCGACTGGTCTAGACTGTACCTTCCTGTGAGGGTTCCAGCGGCCAAATCGGCAGCCATCGCGGCCTTGAAGACTGGCGTGTGGCAAGCCTCGATGGCTGCATAGTAGGCTGCGCCCAACGCCTCTGGCCGAGTAAGTCCGGCCTCGAAGGCGGTCCATAGCTGAGGCAGAAGGGTCCCGGCCAAACTCTGGCGAGCGAGGTCTTCGAGTTCGGTCCATAGGTCGGCTTCGGGCTCCTCCGCTCTGCCGACCGCTGCGCTGAGTAGGCCTGAGTGGCCGCGTGCTTCCACCAGTGCGTTCTGGGTGGCCGGAACGAGTGCGCTGCTCAGATCGGCGAACACGATTTCGAGTGGCTCACCACTGCGCAGTCGCAGCAAAACCCGTTCGCGGTGGGGCCCCCAGAGGTTCGAGGATGCCGCCACAGCTTCTGCAAGAAGATGATGTGCGTCGGTGAAATCCCCCAGCAGTTGCCAGGTCAGTCCGCCTGCCACCGTGAGCAGCTGGCTTCGTTCTTCCGCCTCGACCGCACGTGCGGCGTCCGATCTCAAGCCGGCTACAAGTGACCGCCAATCAAACTCGACGCGTTCATGCTCGCTTTCGGCGTGCTCGTCCTCTTCGAGTTCGATGTTTGGGACCGTATCGACCGCTGTTCCCTCGCGATCACTGTCCGACCCTGCCTGTTCCATTTTTCGATCAACCGACACAGGGCGATTATGCTTCAGCGGGAGCGCTTCTTCTAGGCTTTCCTTAGATCAGTCAAATCGCGGCTCTATCCTAGACATTGGCCCCGATTCCGCTCCCTGGGTCTTGGCTGGCTGTGCTCTTGATGGCCCCGGTTGGCTGTGTTTCATTGAGACTGGAACAAGGGGCGTACACATGAGTCTGGCCGATCTCCCATCGCAAACCAAAGATCTTGTCGCCGAAGTCGTGACTGAACTGCTTCACGACTGGATCAAATATATGGAGATGCGACTCTTGAGCGTCGACTGGACTCGGCCATCCGCGGACGTATCCCGTCACCTGCACCGAGGCCTTGAGGAGACCCGCCGTTCGGCACGTTCAGTTGAGGGCGTCATGGATATTTGGGGTCGAGGGCGGATGCAGCTGGCCCCTTTCCAGGGTGACGACAGCATTTCGTCATTGATTGCGACGCTAGACGCCCAGAGTGAGGCAGTCTGCGCGCTACTGAACTGGACACCCGAGCAACTTGCAGCAGATTCCCGCGAGGTCGAGACCCGAATCAAAGCACCGGGCAAGACATTGCGTGCGGCGAGGGACGCGTTGGCACCGGACTTATGAGGTTCTGAGCAGACTCAGTAACGCGGCGTGAATCTCTTTTTGATCAAAACCTTGGACGACGACGAGCTCACCATAGAGCTTCCTGAGATTCTCGATCTGACGCTGAGGCAGGGCGTCAATGATGAGAAACGGCTCCTTGCGACCGTCATCTCGCAGTTTCTTGGCGATTAGGAACCCTTGCTTCTGTTCCATATAGCGCCAAGCTTCAGCCAAATCGGTGTCCTGGCCGAATCGCTTTCGGCTGATTTCGAGAACGTCGCCGATGAGATCCTCCCTCGCAATTCTGTCGAATCGAATATCCAGGACGATCACATCGACGGTGTTACGGCGAAGGGCGTCGAGGGCTGCCGCGAAGTGGTGCGCCTGTAATAGTCGATATCCCAGTAGGTGGCGTTCGAAGAACTCCAAATACTCGTCGCCATCTTCGACGATGAGCACTGTGGGAATTGGCTGACTCTGCATGCCAGGATTGGCCATCAGACCTCCTCTCTCGAGTGCGAAGTCGGCTTGTGCCGGTCGTTTGATTCGGACCGTAGCCGGGCCTACTGCCGTTTGCGTAACGCGCGAGTGCTCAAACCGAGGTTGTTGAAGCGCAGCTGCACCCTGCGTGCGTTCTTCACCGGATCCCCTTTGAGCAGTCGAAGCGCCATTCTGTCGAAGCTCTCACCGCCTCGAACATAGAGTTCCTCGAAATACTGAGCTTCAACGAGTCGGCTTACGTCGTTTAGCGACGCACCCGGTTCGATCTCGACGACCACACGTTCGGGTTCGTGTTGCGAGACTTCCGCGCTGCCATCTTCTGCCACGCTGGAGCTTCGGATGAGCTCCTGAATCAACTGGGGGTCCATTCCGATCACGGGACTGTCCCCAACTCGCCCCACCGCTATCTGCTCAACGAGTTGGTATGTGACCGCGTTGGTCCATACGAGCTCGAGCTGACGCATGTTGCCGGCCCAATTCGATCCGCGCATCGCTTGTTCGGCAGCGCCCGCTAATCGGAACCCGACCGTATGGCGCTTGGGGGCCTTTTTTCGGCCGACCAATGCGGAGGCAGGCGTGCCCTTGCGCAAGCCGAATAGCTGAGCATAGCTGTCGAGCAGTCGTCGGTTGCCGCTGCTCTCGAAAAGGCGGGAAGTCAGGACCTGTAGCAGCTCGGGCAAGTCCACGAGCCGCTGGCGAAGCGGTGGAATCTCCACTTTCGCGGCCGGATTGAGGCGCTGGTAAAGGTCTGCCCGAAAGCTCCCTTTCCGCACCAGCCCTTCGAGATCTTCGTTGGTCGCCACAATGAGCTTGACGTCGACGGGTCGTGACCGGTTTTCCCCCAATCGCGTTACACGTCGATCCTGCAGAACGCCGAGCAAGCGCTTTTGTGTATCGAGAGACAGGTTCGCGATCTCGTCGAGGAATAGGGTGCCCCCGTGTGCGTACTCAAAGCGCCCCGGGCGGTCGACCGCGTCACTGAATGCACCGCGAGCAGTGCCGAAAAGCTCGGCAGCGACCAAGTTGTCCGGTAGTGCAGCCAGGTCGAGTGCGCAGAAGGGGCCGTCGGGCCGAGCGATCGAGTGAACAACGTGCTCGGCGAGGTAGCTCTTGCCTGTCCCTGTTTCGCCCAACAGCAGGATCGGCTGATCGCCCTGCGAGAAGATCTCGAGCCACTGCCGCAGCCGAGTCATGGCCGGGGTCTTTCCCCAAAAGAACTGGCCGGAGGATCCACCGCTCTCCCGGCGACGGCTCAGTGATTCGATGCGTGCTGCCAGAGCCTGTGCGTTGACGCCCTCGTCGTCCAACATCTCGGTGAAGCGGTGCTCCTTGAGTTCCTCGAACAGGGTCGGCTCCGTCAGGGCCACATTCTTTTGAGCCGTCATGAGGACGACGGGGATCGTGCCGAAGTCCTTTCTCAGGGCCTCCAGAATGTGAAATCCCTGCCGTGTGCGGAGGCGCTTCTTCAGACTGGCGTCTTCCGCCGCTGCAGTTCGTTGTTTCTCGGGCAGCAGTCGCTCGACTTCAATGTCGAAGTTGATGTCCAACAAGATGACGTCGGGGGCCTGTTTGTTGCGCCCCAGAATTTCTGTGGTTTCGGCCCAGTCATGGGCGTGCTTGAGTGTACAGGTCGGTTGTTTCTCGCACTCCCAGCAGGGGTGGCTGTAGTCACAGTTGGTGAGATAGTTATAGCGACGAAGGAAGTCGTGGCACAGCTCGACGTAGTCCTCACTATCGTCAACAACCAGAACATTGATGGGTCTATCAGACACGCGAAACTCCTTGGAACGAGCGTTTCTTCTAACAGTTGATCGGTTGTTTGTCTAAGTCCCTTCCGCCCGTATGCGACCAACTGGAGCACGACCCAACCGTGTGCTACCGTCCATTGTTAGCGTGTCCTCGAGCGGTTCAATGGTCCTTTTCGGCTACAGCCTACTTTGCCTCTGCCTGGCCCTTGTCCTGTTTGTCTACTTCCGCGGACGGGTTGTCGAGTCGATCATCAGGCGCCCTCCCCTCGGAGCGGACGTGAAGCAAATCGTCCGCGATCTGGCATCGATCGAGCACGAATTGATCAAACATCGGATCCCCGTTTTGAGGAGTCTGTACGCCAAAAACCGTTGGGGCAAGGACGATTGGGCTCTCCTGAAGAACACCCTGGGCAAAACCGAGTCCACCCTAGTCGAGGAGCTGTTCAGCTACCTGAGAGGAATCCAACGGGGAGCCGGCCGTATCTTGGTGAACTTCCGCCGAGATCGGCCGTTCACTATCGCGATCGGTCACGTTAGAACGATCCAGCGTGTTGGCGAAGAATGGATGCGTGAAGGCGACCCAGTCGCCCCGGCCCAGCGGGAGCGGCTACGGCTCGAATCCGCCGCAGCATGGCTGGCCGGCGACTTTCGTGACTACCTCGTCGAACTGCGAAGGAGCGTATTCCGCTGCGAGCTGACGAGCGAGCGCCTCCATCTCCAAGCGGTCCACGGCTTGGAAGAAGCCGGCCGGGAGGGTTCGATTTCTGTTTCCGATATTCCTGCGGGTGCGGTTGCCCGCATTCTGCCACGCGATCTCGATCTCGTGGTTCGCAATCTGGTGCGGAACGCGACCAAAGCCAGCACGGAAACCGAGGCAACCATCCTCATTCGGGTGGAAGAAGTTCTGGAGGATACCGGCGAAGAGGCGATCCTCGTCCAGGTGCACGATCGCAATCCGCAGATGCTCACTCCCGAGCAAATTTATGGACGAGAGGCTGATCGAGGGTTGGGCCTGGTCACCGCCGTCTTGAATCGCCACCGAGCTGCTCTACTGTGCCGGCCCTCTAAGGAGGAAGACTTCGAAAAGTGCATGGAAGTGCGTCTGGAGCGCACGATCCATGAGCCGAACCAGGGCGCGTTGAAAATCTCCCGTCCTCGGCTCTTGAGCTGGGTTCTGCCATTGGCTGTGGGGCTGGCCTTCGCGTTGAGCGCACCTCTCTTGGCTGCCACATACTTCCGCTCGCAGCCGGCGCCACTGGCTTACCTGGTCCTCCCGGACGGTTGCCAGCTCGAGGCCAGCGGAACCAGAGATGTCGTCGTTGGCTGTGATCCCTTTCATGGGCGTGATTTCAATCGTGAACACCCGTACGTGTTCTCATTCGCTGACAACGTAGGCAGCGGAACCTCTCTCGAGGTCGTCGGTCCTGACTGCCTCGAGGCTGAATGGGATTCGGATACCCTGACTGTCGAACGGGAGGCATGCGTTGGGGGCGGCGTCTTCGAACCGGAGGGGCGATTCGTCTTCAGTTCTCCATGGAGCTGGCGCAACTCGAATCTCTCTGTCCGTTTCCGCAGCACACCAGGGCGGATCCTGGAGACCGCTGTGACAGCGAGTCACGCTGGTGAGTTCGTTCGGGCCCGGGACCTGCTCGAGTACCTGACTTTTCGCTCGCGCCACAGCCTGTCCGCGAACGAACTGCTGGAGGCACTCTACTGGCGCGGGTTGAGCGCGGTCCTGCAGGGTTTCGATTCGGCAACGACGCCGGCGGAGCGCTGCCTACTGACCGATGTGGCGATGGACTCGGTGTCGAGAATCTCACAAATCGGGTGGCAGGACGGTGTTTCGGGCGCTGCCGGTGAGCACAAGTCAGACTATTTGCGGGCCCTGGCCACGCTGTGGTTGGTCGGAGACATTGCCTCCGCAGGCGACCTACTGCGGGCTGCTGCGAGCGCAGCGCCCGCTGATCGGGAGGTGCAGAGTGCTCGAATGCTGCTCGCGATACTCGCTGCGGTTCGGTCCCAGGAAGTGGAGCGAAGCGAACTGCACACGGCCACGACGCGGTTGGACTACTCTTACCGAAGGCCGCCGGTGGTCGAAGCAGGGCAGTCGGGGACATTCGTGGTAGAGCTTGCCGGGGCTTGGCTGGATATCCCGATCACTGAGGCCCTGTGCGCTTTCGGACAGCGCATCGCGCGAGCTGATATTGGAATCACACCAGACTCGATGCTGTCGAACCACTGCGCTGGCTCGCAGCCCCACCCCCAAGTCAGCGCTCACCTCGATCGAACGATCGAACGGCTCCTAGACCTGACCGCCGCCGAATGCCCGTCAACCGAACACACGGGTAGCCGATGAGAAAGCTACGCGCCTGGTGGCGGCTTGCTCGCTGGCTTCAGCCCGGAGCCGACTCCGAGGCTAGCCCGCACGGGGTCATTCGGCGCTCCGTTGTGATCACGGGCCGTACCGGAGAAGAGTTCGAAGGTTGGTTCTACTGTCCCGAAGGCGGCGCCGACAGCTCGGTACTCATCGCCCCTGGTCTGCACTTCCTGGGACCAGGGGCAATGAGTACCGAGCCGTC
>CAZDBH010000193.1:0-14834 GCA_964503485.1 uncultured Bradymonadales bacterium | reverse complement strand
CGTTTTGGAGCAGCAGCGTTGCTGCGCCCGTGATTTGGACGTCGCCCAGTTTCAACTTCTCTTCGTCGAGTTCTAGACGAACGCCAGCTGCGAGCCCGGTGTCCTCTCTGTACGAGAGATCGAAGGTCGCCTCTTTCACAATCCCACCTGGCGGGGTGAATGTCCCGGAACCATCGAGCTTCAGGCCAGTCTTCGTGCTGTATTGGATGGTCGAGAGGGTGCCCGACAGGCCCCAGGTCTCGTTCTTGAACGTAATGGGCTTCGAGTTCTTTGCGAACACGTCATCGTTGTCCCACCCAACATCGATTGTGTGCTCACCCTCGAGACCAGGGATATTGGGCAGCGGAACGGTCGCCGAGCCCGAGAAGCCCTTGGCGCCGAAGGAGAACTTTTTGACCGTGACGGCCTTGCCGTCCCACAGCCCCAACTTCACGTTCTCGCCTTTGAACTCAAAGACGCCCGGGCTGGGCATCTTGGGGGCGAGTTTGCCACTGAGTTTGCCGCCAAAGAATGAGAAATCGAAGGGTTTGTCGAGACTCAGGGAGATGTTCCCGTCTTTGCCGAACTTGAGTCCAATCTTCGGGAACGTCGCAGTCTCTTTGTTGATCTCGACATGCCCGGTACCCGAGATATCTCCGGCCTTGGATAGAGTCAGGTCGAACGCCCCGCTCAAGAGTCCCGCCGCCTCGACAGTGCCCGCTACGGTTCCAGCCAGTTTGCCCTCGCTGGTGAAGCTCAAAGCGCTCTTGTCGCCCAGAGTGAGCTTCAACATGCCAATTTGAAGGCTGGTATCTCCGTCGGTGCTGACCGTGCCTGAGAAGGCGCCCGTTTCGTCGATTGCAAAGTCGGTGAGCTTGAGCCCCTTCAGGAACGGGATTTTCTTAATGGAGACGTCTTTTGCAGTGGCGCTGAGCTTGTCGCCCTTATACGCAAAAGTCACGGTGCCCTTGACGCGTCCGCCGGACAGGTTGACCACCGCTGTGCCGGCAGCCGTGACCGCTTTGCCCCAGCTGATTTTGACGTTCTTGAGGGTGACACCGGGTAAGGTGGCCTTGGTGAGCTTCACGGTTCCCGAGAAGACGGAGCCGCCTTTCTTGGGCTTCAACGAGAGCTTCACAGAGCCGGTGGCCTTCCCTTTGAACGCCTTGGCGGTGCCCGTCACGTCGCCGCTCAGCTTGTCGCCTTTCAGCTTGGCTGTGCCCTTCTTCAGCTTCACCTCGACGCCACCGGGAAGCGTTGTGCCCAGCCCGGCGAGCGTTGCCTCCCCATTCAGCTTACCGGCTTTGAGCGAGAGCTTGACCTTCACTGGAGCGAGGCGCGGTACCGTCAGCTTTACATCGCCGTCGACGTTGAAGCCTTTCTTGTAGCCAACAGTGACCGTACCGGTGAGGTATTCCTTCAGTGCGTCTGGGACGCTCGTGGTTGCCGAACCGTCGATCTCTCCACCTTTGCTGTAGGTGGCGGCGAACTTGACCGGCTTGAGCCCCGGGATGGCGGTCGTGCCCTTGATGGTCGCGGTCGTGAGGGAACCGTCCGTCACCGTCGCCTTGAACTCCGCCTTCGGCAGCGGCTTTCCGAGCGATACGGTGGCAGTCCCCGTCACCTTCACGGCGCCCTTGGCACCACCGGTATACTGTAGCTTGAGCTGGCTCTTTTTAACTTTGAGACCCTTAAGCGTCAGGCTCTTGGCGGCAAAGGTCGCGGTTCCCTTGCTGACCCCTGCGGAGGTAACTGTCAGCGAATTGATGGTTGCCTTACCGAGTCCGGGTACTTCCACCACAACCTTCTTGATTGTGCCTTCGACCTTGCCGGCTTGCTTCCCGGTCGCTGTGACCTTCAGGGACACCTGCGGGCCGGTTTTGCCAGAGATACTCTTGATGACGCCTACGGCGGCGAGCGTTCCGGTGACCTTCCCGTACTTGAGCTTGAGCGATTCGCCCGTGCCCGAAAAACTGAGCTCGACCTTGCCGCCTTTTATCCCGGGGACGTTCACACCGAGGGAGGACAAGCTTTTAACCAGCTTCCCCTTCTGGGTTCCGGGGACCTTGATCTTCTTCTTCATGCCGAAGAGGTTGATCGTGAACTCGACCTCGCCGGCGTCTTCCTTCTGAACGGCCTTCTTCTGAACGACATCGCCGGCTGCACCAGAGGTGTTCGCGCGCGTTCCGGCCGGTGTGTCGCCGCCGTTCAGACCCCAGATTGCTCGAGCGTGCTCGCTCGGGAGTTGTACCGGCAGCTGTGGCTTGATGGCCTGGAGCTGGCTGTCATAGGGCAGACCGCCGACGAACTGCACGAACTCGCTTCGGGCCAGTGATTGGCAGTCCGGTGCCTTACCAACATCAGTGGTCGCCGGTGCCGTTTTGACCTTTTCGGCAGTGTCCATTCACCGCCCTCCAGGCATCATCCGCGAGTTACAGCGGAATCTGCCGGCCTACGTGCGTCGCAGGTGTTTCACTCCAAACACAGGTAATTTAAGTCTGAGGTGGGGTATCCGCAAGGTCTAGATCAACCCTTCGGCAAGGCTAAAAGCTGGACGCTCAATCGTTGGCCTGTGTCGCTGGCTGGGTCGACGCCGTCTGACTCGACTGGGCAGAGGCCCCATGATTAATGGCCGTCGAACTGACACACAACAGGTTCTCACCCGGTGAGTCCGTCTCCCATTGAATCGTATACTCACCGCTCATTGACTTTGATTAGGACCGACGCGAACATGATGTTCCTTCTGCTGCGAACCCATCTGGAGGCGTGAAGGGGATGACACCCCACTCGAACATGAACGGCCCACTCACGCTCCTGCTCTGGACTAGTCTAATTGTGGGCGGCTGCGGTCCAGACATTGACTGGCCAGTACCCGACAATTCAGCTGGGGACGTGACGGTTACCACCGACACCGTCGAAGACCAATCCAACGATCCAGCGACAACCGACTCACAGCAGGCTGACGTCGACACGGCTTCCGACGTCGGCGGTGATGCGTCTGATCTGGACCGCCGTTGCGTGAGTCGGGTAGTCGAGTCGTACGACGCCACGAGCGGCAGCTGGTCTGAGACCACGGTTTGTGAGCGTGATCAACGGTGCCTGCTGGGTGAGTGTGAGCCGTTGCCCGAAGGCCTCGGCTACGTGTGCGCGCGGCCCGAGGATTGCCCGAGTGGAGAGACAGACTGCTGGCGGTCGAGGTGTACGACGCATCCACCAGCCGAAGCGGGCCATGACTGTCTGGCAGATGACGAATGCAACGCAGGGCTGAGATGCTCTCGGCGAGGGGTCTGTCAGGCGGGCGGGATCGGCGACGTATGCATGGACGCCGAGGACTGCGACCGCGGGGTTGCGCCTGTGTGCAATGACGGTGCCTGCGCTCAATCAGGCCAGGGAGAGCCCTGCATCCGCGACGCCAGCTGTGAACCGGATGGGCTGTATTGTGATGACGACGGCTTTTGTCGAGCTCCGGGTGAAGGCGACCCCTGTGAGTTCACTAGGCAGTGCGTGACCGGTTTATATTGTATACCTGAGGGAGTCTGCTACGACGGCAGCACCGGAGACCGCTGCAACACGACAGATGACTGCGACGAGGTAGACGATGTGTGTGCTGGCGGCATCGCGGTTTGCCGTGACCGCACCAAGGGCGAGACCTGCGCGACAAGCGAGGAGTGTCCTGGGTCGCTCTACTGCGCGAACGATCTGTGTCAGGACGGCACGATTGGAGACTATTGCAACGCGAACACCGATTGTGCCGAGGTCAACGACATCTGCAAAGGTACGCCACCTCAGTGTCAGGAGCGAGTCGAGGGAGACAGCTGTGCCGCCGCGATTGAGTGTCCGGCCAGCGCACCGATTTGCACCGCCGCCGCCGTGTGTCGAGAAGGCCTCCTCGGGGACGCGTGCCAGGAAGGCACCGACTGCATTTCGGGAACCTGCTCAAACCAGCACTGTTCGCTATCGGGTTTTGCCCACATACCGGCAGGAACGCTGTGTATGGGTTCACCCGGTGGAGGGGGCAGCGTGGAGTGCCCTGACGGGGCGGCCGAATCGGGGCGGTTCGCCGAAGAAGGCCCTCTTCACGAAGTGACGCTGACGCGCGGTTTCTTCATGGCAGAGACTGAGCTAACTCAGCGGCAGTGGCTGGCACACTTCCCCGACAATAATCCGTCCTACTTCGACGAATGCGGCCTCGATTGCCCGGTCGACACCGTGACCTGGTGGGACGCCATTGCCTACGTGAATGCGCTATCGGTCTCTGAGGACCTCGAGCCCTGCTACGCCGTCGAGGGATGCGATCCAGCCGATGCCGGAACGGGCCTCGACTGTTCAGACGTTTCAATCGTCGATCCGGGAGCGTCCGGTGATCCCTACGACTGCGAGGGTTATCGGCTGCCGACGGAAGCGGAGTGGGAGTATGCGACGCGGGCGGGGGCTACGACGGCGTTTTACAGTGGTGTCATCACCGAAGTGGGTCGGTCTCCGGTAGACGAGAATTTGGATTCCGCTGGTTGGTACGGGGGTAACTCGGGAGTGAGCTACGCTGGCGTCGATTGCTCGGACTGGTACGACGGGGCCACTGTATGCGGCACCCACGAGGTCGGACTGAAACCTGCCAGCGACTGGGGCCTCCACGATATGCACGGGAACGTCTGGGAGTGGGTTTGGGACCACTACCAGTCCAACTATTACTCCACCGAGCCCCTCGAAGACCCGCTGGGGGGTACGAGTCGCCTCAGGGTCGCACGCGGTGGGTCGTGGGGCGACGAAGCGCGCATCTGCCGTTCAGCGAGGCGTGGCCAGTTCTTCCCCGACCGGCTTGACCGAAAAATCGGCTTTCGGCCGGTGCGATCGGTCCACTGACCTGTGGTGTTGAGGCTTCCGCCATCGACGGCGTGCTCGGCCCCCGAGACGTTGGGCCGGCCGATTCCTGAGACAGTTTTCCTCTCGTCTGCCCAAACTCGGATCGGTCACTTTCTCTGTTTCCGAATTCAACAGCGCGTGGCCTTGCACTCGACCGGCCGCGGACCTAATTTGTTAACCAGTCCTATCGTGGAGGTTGGGGGTCGCCCTGTTTCATCGAGATAGAAAACTGCCCGATTCGCAGAGCCGGGCCGACCAAAACCGAGGGGTCAGCCCTGAGGGGGTCAAGCCCGACTCGAGTCAGCTACAGGCCCAGGAGCTTGCCAGTCTCGGGGTTGAACCGAGCGCTGCGAGCGACTTCCCACATATTGACCAGATTCAAGCAGCTTTCGGAGAGCACGATGTTACGTCCGCCGAGAGCCAGGTTGATTCCTCCGTCCTGCAAGAAAGTGGGTTGAAGGGGATGGCTGCAGACGGTCTGGCCGTCTTCTCGGGCAGGCCGGACCTCCACACTGCCGCCCATGAAGCGGCCCACATCGTTCAGTGCAGGCTGGGCGCCGGCCCCGGCGGTGGGCGCGGGCCAGCTCTCGAAAAGCATGCCGATGCCGTCGCTGACGCCGTCGTGGCGGGTCGATCGGCGCAGAACCTGCTCGAATCAACGCCGTTGGGCGGTGAGCGAGGCGTCCAGTTCAAGGGGGATGACAAATCAGGCCTGCCAGACGACGTCAAGAAGGCTCAGAAATCGCCGGATCGACAACGTTCAGTGATCGAGAAGCTGATGATGGGAATACCCGTTCCAGCACCTAAGGCGGACCCGCGCGGCGTGGTGATCAACGAAACCGACTCGAAACTGGTCGGCGGTGCAACCTACCGGATGTTGCGCGCCCGGCACGCCGTCTTCGCCACCAACGGAATCCTAGACGCCGCCAAAGCAATCAAAGACCACGTGATGCAAAGCCGCGGAGAGTACATTTCGCTGCGAAAACCAGCCGGACCGTGGCTCATAAAGCAACTGCCTTCAGACGTCAGCGCGCTTACTTCTGTCAAGGGGTGGCAGGATATCGTGAAGGACTGGTTGGCCACATCACCGCCACTCAGTATCTTCCGGAGACAAATCGATCTGTTCCTGATGAAGGGCGGACACGACAACAAGAAAGAATTCGTGTTGTCGAAGTGGAAGGGCCAGAACCCCGAACTCATCGACAAAGTAAACCGTTCGACCCTGGCTAAGTGGATTCTCGTCAAGCACTACTACAACATCGTGGTCAAACGCTGGGACTACATCAAGCGCACCTGGAACGTCATTCTCAAACCCGTCGACGAGAAGAAGATGACCAAAGCAGCAGTCTCGACCTGCGCTTGGCACCTCGCATTGGTCGCGGCGGGCCTCGAACCGGGTAGCGGAGTGGCCGACCAGAAGCCTTGGTTGACCAAACACAGTTTCAAGCCCACCGTTGGCAACGCAGTAGGCAAGCAGATGTTCCAAATCCTTCAGGGCTCCATCACACCAAACTCGGGCGGTGGCTTGGCACTCTGAGGAAAGCGATTTCCTCGATAGACCCGCCCCTTGCTCTACTTTTTGGTTTCTCGCCCTGTTGTGCCTGGAAGCAAATCAAGACACCTCTTGCACGGGCTACAACTAGTCCTTACTTTCTCAACATCTCGACATTGAGGCCTCGTGGACCGGAGCAACGAAAAAACGCCTGATGCACACGCTCGGAGTGCGGATATCGCGCGGCCGGAGCAGAGTGTTCAGTTCGAACAGCAGGTTGCGGGGCTCCCTTACGCTGAGCAGGTCGCTGCTCTTCAACCGGAGATGCCCCTGCAGTTCAACCTGGTCGATGGGGCACCAGCCGTTCAGTTCGAGGAGTCCGGTACAAGCTCTGAGACGGGCGACACGACGGAGTCAGCGGAACCGGTCACCCCCTTCCTGTTCGGATTCGAATGGCCCTGGGGGAAAGAAGAGCCGAAGGAGCCACTCGATGCCGGGATCGCCCACAAGGCGCTCCAGGAGATGTTCGGAAGCTGGGTTCCGATTACAGAGGTGCCAGTCCAGGTTCTGTCCCAGGCCGAATTCACGAAAGTCGTCGAGGACGCGAATCCAGGATTCAACCTCGAGGAATTCGAAGCGAAGAACGGTACAATACAGGGCACCGCAGTCAATGGTGTGAGCTACATCAACGGCGACGCCAAGTACTCGGGTAACGACACAATTATCCACGAAATGCTGCACTGCTACGTCCCCCCGCTGTGGAGGACGTGGGCCACGGTTGGGGGCGCCTTCGACGAGGGCATTACTCAATGGATTACTAACCAAGTCTGTGCTGAGCAAGACGTCAAGATGAACTCAGCCGGCTCCTATGCGGCAGAAGTGGCTATTATCGATCGGTTGGTCGCGATGGGACTCAACAAGGATTACATCTACGGTGCCTATTTCACGGGCGATGTCCAGAGCTACATCGGCGCCTGGTACATTGCCGCTGTCTCACCAGACTTCGTGGGCTTCGTGACCGCAATGAACAGCAACGACCTCGCCGGCGCAAGTGGAATGCTCGACCGCGGGAGGGGGTGATGATGGTGGTCGAAGGCACGGTAAAAGAACTCTCGACCCAACTTCAGGGCGAACTGAGCGAGCGATGGCTGGCGGGCATGACCGGTGACCTGCACGATGAGGCAGCTGGCATCCTCGAATCTCTGTGTTCGATCTGGGCCGACCTGGCATCCAAAACAGAGCATCCCAGCACGGCCGTCGAGCGCTATCGGTCCGAACTGGACTCAACAGGTGTCGATCGGCCCCCAATGGACAGAATCAACGTGCTTCGAGTACTCCTTGCGGGCCATGAGGTTCGTCAGCTCAGTCAGAGAGCGTTCGAGACAGCCAAGAGGCTGTCGGGGCGCCAAGGGGAGCCCGAGGCACTTCGAGAAGCAGATCAGATTCTCACTCAAACAGAGGTCCTCAACGGGCGACTCAACCAGATCGGCTGGGAGTCGACGGTCCAGCCGCTGCGCTACGAGTTGAGCGAGACGAATTTGGACGCACTGTTTCTCAAGGGGGCTAAGAACACGAGTCTCCGGATGGGACGCTACCTTTCCAACTGATAGCCCCGGCTCACGGCTTCAGTAGCTCCACAAATGGCCGAGCGGCGACTCGCTCGCCCAGCGCCGCTAGCGCTGCCTGAATCTCACTGGAATTGAAGTAGTCGGCGCCAACGCTCCCACCGGGCCAGGCTTCCTCGGCTTCATTCAAATCCCCACTCGGGCGGTGGCTTGGCACTCTGAGCCGCTACCTTGATCGCCTAAAGGCCCATCCAAACTCCAAAGCGGGGCACTTCAAC
This sequence comes from uncultured Bradymonadales bacterium, assembly GCA_964503485.1. Classification (GTDB taxonomy): domain Bacteria; phylum Myxococcota_A; class Bradymonadia; order JAFGEP01; family JAFGEP01; genus CAZDBH01. The sequence continues at coordinate 6,660 of CAZDBH010000193.1, read as the reverse complement.
GCAGAGACGCGAGGCTATGGGGTTGGGAGGGCTCCTTCTGGGCAAACCCCACTCGTGGAACACATTGTGTGTAATTATCGCACTTTTTTCGAAATGCGCTTGACTGGGCGGATTCAGATCTCTACCTTTTCAACATGACTGACACGTCAGTTTCTTTTTTCGACTGATCGGTCAGTTCCATGCTCTCGATTGAAATTAATGTGATTTGTCGCCGGTTTGACCTGGCGCCGCTTATTGAATGACTTGGTGAAAATGATTTTGATTACTGAGGATGTTCGTCGTCGAGTCCGCGTCCAGCGGTCTTCCAATTCAAGAAACTGGTTGCTTTGTAGCGTTCTGCTGCTGACCGCCGCCTGCATCGTCGGCTGTGAGGTGGCACCCGATTCAGAGGCAACCGACGCTTGGTCAGACGTTGACCTGTCGAGTGAGCCACATGAACTCGAAGCCGAGGTTGAGGGGAACCTGTACGTACACAGCTACTTCGAGGGTTACGCCGATCCCGAGCGAGCCATCTTCGAGGTTTGGGAGGTCGACGCGAATGGAGTGGAGATTACAGCCGAGACTGGCTACGCAACGGCTGAGCAACCGCTGTGGTGTGAGCTGACCGTCGGCAAAGACGGCGATAAGGATGAGAACCCGGCCGGCACGGTCCAACTAATGAGCGAGCCGGGCAGTGTGTTCGACTCGGCCAGCGATTGCCGAGCCGCGAGGCCGGCGGGCGATCTGTCGACGGGCCTGATGGGTCAAACGGACACCTACGAGACGCTGGGCGTTTTTTGCGCCAACGTCACTCTGACCAACTTCCTGACTCGACCGATCGGAACGACGGTGGCTGAGATTCAGTTCCACTCGGGCTTGACCAGCCAGTACGCACATTCCCGGCTCACGGGAGGTAGCGCCGAGGATTCCGACTTTGGCTCGGACCCAGACGCGCCGCGAGCTAGTATCGGCATGTGGGTCCACGTCCCTTTGGTCGAGCGCGGTGAGCAGACGATTCAGTGGCAGTTCAAACTCGGGTCACGTTCCGACTTCACATTCCGCGGGCGAATTCTCGAATTGGCCACTGAAGATTGTTCGACTCCGACAGACGATGACTGTGACGGTGTCTCGAACAACGGATGTGGAGAGGGTTCGATAGGTGATGTCTGTCGAAACCACAGCGATTGCGCCGAAGGATGGTGCGATCCCGCCACTGACAGGTGTGGCACCCCGTGTGGCGAGGGCGACTACGGGCTACACTGCCTGCCATGCGCGAGCGATTGTGGAGGTCCGGGCGTCGGTGAGTGTTCAGACGGGCGACTCGGCGACGGTCGTTGCCAGTGTGAACCGGGATTTCACGGCGACAGTTGCGAGTTTTCATGCTCCGACCAGGCTCAAAACGGGCTGGAGGCGGGTCAGGATTGTGGCGGACCCTGTGGCCGACACCCGGAAGCATGCAATTCCGGCGACGACGACTGCGACGGAAACATCGACGAGGGGCCGAGCTGCGGCGTCTCGTTCCCCGTCTCGACATGGCGGGGACACGGGTACATCCATCTGAGAACGTTGGACACGTGGTCTAACCATCTGGCGGCTTGTCGAAGCGTCGGTTACGACCTGGTGGTCGTGGACGACGAGAGCGAAGATCGGTGGTTGGACGCCTTCACGAATGGCGCACGCTTCTGGACCGGTGCCTCGAGTGAGAGGGCTTCTTGGACTTGGTCGGCGAGCAGCTCGGCGGTGGTCTACCGAAACTGGCGGGCGGGTGAGCCTCAAACGGGTGACCGCTGTGCCATCGACTCGACTGATGGCGACTGGACCAGCGCCGATTGTGACGGACTCGTCGAAGCGGTGTGCGAATCGCCGCCAATCATGGTGAGCAGCTTCGATATGGACGGCGACGGTATCCCGGACCCGTCAGACCCGTGTCCCAACGACTCACAGAACGACATCGACCACGACGGTGTGTGCGGCGATGTGGACCTGTGCCCGGAGGCGCCGAACAGCGATCAGCAGGACAGTGATGGTGACCTACTGGGTGACGTCTGTGACGTATGTCCGTCCGAGGCGGTACACGCCTGTATCGGCGGCGACGGCGTGTGTCCCTGCACCTGCGACCAGTTCAGTGACAGCGACTGCCAGAACACCTGTGGAAACAACATCCTAGAAGACAATGAGAATTGTGATGGGACTGGTGTCCACCCAGACGCTTGCCCCCGAACGCCGAGCGGGTGCGATGATGGTGACCCGTGTACGTTGGACATCTACGTCGACGGTGGAGCCGATCCTGCGTCCTACGAATCCGAAAATAGGGCGTGCTATGGGCGATGCGTCCATCAGTACAATCCCGATCGATGCCCGGTGAACACAGACCCTGCTGTCGTTCTCAACTCTGGCCTAACCGTTGAGGAAGGCGGGAGCGGTGTGTTTGGAAGCCACAATCTGGCCGTGGCCGATCCCGACTCAGGCGATGCAGGCGCGTTGGTGTACGAGGTGGTGAGTGCTCCCCTGCAGGGCCTTCTGATGCGAAACTCCTCGACCGTGTCCGCCGGAGGAACGTTCACCCAGGCTGACATCAATTCCGGCGCGATCAGCTACGAGCACGACGACAGCGAGACCGCGCGCGACTGGTTCCGCGTGACGGTGTCCGACAGCGAGGGTGGCGGCGTAATGTTGACCCCGACCCTGATAACCGTGACCCCGGCCAACGACGCTCCGGAGGCTGAGCCCCAGTCGCTGGTCGTGCTCGAGAACAGCGACCTAGCTATCACACTCGGTGGCTCAGATCGCGATCCAGGGACGACACTCTCCTTCACGGTCGAATCGGATCCGAGCCACGGTTCATTGAGTGGTACGCCCCCTTCGCTGGTGTATTCGCCCGATGAGGACTTCGTGGGCGCTGACTCTTTCGTCTTCTGGGTGAGTGACGGGGTTCTGTTCGATTCCGCCGTTGTCGATCTGACGGTCGTAAACTCGAACCAGGCTCCGAGCGCCAACCCGCAGTCTGTGGAGGTTGCCGAAGACACGCTTGCATCAATCACGCTGACCGGATCGGATCCAGACAGCGACCCACTTTCGTTCAGCATGGTCAGCGGGCCTACGAGCGGAAGTGTGAGCGGGACGCTTCCCCACGTCTCGTATATGCCGAACGCCGACTACCACGGCGCCGACAGCTTCACTTTTCGAGTGTTCGATGGCGAAGCGTACTCAGAAGATGCAATGGTAACGGTCTCGGTGACCGCGCAAAACGACGCGCCGATTGCCCATAGTCAATCGGGCGCTGTGAACGAGGGCGACGATATTGTCTTCACGCTGACGGGCTCCGATGCGGAGGGCGATTCGCTCACCTTTTCGATTGTGGATTGGCCCCAACACGGAACGTTGGCAGGCGCATTACCTCTGGCGGTCTACTCGCCGTCAGGCACCTTCACTGGTTCAGACGAGTTCACCTTCGGAGCCTACGACGGCACCAGCTACTCCAATGTCGCAACGGTGTCGATGACGGTCAACACCGTGAGCTGCGGGTCGCTAAACGGACCGCAGAACGGAGGCGTCACCGTTCCAGACACCACGTATCTGGGCGTCGCTTCGTACTGGTGTGACACAGGGTATTCCCGCGACGGCGCCGCCACTCGCACTTGCCAAGCAGACGGAAGCTGGTCGGCACTGGCCCCCACCTGTTCGATTGTAGACTGTGGCGGTCTCTCGAGCCCAACCAACGGGTCGGTCAGCGCCCCGAGTACGACCTTCGGCGATACCGCGACCTACAGTTGCGCCTCTGGCTATACTCGAAACGGCTCAGCCACTCGCACCTGTCAGGCCAGCGGAAGCTGGTCGAGCAGTGCGCCAGTCTGCGTGCCGGTCAGCTGTGGTGGGCTCTCGAATCCCAGTAACGGCTGGGTCAGCGCCCCGAGCACAGGCTATGGTTCCACGGCGAGCTATGGCTGTCAGTCCGGCTACACGCGAAGCGGCTCGGCCACTCGCACCTGCCAAGCCAACGGAAACTGGTCGAGCACTGCGCCAATCTGCGTGCCGGTCAGCTGCGGCGGTCTCTCGAGCCCCAGCAACGGCAGTGTCTCTACACCAGATACCAACTACGGCGGGACGGCGAGCTACTCGTGTCAGTCGGGGTACGAGCTTAATGGATCCTCGACCCGAACTTGCCAATCCAACGGAAGCTGGTCTGGTAGCGCGCCGACTTGCGACGCACCCGAATGCACCGGTTCGTGCCAGGCGCTGTCTGGAATCACCTTCGGCTCGGTTCAGAACCCATCGCCTCGTACCTGTGGTTCGACAGCAACCTACACGTGCCAAAACGGCTACGAGCTGCACGGCAACACATCCCGAACCTGTCAGGCCAACGGCCAGTGGAGCGGCAGCACCCCGACTTGCCAACCTGTCAATTGCGGACCGATTCCCGACACGCCCAGCCCGGGCGGTCGCTGGTGGTGCAGTGGCTTGACGATGGGTTACAACTGCACCGCCCGCTGCGCGATTGGCTGGAAGGTGCAAGGCGTTCCCACGAGAATCTGCATGCCCGACGGAACCTGGAGTGAGACCACGCCCATCTGCGTTCCTCAGTAGTTGGTCTCGGCGCGTCGGATTGCTGGTCTCAGGGCTTCAGTAGCTCCACAAATGGCCGAGCGGCGACTCGCTCGCCCAGCGCCGCTAGCGCGGCCTGAATCTCGTTGGAATTGAAGTAGTTGGCGCCAACGGTCCCATCTGGCCAGACCTCTTCCGCGTCATATTCCCAACTGAGGAACATACCGAGGCCATCCACGAGCAAGGCATCACCGTATGTAGTGATTTCGTCGGCGCTCATCGCCCAGAAACCGGTTCCTCTCCAGCCCTGCTGTTCCGAGCTGCCATCACCGCCGTCGCACAGATTCAGCCCATTGATGATGCCGAGATTGAGGGTCAACGCGGCTTCGCGCTGCGCGGTGGCGTACTCGGTCACGTCTCCTTCCAGGACTCGGTATTGGTTCACACAGGCGTCCAAATGGGCGTACTGGCCAGGTGTGGGAGCCGGCACGCGGGTGGCTCGCTGTCGCACAAAGGTCATCAGTCCAGGCATGATTTCTTTGCTGTAGCGGGCCATCTCGTCGAGTTCGTCACCAGTCGGGTCGATGCCGCCGTGGTCGTAGCTCCAGTTGCCGATGTCGTCCAAAATCATGTGGCCGATGATCGTCCCGTCGTCGATGAACTCCGTGATTCCTGAATCCTTCCAGGGAGCGATTTGCGCCTTCCATTTGTCGATATCGAAGTTCGAATCTGTTGTGTATGCCGAGTGCCCGCCGGACATTCTCAGGGTCACCGAGACGCCTGCCTCTCGGGCCATCGGCAGGAATGTACCGACCGTCCAGGTCGGATTCGCGGAAGCAGCTTGGAAGACTGTGAGGTTCAATCGTTCGGCGACGTCCCCCAGTCCTGACACCGAGTGGTACCCGTTCAGCCCCCAGAGGCCGAAGGGAACGCCGAGTCGAGGGTCCGCATCGGGGTCGGCATCGGCGATCGCATCGGGGTCTGTGGTGATGTCGAGCCGGTCGCCAGTTGCGTCGACATCGAGATCAGCGGTGACGTCAGTGTCGGCTTCCCTCGTGTCAGCAACGGCCGTATCGACTTCAGTGCTGTCGGAGGTCCCCTGGTCGGATTCCCCATCGACCTCGAGATGTCCCTCGGGATCGGTGTTGATGTCACCGGAAACCGAGTCTGGCGGTTGTTCTCTGTCTAGGCGCGGGTCGTCCGCGCGGTCTAGGTCAGGGTCCGGCGCGTCGGAGAGGGCCAAAGCGACGGCATCATCGGTTGGGGCGTTCGCGCCGCTTTCCCCACCTTCGTCGCTGCACGCGAGTAGCACGAGGAACAGAAGCAGACTGAATTGTCGCGCCGAGCTCGCCAAGAGCCACCCTTGCTGTGCCGCTTGATTGGCGTAATCGACACCATCTAAGGGCGACTGTCAATCGGTGCCGCTTCGGCCCCTATTCCCACCACTCGACTTCAACCACCAGTTCGGCATCCAAGTTGAAGTAGAAGGTGTTGCCGGCGTCGGTATCGACGTTGTCGTTCCAGTAGTAGACCTCGACGGCATAACCCACGGCTTGTGGACCGTCGAAAATCACCCAGGCGTCGGGGTAGATTGTCGCGTTGAAGCGGGCCAACTCGTCGGCTCGCTGGTTGGCGGCGTCGATGACAGCCGGCGGCAGGTGGCGAAATGGCAGGGGTTCGGTATCTTCGTTGTCTTGGAAGTTGTCGCCCATCACGTAGGCGAGGACCTGGATGAAACGGTCGGCCTCTGAGGGGTCCTCCTTCGAGTTGCGCGTGAATATATCAGTCTTCCCGCCGACAGATTCAGCAGTAGGCTCAGTCTCTGGAATGAGCTCCATGCATCCGGCGCACAGAAGACAAAGAAACAGGCAGGCTCCTCGAATCGTCGCGAACATGGCACAAACTCCATCCATCAGTGAGTCTGCGCCCCCTTTGCCCCTACTCATAGTTCGTGGCAGCGGAAACTGGGCAGTAAAATTCTGTAAATCTCGCACAATCTTTCCTCTCCTCCCGATTAGCGGTGAAAGCGGACAGAACGTGTAAGACCTGAAATACGATTCGAAGCCGAATCTCTCGAAAAGAGACGGTCTAGGAGCCTGTCGCGCATAGCGCTCCAGGCTCCGCCATTGGCTTTTAGCG
>CAZDBH010000192.1:0-14860 GCA_964503485.1 uncultured Bradymonadales bacterium | reverse complement strand
TCGCTAAAAGCCAATGGCGGAGCCTGGAGCGCTATGCGCGACAGGCTCCTAGTCCTCGATTCGGAGCGCTTCGCAGCCGTCATCAAGTCGCCCAGTGACTAGTCGACTGTCTGTCCGAATGGACTGGAGTCGTCGTTATTGTCCTCGACCGGCGGATCGGCGGGCGGATTTGGCGTACGGGTCCGCTCCCGTTCCAGTTCGACATGCACGGCGACTTCGCGGTCTGAAGGAATGATCACTCTCTGGGCCGAACGGTACCGATGAAGCCGGAGTTCGACTTCGATCGGCTGAGCTGAGCGCTCGACATCGAGTTCTAACGGTGTGGTGCCCAGAACCTCACCACTCTCCACTGAGACAACACTGGCTCCTACCGGATCGCTCGAGACACTTAGGTGACTCTGCAGCCTCACCAGGTCTACCTGCACGGTGGTTCCGTCCAGATCGGGCGAGACTTCGATTGTCTGGGTGAACGCCTCGAACCCCTCCCTCTGAATAATCACCTCCACATTCTGATCGAGTTCCAGATCGACAGGCAAAGGCGTCAGGCCAATGTTCCTATTGTCGATGTAGAGCTGTGCATAGTCGGGAGTGGAGGCAAATCGCACGCTCACTGAAGCCGGCGCAGTGGCCACTCGAGTCTCTGCGGATTCAGACGTGTCTAACCCATTCGCGTCAGCCGTCTCTGGTTGGACGGCCGGATCCGACTCATCGGCGTTGTTGATGGTAAGCGCGATGGCAACGAGGGCCAGAAGAACGATGATGCCAACGACAACGCCACCCAATCTGTTCTTCTTGGGTAGCAGCGGGTCGTCGGCGAGCGTCTCGAAGAGCTCCTCAGTATTCGGAGAAGCCCCCCTCGCTTTCGCCTGCACGGTGCCCTTGCTCTTTAGCTTAACGCTCGTTGCCAACACCAAACCGCTGAGAGGCGATCCGGGCGGGGCCAGGTCCTTGAGCTCTCTGAGCAGATGCTCGGCGCTCTGTGGGCGGTCCTCCGGTTCTTTTGCCACCAACCTTCTGCACAACTCTCGTACAGCCTGTGAATGAGTTGGCGACAGGGCCGGGGCCTCGTCGGTCTGGTGTTTCAAAACCGTCGCAAGAGGCGTCTCTCCTACGAATGGGAGATATCCTTCGAGCATTTCGAAGAAGATAATGCCCAGCGAGTATAGGTCAGATCGGCCGTCCAGGGAGTCGCCCCGAGCCTGTTCCGGGCTCATGTATTCCGGAGTGCCGCAAACAAAACCGGCCTGTGTGATTCGGCTGTCGCCACTTGCCGCAGTGAGATGAGCGATTCCGAAGTCGATGACTTTCACGAAATCCGGTTGGCCGTCGATATCAGACAGGATGATGTTGTCGGGCTTGAGGTCCCGGTGCACGATCTCTTTGCGGTGTGCTTCCGCCAGTGAAAGGGCGACCTGAGCGATGATGCCGAGGACCCGGTTCGCAGACGGCTTAGGCGTGACCGCGAGCAGATCCTTCAGGCTCATCCCCTCGAGGTACTCCATCGCGATGAACAGATCCCCCTTCTCTGACTCGCCATAATCAAAAAGAGTAACAGTGTTGGGATGTTGAAGCCGGCTAACCGCCAGCGCCTCTCGAAAGAACCGTTTGACTGCAGCTTCGTCTGAGCTCAAGTCGGGCCGAAGCACCTTTAACGCTACTTTTCGACCCATCGGTAGTTGCTCGGCGAGATAGACCTTGCCCATTCCCCCTTCACCGAGCAGGCGTTTGATCAGGAACCGACCCGACACGGTCTCACCCATGGAAAAGATGCCCGTCGGTCGGGTTCTGTTGTCAGTGGACGAAGTCATCCACGCACCACTTCGTTTGTTCGCATACGTTGTTCACCGTCTAGACTAACAGACAGTTCGATCCGAGAGAACCAAGACTCCAAGATCTTCACCGCCAGTTTTTCGAGACTTATATGCAAAATCAGGCCCGTGTTAGAAAAGTGACATGACCTGAGCGAACGTTAAAACAATTCATAACAACTTATAATTGCTAACATAATTAAGACAACAAAGACCTTTTTCCTGGACCGACAAGAATTGGCAGGCAGTTTGCTTATACACAACCCAACTCGTTCTTGACGAGACTAACTAACGGTTAAGGTTCGGAGACTCGGAGTGGTGAAAACAAATAGACTGGTAACGAAAACCAGGCGTCCGGGCAACGTTTGACGCCGAGTCTCCGGAACAAAGAGGGCCAACCCGGGGGGGTTGGCCCTTTTTTGTTAGTGGGCACCTCGAGAACAACGGTCGCTCGGTTCCCCCGTCACGAGCCGCTCCCCACTAAATACCCATTTCCAACATTGACACCGCGAGCTTGATAATCTACAAGGCTCCGGCGTATTCGGAGGGTCTGCAAATCGTGCACGCCCCATTAGGAGTTTCAAATGTCTCGTACTTGCAAACTAACTGGAAAGCGGCGCAACGTTGCTAACAACGTCTCGCACGCTCACAATAAGACCAAGAAAGTTCAGAACCCTAACATTCAGTCCAAACGAATTTGGCTGGATTCTCAAAAGAGAATGGTTCGCGTTCGGCTGTCGACCCGCGCGTTGCGAACGGTAACCAAGAAGGGCTTGGATGGTTTTCTACGCGAAAACGGCCTTTCTCTGCGCGATGTTACTTAATCTCGCCCTCTGGACATGAAGCTGGGAGAGCCAGGTTCACAACGCCAAGGAACGCAATGCACAAGCTACTTTCTCTTATCGCCGCACTTCTTCTCGTAGTGGCTGCAGGATGCAGCAAGGGTGAAGAAACAACAAACGAGAACGCCGAGGGCGAAGAGTCCGCTTCGGAAAGCGAAGGCGAAGGCGAAGAGGAGAGCAACGAAGCCAACACTGAGGAATCGGAGCCCGAGCCTACGGAAGAGGCCTTCGAGGGTGTCCGCGACGGTAAGTTTGTCAGCGAACGCTTCAACCTTCAGTTCAATATGCCGCCACAGTGGCAGTATGCTGCCAGTGCGCAAGGCTCGGATTCTGTGACCCTGACAGGTCCTGACGGTCTCGAGATGGTCATGGCCAATACACAGTCTGTGCAGCTTGCCGATACGAACTTCGCCTCACTGAACGACCGAGTCTCCTTCGAGCAGGTCAACATCGTGCCGGATCGCACTGACGCCAGCCCGGTCAACGGTTTTCCCGGCTACCGAGTCGAGGGAGATGCCTTGCTTCGCGGCGACGAGGTGCCAATCTACTTCATCTCGCAAGCGATCAACCTGCCCGGCGAGCCAGTCATGGCAACGATTTACATCCCGGGCGACTCCTACGACCTCCATTCAGACGTCATGAAGAGCGTGCTCGACTCCATCGAGGCACTCAACATCCGACCTGAGTGAGTTCGACTTCTTCCCTCCGGTCGACCAAGACCGGCTCTTCTATAAATTGGAGATAGAATCTCGCAGCGGCTGATGGCCGTTCCCGATCGCTATGCCGTCGTGTCGGCCTTTGTGCGGGCATCGGGCAGCGCCCTGAGCAGGGCGCGATAGGGATCGACCTCGTCGCCGTAGATGTAGGCTGGCCCAAGTGATATCCCACCTTCCGATCCGCTGAGCCCGAGGTTCAGAACGCGACCGCGGCGGATAGCGTGAGTCTGGTCCTGTTGGCGCTCCCACTGGGTCTGAAGGGTGAGGAGTTCGTCGAGTCCTGCGGGAAGGCGATCGCCAAACGCATACAGAATCTCGCCGGCTGCCTCCGCGTCGTCGCGCGCCCGGTGGGCTTCTCGAAGATCCACGCCGAGCGCATTCGCGACGTCACCTAGCCGTTTCTTGTTCAGCCACGGCAGCAGCGCCCGTGCGAAAACCAACGGATCCAATGTCGGGCCAGCAGGCCATTCGAGATTGCAGCGACCCAATTCCGTTTCGATGAACTGACGGTCGAAACTCAGGTTGTAGGCAACGACAATGCGACCTTCCAAGAGCGACCGAACTTTTTCGGCGATCGATGAAAATGGTGGCTGATCGTCAACATCGGACTGCTGGATCCCCGTGAGCTGCCGGACCGCCTTGGGAATTGGAATCCCCGGATTGACCAGCTGACCGTAGCGATTCAGTACCTCGCCGTTGCGCATCTCCACGATGCCCACCTCGATCACTCGGTCTCTCTCGCGGTCGAAGCCGGTCGTCTCGACATCGATTGCGGCTATGGTCTGCTCTCGCCAGTTTGTCATATGTGTGATGTCTTTCTCGTGTTCGCTGTGTCGTGAGAGTGACTCGAGATCAGGTGCGCGCCAGCGTCCAAATGATCAGAGCCACTACTGCGACGAATAGCATCACGGTAATGAAGTTGGAGCCTGGACTCGCCGGCTTCTTTTTCTTCTCACCCGTTCCGACGACGTTTTTGAACCCGGCTCGCATCGAGAGCATAGATCCCTTCTTCTCGTCTACATTGCGTCGTCGCGATCGCTTTCCGGTCTTCTTTTTTCGTTTGGTGTTGGACATGCGGTTGGCCTACTTGCGTTCCGAGCCCCTCGGACTCTCGCTGTTCACGAGTTGACGTCGATACCCACTGTTACTAACCTAATCGAGTGCAGCAACGTCAGAACATTTTTTTCGAAACCTGCACCCAAAAGCCGCTGTCTACAATAGGTGTTGGGATAAGCAAGTTGCTTCAAACAAACCCTTTTCAGCAGGCAGCGCGTATTAACGATATGAAACTTAACACTCGTCATCTGTATTTTGGAACACTGCCGATTGCATTTTTGCTCGGTAGTTTTTTCGTCGGTTGCGGTGCAAACACGGCGACCACCAACATCGACCTCGATCCAATGGTGATCTCGCTTTCTGAAGAAGACGAGATCATCTTTGGAGACGCAGTGGAGCTGTTTACCCAGGCGGGCGAACATCTTCGGGCGGGCGAGCACGAAGCGGCTCTCCGACGCTACCTCCTGTTGCGCGAGTACTTTCCCGATATCAGTTATATGAGGACCGTCTCGTATAATATGGGTCTGTGTTTTGAGGGACTCGACGACTGGGAGCACGCGGCGTCGATGTACCAAGAAGTCGTGGAGAACTGGCCGGCGACCAGCGATGCAACCGACGCGCTCTTTCGGTGGGCAGAAGCCCATTCTCAGCTCGGTCAGTATGAGGAAGTCGTCCCGCTAATGGAGCGGGTACTGCGACGGGCTCGCCTCACCTTGTTCGACCGGATGGAAGGGCACGTCCGCTGGGCCAACGCCGCCCTCGAGACAAGGGACTACGCACCCGCAGAGCAGCACTACCGCGAGGCCATTCGCATCAATCGACAAGCTGAGATGCACCCGGCTGACGAAAACCCGGCAAATCAGCCTCTAGCGGAGTTTCATCCGATCCTCGTGCAGGCCCATTTCGGTCTGGGACGCACCTATCATGATCTTTTCTTGCAGATAAAGCTGACGTTGCCCGAGGACAACATTCGCCAAGCTCTCGTCGACAAGGGTCAACTGCTGGAGCAGGCACGTGTCTCATACGTGGAGGCTGTGCGGGCCGGTCATCCCTACTGGTCGCCCGCTGCCGGTTTCATGATTGGCCAAATCTACGAAGACTTCTACCTCGACATTCTCGCGTGCGAGGTTCCACACGACTTCGACGCAATGACGTTGGAGGTCTATTTTACCGAGCTTCGGGACTATCTGCGGCCACTCATCGAAAGGGCCATGTCCGTCTACGAAGACAATCTCGCCATGTCCGATCGAATGCGCGCCGATTCAGTCTGGGTCGAGGAAACGGAGATGGGTATTCAACGAATCGAGCGATATCTGTTCGATGACGAATTCCAAGACCAGCAGGAACTCCTGATCCGCGAACAGGCCCACCCACACAGTGCGGGAGATCCCAGCTTGCGCTGGACTGGCCCCGAACCACCCCCCGACGTTTAGTCGAAAGAACGACTCAATCCTAGTGTTCGGACTCGTCGTCTGAGTTTAGTTTGAGAATGGTGACCTCGACGGTGCCGTCGTCGTCGTCGAGCTCGAGTTCCGGGTGGGAATGTTCCGTCAGGCGATCTCGGTCGTAGCGAACTCGAATCACGAGTTGCCCCTCTTCCACTTGGGCATCGTAGATCGCGAACGCTTTGAAGGGCACGAGGCTACGTCCGCCCGGCAGCCTCAACTGGCGGTTCATCAGTTCCACAAAGGGTGGATAGTCCCCGATATGGACTGTGAAGAAATCCCCATCACGATCGATCAGATCAGAGTAGTCGTCCAACTCTTCCAGTGGGTCGTCGTCCATTAGATCGGCAGCGGCCCGCGATAGAAGACGCAGGATGATCGGTCGAAGAAACCCTCGGGCCGGAGTACGCGACTCCTCGTCGAGCCGAAGAACGACTGAGCCGCCCTCGGCGTCGAGTGAAATCGACTCGATCTCAAAGGGTAGATCGACGCTCGTCTTGATGATCCTGACCCCTAGAACGCGCCGCTCGAATTGTAAGCTGAGCACGAGGCGGCTGGGACGACAGCGCAACGCCAGGTTACTGACTGCTTCAGGTGGTTCCACTCGTCGAAGCCAGCGATTGAGGTCACTCTCCTTGAGGATGATCTCGCCGCCGAGCAAACCTCGGAGTGTGTTTGTGCGCACGAAGCGAGAGACGCCGGCCAGCCCGCCGACAACCGTCTTCACACTACCCCGGATCTTCTGCGCACCGGTGGACTTCCAGACCTCTCGAGCACTGCTCACGGCCTTGAGACCACCTTTTACGGCGGCAGTAACCAAACCAACGGTGGTTATTCCTGGGTCCTTTTCACTCTCATCACTCATTCCACCTTATAGGATACATTGGACTTCGGTTTGCGGAAACAAACACCCGAGTCAGGGGCTCCTTCATGTGAGATTTCCCTCGCCGCCCTGCTCACGCCGCCGTTTTCGGCCGATCGGATCGCACAACCCAACCGCTTGCATTTCAGCGCCACCCGAGATACTCCGCCGAATGTATGTATCGAATTCTTCGCCCACTATTCTTCTTGTTGAGTCCAGAGCGCGCCCACCACGTGGTCACACGGCTGTTTCGCTGGGCCATGGGTATCGGGTTCCTGCGACGTTGGTTCGAGCGACGCCACCGAGTGGAGTCGCCGAAACTCGAGCAGACCATCTGGGGCGTGCGATTCCCAAATCCAGTGGGCCTGGCACCCGGCTTCGACAAGAACGCCGAGTTCTACAATGAGATCGCAGCGCTGGGATTCGGCTTCGTCGAGATCGGAACGGTGACAGCTCAGGCGCAGGGAGGCAATCCAAAGCCGCGCATGTTTCGACTCAAAGCCGACGCCGCCTTGATCAATCGAATGGGATTCAACAACGAAGGCTCGGAGCTCGTCGCCGAACGGCTTGCTGCCAAGCACCCAACCTGCACTCTCGGTGTCAATATTGGGCGCACGAAGATCGTTTCTAACGAAGGCGCAATCGACGACTACCGAGCCGGACTGCAACGCCTTTGGTCGTTTGGCGACTATGTTGTTGTCAACGTCAGCTCGCCCAACACACCCGACCTGCGCGATCTTCAGGGTGGCAGTATGTTGCGAGCCTTGCTCGGGAATCTTCGACGCTATCTCCATGAGTTGGCCGCAGAGCAGGAGGTCGAGCCCCCGCCAATGCTGGTAAAAATCGCCCCCGACCTGAGTGACGAAGACCTGAACGATATCTGCGATGTAGTCAAAAGCGAGAGCGTGGACGGCATCATCGCGGTCAATACAACCATCAGCCGAGAAGGCCTCAACACCAGTAAAGCCGAACTCGAGCGAATTGGGAACGGCGGCCTATCGGGCCTCCCGCTACGGGAACGGGCGCCGGTGATGATCGGCAAACTCAGGAAGCTGCTGGGACCGGATCTGCCCATAGTTGGTGTCGGAGGAGTTGACGGGCCCGAGCAAGCATGGCGGCTGATTCGCGCCGGCGCCAGTTTAGTTCAGGTCTACACTGGACTGATCTATGGGGGACCCACACTGATTCGAGACGTGAATCGCGGTCTTCTGGACCGGCTGACGCGGGCGGGTTTCAACAACATCGCAGACGCCGTCGGTACAGATCAAGACGGCGAAGCAGACAAGGTCTAGCGCGATGTCTCTTCGACCTCGCACCACGCAACTCGTCAACCTGGGACGATACGTTCCCGACAAAACCAGCTTATCACAGCCCTGTTTCTGCCCGCTCGATGGCTCGCTGGGACTCGTCACGTTGCCATTCGTCGTCTACGGAGAGGAGCGGGCAAAAGGCGTAAAACCAGGCTACTTCGTAGCTGGCGATGGCGCGGTCACCCGCAGTATCCTGAACGGACTGGCACCACAGGCGACCGTGTTCGCTTTTGAGCAGAAGCTGCGAACCTTCTTCGCCTGGACCGATGCCAACCGTAGCAAACTAGTGGGCGTCAGAGACAACGGTCGAGTGCTGTTTCAACTCAAGATCGCTCCCTTCAGCTGCGGCAGGCAGAGTGCGGATGGGCGCGTGTCAGTCGGTGCCCCCCAAAACATCCTGCGACGCTACGATGCCGCCGGGACACTGCTCCACGACTACGATGCGATCTTCCGAAGTCGCCCCTTTCCCGGACCCCATGGCGTCGACAATGTCGGTAGTCACACCTATTTGGCCGACCCCACGGACACCCACAGCGTTTGGGTCATCGATGGGGCGGGCAATCCGATGCGCCGGATAGGATCCACCGATGACGCCGCCAACCGATCGGATCAGGGTCTGCTCTACTATCCGTTCGATGTTGTGGTCCTCGCCTCTGATCTGGTCGTGATTTCAGAGGAGGGAAGAAAACGCCTGAGCGCCTTTGACGGGAGCGGTCTGGCGGTCGCACACGTAGAGGCAGCCGACTTGGGCGTGGACGAAATTGATACCACTCGTGTGTTCACTACTTGGGACAGAGTTTCGGTGGTTCTCTTTGGACGTTTGAACAAGGAGATTCACCTGATCGTTTTTGATTTGGAAGACGCTCAATGATTGGGTACACATCGAAGTATGTTCGAGCCTAGGACCAAATTCTCGGGGGAATTTGCAGCTTGGCTTGGCCTGGCCGCGGCGCTAACCGTCGCTCTCCTGGTCTGCTCGTGTGCTAGTATGCGCCACATGCCCCCCCTTGAAGGCCCAACGGCGACGATCAGCGTCGCCTCGGTTTGTACCGAGCGTGCCTCGTTTTACGGCAGGATCAACGGCTTGCGCACCGACGAGTATGGGTGCAATCAAGCGGCAGAATGGGTAGTCGTTCCCGGGGTTATCGACCTCACCATCCAGGTACACCAAGCGTCGTTCTCGGTCGAACCGTTGTCGCTCAGCTTCGAACTCGACCAAAACGAGTGCATCTCTTTCTTACTCCGCCAAACCGCCGGTTTCGACCTCGAGTTTCTAAGTCGCACGCCCTGCTCCGACTGACTACAGTCCCCCACCGCTAACCACTTCCCCACTAACCCTAACCCCCAACCCCTGCCGATTGATCCCTTGACAAAGAACTGGCGTCCGCATAACCCGCGAACACCTTTTGGAGGGCCATCCATGGCGGAATCTGGCACCACAATGCAGGCTTCGGCGCGCGCGCACGTCAACATCGCGCTGGCTAAATATTGGGGAAAAGCATCTACCGAACGCAATGTACCGGCTGTCGCCAGTCTGTCGGCTAGTATCGAGGACCTGTGGACGGAGGTCGACGTGGTGTTCGATGCGTCGGTTCCTCGCGACAGCCTGGTGATTGATGGTGTATCGGCACTCGACAAGGAAGTGACTCGCCTGACGTCGTTCTTCGACATGCTTCGCCGTGAGACAAGGGTCGAACACCGAGCCGCAGTCACGAGCCGCACGAATTTCCCCCGCTCTGCTGGGCTCGCCAGCTCGGCCTCGGCATTTGCTGCCCTTTCGATGGCTGGTTGCGCCGCTCTCGGGCTGGACAAGACCTCGAGTGAGCTATCGGTCATCGCTCGGATCGGTTCCGGCTCGGCGGCTCGAAGCGTGCTCGATGGGTACGTGCAGATTCTGGCGGGTGAGCAATCGGAACTGGGAGCAAGTCGGGTGGCCACCGCTGACCATCTGCCTCTCGACGTGGCGATCGTGCTGGCCAGCGGAGCAGAAAAGTCCGTATCATCCCGGGTCGCAATGGAGCGCTGCCGGACGACCTCTCCCTACTACGCTGGTTGGGTCGAAAGCAGTCGCCGTGACTTCCAGGACATCCGAGAGGCCGTTCTGAACAAGGACTTTCTTCGGCTCGCTGAGACCTCTGAGCGGAATTGCATGGCCATGCACGCCACAACCTTGGCTGCCAATCCACCAATCGTCTATTGGAACCGAACCACCATGGCCGCGATTCATCTGGTCCGTGGGCTGCGGGATGCGGGAGCCAAGTGCTTCTTCACGATCGACGCGGGTCCGAATGTGGTGGTCTTCTACCAACCGGAAGACGGCCCCGTTGTTCTGCCGGCTCTCGGTGAACTGGGCTGCGAGCTTCGCGTGACTCGCGTCGGCGGAGTCCCGTCGGTGAGCCGAACCTCGTGACCCGTTTTCGCGCGCCGGGCAAAGCGTTCTTGTGGGGCGAGTTTATCGCCCTACGGGGAGGACCCGCTGCGGTCACAGCCGTCGGGCGCTACGTAGATGCGACGTGGACACAGAGCGACTCGGAAGGTTGGTCCATAGAGAGTTCGCTTTACCCCACGCGTGTCACCTCACTACCCGAGCTGCTCGACGCGCAGCCGCGCGGTGACGCCATCTGCGCAGTGGTTCAAACCCTGAATCAGGCGGGAGAGTCCCTGGCTTCTTCTGGAACCCTCTCTGTCGACTCCAGCGCGTTGGCGTCGAGTGAACATTCGCCTGTCGGGCTCGGCTCGAGCGCGGCAACAACCGCGGCGGTGACGAGTGTATTGCTCGGCTCCGGAGAGCGGGTAGTCGACCTGGCCGTAGCCGCACACAGGCTGTTTCAGGGCGGTCTCGGAAGCGGTTACGATGTACTCAGCGCTTGTTTGGGCGGCACTCGTGCCATCGAGCGCACCGAAGCCGGACTCGTTTCGAGAGTCATCGATCTGCCCCCTGAGTTGAGAATTCTGTTGGTCGCCGGTTCCACCGCCCCAAAAACGCCGTCGGTAATCGAGGCCTTGCGCAGAGCCGGTCCCGCCACCGAGTCGATCCTAGCTGAGCTCGAAGGAATCTCGAGGGAACTCGATGCCAGCTGCCAGAAGGGCGGCGCGTCACAAGTCATCGCGGGAATTCGGGACTTCGCGCTTGCAGAAGAACGCCTCGGCGAGGCCATTGGGGTAGAAATCGTACCGCACTCGGTCCGAAGCCTCTCGCGAGCAATCGAACCGCTTGCTGCCACTTGCAAGCCTTCAGGCGCAGGCGGTGACGGCCTGGTGGTTGTCGCGTGTCAATCTGAACAGGAGCGGACTGTTGTAGAGTCGATATTGGAGGCCGGCTTCCGTGTGGTCGAAGCCGAGCTTGGGGTGTCGCCTCTGTAGGCGGGTCCGAACATCTCCCGGGCTATAAGTACGCAGCCACCGCCTTTTCAGAGAACGCCCACAGTTTTTCCGCGAGGTCGGCGTCTCGAGCGAGTTTTGACGGCTTCTTCTCAGATCCGTCGTCGTCGTAATATCGACCGGATTCGTTGGCGAGGGCCGGATCGGTCGCACAGCGTAGACTGGCGACAGCCCCCTGTGCGTTGTCCTTCATTTTCCGAGTGATCAGCCAGCGAAATGGGTTGGGAATCTTCCGCCATATATCCGAGGCGATGACCCCAGGATGCAGACTGTACGTCGTCACGCCCGTACCCTCGAGATACTCGGCGAGTTTTTTAGAGAACAGGACGTTAGCAAGCTTGCTCACCGAGTACTCGCGAAGCGAGATTGCTGACTTGGTCTTGGCCTGAAGGCAGTCCCAGTCGAGTTTTTTTGCGTCATAGTGGGCTTTGCTGGCCACGTTGACGATGCGGGCGGGTGCGGACTCCTTGATTCGATCGAGCAACAGCGACGTCCACAGGAACGGTCCAAGATGGTTCACACCAAAATGCGTTTCCCACCCATCTACGGTCACACCGCGCTGACCCGCTAATCCCGCGTTGTTGACCAGGACGTCAATTGCCTGACCGGTGGCGAGATAAGCCTCAGCAGACTCTTTGACTTTTGCCAGCGACCCCAAGTCGAGTTGGTGGAAGGACAGGGTACAGTCGCCGACGTCGCCTCGAATTTCAGCCATGGCGGCTTCGGCCTTGGCCTTGGTTCGGCAGGCCATGACCACGTGTGCGCCCTGGCGAGCCAACTCACGGGCCGTCTCTTTTCCAATGCCGGTATTCGAACCGGTCACAATGCATACTTTACCTTTCACGAGCACCTCCTGCATTGCGATCTAGCAGGCTGAGTCAGGATGGGGAAGAGTCGGGGGAGATGGGAATCGACTAGAACCTGCGGCGAATCATCGCCATTCCGATCACGCACAGTACGAAGAGAGCGGCACTTTGCGGGGTTCGGTCGCTGGCAGCAACCGCGCAGCAGCCCGAATCGGGCGTCGAGGTATCGAGAGCCAGCACTTGCCAGCCACCGCGAATCACGTCCGACTGTCCGTCCGGGTTTTCGACTTCGACGTCGTAAACGCCGGCCTGCAGTGTGGTGGGTACTGAGACCGTAATGATGTCGCCGTCGTCGTTCACCGAGATGCTGGTTCCTGAACGGCCACCAAAAAGCACTTCGAGGTCATCTTGGAAGTTGGCCCCTGTGATAGTGACCACGACGTCGGCGCCCTGGTCTGCGCTGTTCGGGTTGATTGTCTGAATACCGGGCGCTTCGAACTCGGCGTCCGTCACCTGGTAACCACTGCTGAACGTGTACTCCTCGGCGCCCAGGGCTGCGATGACATCATAGGTACCAAGCTCGAGCGAATCGCCGCGAAGCGTGGCAGTCATCTCAGTGTCGTCGATCACGAGCACTTCTTCGAGAGAAGCGGGCCCGATTCGGACGGTGGTGCCGTCGGCGAAGCCGGTACCGAAGATCTGAAGGCTGATATCGAGGTTCGCTGGGCCCATCGACGGGCTGACTCGGGTGATCGTCAACTCGGCGGCAACCGCGGTGTCAGAGTCGGGAGTGCCTGCGTCTGGGGTACCGGTGTCGGGTGTGCCCGTATCAGCCGGTCCGCCGTTGTCGCTCGGCGTGGTCGTGCCCCCAGCTGGTCGAGCGAGTCGGATAGCGAGATCACCCGTGGCGCCGATGCCGGGAACGCCGGTTGAGTTTTCGCAGGGCTCGTTGAAAGGGCGCCAGCGGTAGGTCTCGTCTTCGCACTCGCCGAACATTCCACCTAGGCCAAGGGCTTCAAACTCGGCGCACATGATTTCACCGAAAGTTGCAACACAACCCAGCATAGTGCCTCTCAGGAAGTTCCGATGAGCCCCCAAAGTCTTGTTGTCATCTTGGACGAGCTGGCCTGTACAGATACTTGCGCC
This sequence comes from uncultured Bradymonadales bacterium, assembly GCA_964503485.1. GTDB lineage: Bacteria > Myxococcota_A > Bradymonadia > JAFGEP01 > JAFGEP01 > CAZDBH01. The sequence goes on along the minus strand of CAZDBH010000192.1, from coordinate 1,488 downwards.
ACCTCGGAAACGAAGTCCGATGCGAACGGCATCTCCCGGATCGATTTCCAGCTCCCCGCCGAACGGGACTCGCGTGATGTGATTGACCGCGGCGTCTGACCCTTCGCCCTCCGAAGAGAATTGAAAAAGGGGCTCGCCTGGCTCCATGCCGAAACCACCGACATCCCCTTCCACTTCCTCCCAGACGATCAACTCAAACGGTAGAGTGGAGCGAGGCGCCCCGCCACCCATGATGCCGCAAGCCGCCTCACCGCCTTGTGCGTTGGCTGCGGCAGCGGTAATGAAGTGAACTTCGGTAGCCTTCCAAACGGCGTCAGTTTCGTTTTCCAACCGGACACCGAACCACTCGTTATCAAGCGAATCACCGGTGGTATAGACTTGGGTATCGCCTTCGGTGAAAGGCAGGTCGTCGTTGTGCAGGTAGTCCCACTCCTCGGCGAGAGCTGGCACCTCAAACGAAAGAACAAACAAAAGCGTGGCGATGAAGGTCGTTTTCATGGAGCTACTTCCGAACTGGAGGTGCGTTAGAACCTCGGTTTTTCAAGTTTTGATCTTGCCGCGGCGCAATTCATATCAGCAAGTTCCGTTGGAGACAACCGTACTTTGTACTTGAATAGGGAAAGGGGTCGACAGCGGACTCGTGGGTAGATGCTAGTCGCCGTCATCACAGGTGAGCGCACGAAATCGTGTAGAATCTAAGGGTCCAGGATATACGTAGCCCGCAAAGTCCCCCCACGGAAAAATTGCTATTGCGTCCTCGAGTAAGTCGCTTTCGCTCGGTGAGAGTTCGTCAGTGCGTGGCTCGTCTGCAATGGAGCCTACCCATTCCCGGAGCGGTTTGTTAAACGGCAGGCACGCCGGAACCAAATCGCCGGCTGCGGCTTCATGGCTGGTAAACACGACGACATCGTCTCCAACCGTCCCGGACATGAAGCGGGTAGCCCCAGAGTCACCGAGTTCGTAGCCCGACCAGATAGGTCCCAATTCGATCCCGAAATCGTTTCGGTTGACTGTAGTAAGAGCTAGTTCGGTTCCGTCAGAGCCTGGCCTCGTCCCATCTCCGATTAGCATGATTGAATTCCGGTCAAACCCCTCGAAACGGGCAAGCGAATGTGAGGAAGCTATCACAGCCGAGAATTCTTGTTCATCATGTTCGCTCACTCTGGAGAGCCTGAACGCGTCTCCGCGGTCCGCGCCGAAAACCCATTGGCCCCCCTGAGCCATGGATTGGAGCCCGCGATCCAAAAACGAACCGCAATTGAGGTCATCGAGCACCCAGTTCGTCAGCGACCTGTTAAGTGGGCCGAAACACGTGCTGAGAACGCTGTAAGCCGATAAAACAACCACCAAAACAGATCTATCTTCCCCGGCAAGCCCTTGTGCTGGGGCGATCACGGCATTTTCGTCTCTCTGTATCGAGTAGATTTCCTGGGGAGCCACAACTAGGAGCCCGTCGCGTATAACGCCCCGGACTCCAGCCGTTAGCTT
>CAZDBH010000191.1:0-14875 GCA_964503485.1 uncultured Bradymonadales bacterium | reverse complement strand
GCTAAAAGCCAATGGCGGAGCCTGGAGCGCTATGCGCGACAGGCTCCTAGGCCCAAGAAACCCTCGTAATCGGCGATTCGTGCCAACGAAGCGATTGCGCCTGGACCGGTTCGCCCCAATAATGGGCTCGATGAGACCACGCGTCCGAAACCGACTCGAGAAAAAGATCCGGCGATACCCCGTCAAAGAGGTCAGCCAAAGAAACAGCGATGGCGAGGTTCCTCCGGGCGAAGTCGGCCTGAGTGAGTCGATCGTGTCCGAGATTTGGTCTTCGGTCGAGACACTCTACGAGACGCGGTTGTACCCGGCGATGGGAATGTGCATTCGCCGGCACGGCAAAGTCTTCCTGGACGGCGCCATCGGACACATCACTGGGAACGCTCCCAACCGATCTTCACAAGCTAATCCCGTCCAGGCAACACCCGAATCCCTGTTCAATCTCTTTTCCGCCTCCAAAGCGATCACAGCGATGGTCGTCCATCTGCTGGACGAGCGTCGATTGCTTCATCTCGACGACCCTGTGGCCGAGTACATTCCAGAGTTCGGAGCGAACGGAAAGCAGTGGATTACGCTTAAACACGTCCTTACACATCGTGCGGGGATCCCCTCGGTTCCTCAGAAGCACGTCGACATCAACTTGTTGTCAGACTGGCCCCGGATGGTCGAGTTGCTCTGCGAGGCCAAGCCGGTCGCTGCTCCCGGCAGGCGGCTGGCCTATCACGCCCTGACGGGTGGTTTTGTGATCGGCGAGGTCGTTAGGCGAGTTACTGGCAAAGACATCCGGACGGTGTTACGCGAAGAGATCTTGGAGCCGCTGGGCTTCAAGCACCTCTCCTACGGTGTGGCCGAGGACGAAATCCCGCTCGTGGCGGAGAACGCGTTTACGGGGCCACCTGCCTTTCCTCCAGCATCGTGGCTGATTAAGCGCGCCTTGGGAGTTGGGCCGGCAGAGGCAACCGCCCTTTCTAACGAGCAGCAGTTCCTCACGACGATTATCCCCTCCGGGAACATCATTTCGACCGCCAACGAAGCCTGCCGGTTTTTTCAGATGTTGCTAAACGGTGGAAGCCTGGACGGCGTCCAGATCTTCAATCCGCGAACCGTTCGAAGAGCGGTGGCTGACCAGACCTACCTCGAGTACGACTTGACCCTGATGCTTCCAGTTCGCTACGGAATGGGCTTCATGTTGGGCGGGGAGCGCTACAGCATCTATGGTAGTGGAACGCCGAAGGCGTTCGGGCATGTCGGCTTCACAAACGTGGTCGTGTACGCGGATCCAGATCGCGACATCAGCGCCTGCCTCATGACGTCTGGGAAACCGTTCATCCATCGCGGCCTGTTGAAGTGGCTTGGAGTGATGGGAAGTATCGCCCGCCTCATTCCCAGGACCTAGCCGCGAATGGAGCAAGTTCAAGACATCGTGGTCGCGGTGTTTGCTATCACGATCATGCTATCGGTGGGCGTCGACCTCACGACCGCGCGCCTTCGGGACGTGTTCAAGCACCCGAAACCGCTCTTCTATGGGATGGGGTTGAACCATTTACTGGTTCCGCTACTGGCTCTCGGGCTTTCTGGCCTTTTCTCGCTGTCAGAGGCGGCCGCAGTTGGGTTCCTATTGTGTGCGTCAGCGCCCGGTGGACCGGTTGGGGCAATGTTGACCCACAGGGCTGGAGGGGACCTCGCCTACGCGGCGTCGCTGTTGCTCGTAATGACCTTGGTAAACACCATTGCCACGCCGACCTTCATGATTGTCGCGGTAGGCGGCAGCCACGGTGTGGGCTTCTCCGAAGCGCCCGCGATGGTGCGGACGATCCTGTTTTACCTCATCATCCCACTATTTGTGGGCATCGGGCTTCGCGAACGACGGCCTCACTTCGCTGACAAGGCCCTTCGCGTCTTGAAGATACTGACAAACGTCTTGTTCGGCGTTCTCTTCATCGGCGTGTGCGCGACCCGCTGGGAGCTGACGCTCCAGCTCGGTCTGGGACCCGCAGGAGCTATGCTGGTGTGCGTTTTGGTCTGTGTCGCGATCGGGATCGTACTTCCTGTCGGACCGATGGACAGGCGGACCGCACTCGGACTAATGAGTGGCGTGCGAAACATCGCACTGTCTCTACTGCTCGCAAACAGTTGGTTTCGGGAGGATGAGACCATCCTCACAGTGATGGTCTACGGCCTAGTCATGTTGATCGGTACGGTACCGGTCGCAGTCGCCTTCAACCGAGCCGCCAAGCGCTCAGCGAACGCCTAGCTCAGTCTCGATGAAGGTATAATAGCGAATGTACCGGTCAACGACGTCGCTACGGTCCGATCCGGCGCCGTGCCCTTCGTCACGACTCATGTAGAACAGGAGTGGATTAGGAGAGCTGGTCGCCTCTTGGAGCCGAGCAACGAACTTTGTCGAGTGCTGCCAAGAGACTCGGGAATCCTGGTCGGCGGTCTCGACAAGTGCCGCCGGCAGAGCCGCTCCCTCGGTGATGTTGTGGTAGGGGGAGTAGGCATACAGGTAGCTAAACGCCTCAGCCTCGCTCGGATCGCCGTACTCGCCCATCCAGATTTCAGCGGGCGGAAACTCCGTGAAACGCACCATATCGTAGAGTCCAACCGAACTCACCGCAGCACGGAAGGCCTCCGGGCAGCGCGCCAACATGGCGCCCATGAGCAGCCCCCCGTTGGAACCGCCGATTATTGCGATGCGATCCGGGTTCGACAATCCACTGTCAGAGAGCCAGCGGATAACCGCCTCGAAGTCTTCGAACACGTGGTGTTTGTTCTCGAGCATGCCGTCTGCGTGCCACGCCTCACCGTGTTCGCCCCCACCGCGAATATTCGCGCTGGCGTAGACTCCGCCCTGCTCTAGCCAGTACAACACGTTTCGCTGGAAGTTGGGCATCATCGGCACGCTGAAGCCACCATAGCCACCCAAGAGCACCGGTTGGTTGCCATCGGGAACCATATCGGCTCTGTGGACGAGGTAGACGTTGACCTCTGTACCGTCCTCCGAGGTCACACTGACTTGGTCGAGTTCGTATTCTGAGACATCGATATCAGCAGTAGCAGAATCCACCCGAACGAGTGTCCCATCGCTGATGGAGTACTCGAAGACCGTTGGAGGATGGAAAAACGAGCCAAACGTGAAAACAATATTGTCGCTCAATGAGTGGGCGGCGATGGTACTCACAGAGCCTCGCATCGGCAACTCGACCTCTCCTGCAAGCGCACCGTCGGACAGATTGTAGAACCGCAGTTTCGATGTGATGTCCTCGATGGTCGAGAGCACCATGTAGTTCTCGGTAAGTCCCATGTCCTCGATTGACCCCTCTCCCTCTGGAATAAACTCCTGCCAGCTAGCGAGATCGGTGATCGTGGCAACGGGCACCGACATAATCCGCCCTCCCGAGTGGTCCTGATTCGAGAAAGCGTAGAATATGTCGTCTCGGATCGAACCGAAGAGCACATAGTCCTCGTCAACCACCACTGGAGTCACCTCGCCGGCGCCATCGCGCTGGATGACCCAAATGTCCGTTTCACTCCAACTTCGCCAGTTTCCAATGAGCAGTTGGCTGTCGTCGTCTGCTAGGTGGGGCCATAGATGAGCCGTGCGTTCAGGCGACCTGAAGACGAGGGGATCAGCATCCGGAGATGTGCCCAATTCGTGAAAAAAGAGGTGCCGGTTGTAGGTGTCCTCCGCTTCTGCGTCGTAGTCCGCTTCGCCTTCAGTGGGATAGCGTGTGTAGTAGAAACCGCTCTCATCGTGAAGCCAGGAAAGGGCAGCCCATTTCGTATGAGGAATCTCGTCAGCCAGGCGCTCCCCGGAGTCGACATCCATGACGTACAGAGTCGAGCGTTCGTCGCCATTCCGTGACAGACCGTAGGCGAGGTAGCGGCCGCTCGGAGATGGAAAGAACCAGTCGATGGCCGTTTTCTCTCCCAGATTGACGGGCTCCAGCAATGCGCGTTGTTCAGCGGTGCCTTGGTCGAGAACAAGGAGGGAGGGCTGCTCTGCGTCTCCGTCACGTTTGAGGTAGAACACCCGACTGCCCCCAACCAGGGGACCCGTTACATACCCGATAGAGAGAAGGGTCTCGATCCGAGCAGAGCGAGCGTCGTCGTCATTTCTGCGGAGATACTGCGATGTCCACTCGTTTTGGGCATCGATCCAGGCCCAGGTGGCTTCAGAGTCTTCTTCGAGAGCGCGGTATGGGTCAGAGACTTCGACTCCGTGCAGCACGTCAGTCACCGCCCCACTGCGCGCGGTTAGATTCAGGTCGGACAATGGACTCACTGGCGCTTCCTGGGTCGATACAGGGATTTCCGGTGTGGCATAGATCGTTGGTGTCGAACTACCGCATGCACTCAGGACGAAGCACACGGTCACACAGACACAACTCAATTGAAAACGGCTTGCCATTTTACGCTCCTCTAATCGGGTTCGAGGCTCACTTAGTTGCTGAGGGCGAGGCTGTCAATTGCAACCTGGTCGATCGGCTCTGTTTCAGTCAAACAGACCCATTTGGGGTGGCTCCGGCAGGAAAACGCGCTTGGAGGGACGTTCGTGAAGCACTTTGACGATCAAATCGAGCGCCTCATCCCCGGTGGCAAAGTTGAGGTCAGTCGTGTCGACACTGACGACGGGCGTCGCGTTGTAGGAGCGAAAAAAACTGTCATACATGCGGCACAAGTCCTCCATGTATTTCTGGTCCATTCCCCGCTCATACTCTCGATCGCGGCGCTCGATTCGTCCCATGATCACTTCCAGGGGCGCGTGAAGGTATATCACTAAGTCGGGCCGAGGGATGTGTCGTGAACAGATCTGGAAGACGTGGTCAAAGAGCGCGAATTCGTCCGCGACTAGGTTCTCGCGGGCAAAGAGCCAGCTCTTCTCCCAGAGATAGTCGCTGATGGTGTAGCTCTCGAACAAGTCTGCCTGCGCAAAGCGCTCCTGCTGTCGAAATCGGCTGAGAAGGAAGAACATCTCGGTCTGAAAGGCGTAGCGATTTCGATCGCTATAGAAGTCCGCCAGAAACGGGTTTTCCTCGAACTCCTCGTAAACAGTCCGAGACTGGAGGCGGGTCGCCAGACGGTCGACCAGCGTCGTCTTTCCGACGCCAATCGGCCCCTCGACCACGATGTAGTAGGATCGCTTCAAAACCACTCCAGAATCGGGCCGATATTGCTTGGTTCGAGGTGAAGACTCAAGCTCTTTGTCGGAGACTGTGCAGCGTGGGGGGATCGTTGCGGCTAGAATACGGCGGTGAAGAACACGAGAACTACGCACACTACGATAATCGCCGCAACCACGAGCATACCGTAGGTCAAAATGCGCCCCGCAGCGGCGATGACCCTAGACGAAAACCTGAGAAGGAACTCAGGAAACCGCACAGGGTTTAGGGGGCGCGGCGAAACGATCGAAACAGGGGTGGCTTCAACGATCACGGCCGACTCGTTCACACTCGACTCGTCGGTCGAAGCCCCTACGGTTCCGGAAAGTGTCAGGGCTCCCGCCTGGGACGTCATCGTCAGCGCTCCCGCCGCTGCACCGTCGTCGGCCAGCGACAGTTCACCGCCCTCAGTGGCACTGCAGCGACCTCGGAGTGTTGCAATCCCGTCTGCCAAGATATCTTCAACGTCCCAAGTTCGACCAACCCGGGACTGGAGTTCGACCAACCGATTGAGAGCCCGTCCGGTGCCGGTCTTTTTGAAAGCCGGGATCAGTATTTTCAAGAGACGGCGGGAGGGCCAACTCAAGAGGAAGAGCATCGCGTCCTCTGTTCCTGGAGTGGCGGTTGCCGCGAGAAACCGAGCGATACTATCGCGTTCCTTCACTCCGCTGGTCCCAATCCTATCGATTACCTGGGCGGTCAGATCGGTGGTTTTGCGATTGGTCCCGATTTCGAGAGCAGCGATCCGAACAGCCGCCCGCTGCGACCTCAGAGCGCCGGAGAGTAGGCGAACCACAGAAGCGTCGTTGTTCAAGTGATCTACGGCCTCGAGCGCTTCGAGCTGAAGATAGACTGGAGGATCGGTCGCGAAGAGGTGGGCGATTACCTCAACGCCCTCGTCGCCCAGCAGCTCCGCCGCCTTCAAGGCGATTGTTGGATCCGGACTGCTCGCCAATTCGCCTGCGACCTTACGAAGGAGCGGGTTGGTTGGATTCTGGGCCTGGGCTAGGTGAAGGGCGTAGCGGCGCAGGCTCGAATTCGAGTCGCTCAACGCGATCGCGAGTAGTCGCTGCCGTTCGTCCGGATTCTGCTCGTCTACCGCTGCCGCTATGCCGACCGCGAGCCGCACGAGTTCCTGTAATTCTTCGGTGTAAAAGAGGGCGCCCCTAGCTTCTACAACGCATCCGTCGGGCCCAAGTCTGACGGTCATCCAGCGTCTTGCCACAACCAACAACCGCTTTCTGGTTGTCCAATCGAGATAGCTTGTCGCGGTACTCATCGAGCCTTCGACCCGCACGTAGCGAGAAAACTGAGGAAGACCGTCGATGGCCTCTCCGGTTCCGCGGCGGCCAGCCGGTGAGAAAGTCACCGGATCGAGTGCGTGGTCAAGACCTGAACAAACGACGCGCATCGTCTTCTTCCCCTCGCGGCCATGGACCTGCTCGAGGCGGAATTGCACACCATCCTTTGTCCCAGAAAAGCAACCGGCCCGGCCCGATTGAACCGCACCGAGCAGGCGTGCGGCCCTGGGAAGGGCATTCCGATACGGCAGAGTCGTGCCGAGCAGGATGAGGCTGATCGGGATGAGAAGGAAGAACAGCGTCAAGTTCACCTCCTAGGTTGGAGGACTAAACCCACTGAGCGTTGAATTGATTCCAAATAGGGGATGTTCGAGTAACGGTGGGTCGCTGCAACCCGAAGAGAGCCTTATCCGGCCCATTCGCCAAGCGTCGGAGCTCAGACAGCCACAGCCTGTTGGCGGCCAGACATCTCGACTCGGTTCCGCCCTGAGTTCTTTGCCCGATACAGAGCCCTGTCGGCGCGCTCGATAATCGTCTCGGTGCTTTCGTCCCCCGCTAGCCACTGGGTGACTCCGAGGCTGATTGTGAGAGGTGCGCCCTTGAGGTCGGCAAAGTCGATCGACTCGATACTGGAACGAAGACGTTCTGCAACGAGATGAGCGTCCATCAGGTCGGTATCGGGCATGATGACAGCAAATTCTTCGCCGCCATAGCGCCCGACCACATCGCTGTTGCGAACAGCTGCGTTTATGCAGTCAGCTACCGCTCTCAGGACGCGATCGCCGACCACGTGGCCAAAGGTGTCGTTCACCTGTTTGAAGTGGTCGATATCAATAAATGCGAGGGAAAAAGGCCGCTTGGAGCGCTTCGTGAGGGCGATACGCTTGGCCAAGTCAACCAGTAAGTAGTGCCGCGTATGGACGCGGGTCAGTGGATCCACAACCGAGATATTGGCCAGAGATTCCAGCAGGGCCTGGACGCGTCCTCGCGCTACCGATCGTGCCGCATCCGGCGACTCGGACTGGTCCTCGGGCTCGACTCGGACCTCGAGGCCGACAGCAGGCGCGCTTGGCTTTGCCACGTCGGCCATTGTCGTCAGAAGGAGAAGCGGTACATCTTCTCGTCCACCAGCGGCCTGCAACTTAGCGATGAGCTCCCTGCGACCCTCGGAGGAGTCGAGTAAGTCGAGCACGATCAGATCGGGGGTTTCGCCCTCCGTTTTGTCGATCTCGTGGACGCCACCGGGTACCAAGACGTCAAATCCTTCCGAGGCCAGAAGCAGCTTAACCGAAGCGCGAAGGGAGCCAGTGGGCTCTACGAGTAGAACACGATCTGATCGGCGCGATTCCATTGAGGCTTCTCTCTGTAGTTTTTTTAACGAATGACGCGGAGGAACACATCCACCTAGCTTTCACTACACAGAATTCCGGAAGTAAAAAGCAAGGGGTTTGTTTGTTGGCTGGGTCATGCACAATACTCCAGTCGGCAACCCAAGGATTGACATGCCCAAGAAATCAGCCCGCAAAGTCCTGATCGTCGGTGCCGGAGCGGTCGGCCAAGTGTACGGTTATCATCTCAGCCGGGGTGGCGCCTCGGTGACGTTCTTTGCAAAAGAAAAGTACCGCGCTGAACTCGAAGCCGGCACAACGCTGTACTGGCTCAACCAGGGTACCGAGCCGATCGGGTGGTCGGACTTCAGTGTCATATGCAACCTTGATGACGTCGGCGCAGGAGAGTGGGATCAGGTTTGGCTCTGTGTTTCTAGCACCGCGCTGAACGGCGATTGGCTCGAACCATTTCTCAGCCGAGTTGAGGCGAGCACACTGGTGGCTCTTCAGCCCGGCTTTGCTACCCGGTCGCTGTTGACGGCGTTGTATCCGAGCGCCCTCCTCGTCTCTGGGCTGATCAACATGATTTCTTATCAGTCTCCACTGCCCGGCGAGGACAATGGGATGGAAGGAATCGCATACTGGTTTCCGCCGGGAGGAAAACAGATTTTCAGCGGCGAGCCGAACCCAGTCCGAGATGTGGTCTCGGGTTTGCGAGCGGGCAACTGCGGCGCGAAACGGGTTAGGGACGCGTCCTACCAAACCGCGGTCGGTTCGGCCTTCCTCATGCCGTTGATCGCTAGCCTGGAGTCGGCCGGCTGGTCGTTTGCGAAACTGGCAGAGAAGGACCGGCTTCGTTTAGCGGTGCAGGCCGCCCGAGAGGCGATGCTTGTCGTCGCTGATCACTTCGATGAGCCGGCCCCATGGCTTCGGCACGTGGTTTCCGTTCCCGTGCTTCGCCTTGTGATGAAGCTAGCCCCGAAAGTCTGTCCGTTGAACATCGAAGTTTACCTTCAATATCACTTTCTGAAAGTCAGGGACCAAACCCAGGCCCTCATGGAAGGATACATCGAGCTCGGCCGATCCAACGAGATGATCGTCGACGGGCTCGAGACCCTCTCGATGCGACTTTTCGCATAGCCAATGGCTCTGTGCCGGACCCGTCTGCTCGCCGAGAGTGGGCTCCGAACGACCGGTTGATTTCGGCGTGACGCCTCTGTTGTCGCGGAGGGTTCGGGGCAATATACTGCGGCGGATGGCAGACATCGCCCAAGTCACCGACGGTCCTCGCAAATGCCCCAGTTGTAACAGCGATTTGGGTGCAGAAGCCCGTTTCTGCGGAATGTGTGGCGAGAAACTACCCCAGGCTGGTCACTTCAAAGCCGACTCACTGGTCGACGCAACCGTAGGTAGCGGAGCGTACCGCGTGATCCGAGTCCTTGGAACCGGATCGATGGGTGTGGTCTACGAGGCCGAGCAGCTGGCCCTGGGAAGACGAGTCGCGCTGAAAGTAATCGGTGAGACTTCGGACGACGAAACTTCAAGAGCTCGGTTTCGCCGCGAAGCGAGAGCTGCAAGCCAACTCAATCATCCAAATGTCGTTCAGATCATCGATTTTGGGCGATTGCGGGGCGGCCAGCCCTACCTTGCAATGGAGCTTCTGAACGGCCGAACCCTCGAGGAAGTCATCGATGAGGACTTTCCGCTCGACCTGTCCCGAACCATTCAGTTGACGTGTGACGTGCTCTCGGCCCTCGAGGCCGCGCACAATTTGGGTATACTCCACCGAGACTTGAAGCCCGCGAACGTATTCTTATCGCAGTTGCCCGGGGATCGGGAGGTCGCCAAAGTCCTCGACTTTGGGGTCGCAACCGCGATGGATTCCACGCTGACCGAATCCAAGACCTGGGCTCCGCTCACAGAGGCCGGCTTCGTTTGTGGAACTCCCGCTTTCATGTCCCCAGAACAGGTTCAGGGTTTCTCCCTCGACCAGCGCAGTGATCTATTCTCCGCCGGCGCCCTGCTCTACATGACTATCACTGGGGAGCGCCCTTTCCCTGGCAAGACTCCCGTCGAAGTCGGTGCCAACATCGTTCTCAAAGGTCTGATGCCCGCTTCGAGAGCTCGGCCCGACCTGAAGCTTCCGGCCGAACTGGATCAGTTTCTCAAGGTTGCGATGGCGAAGAAGGTCGAGGACCGATTCGCCTCTGCTCGCGAAATGCGGCGACGTCTGGAGGCAACCTTCGAGGAAATCGAAAAGCGGCTGGCCAACGAACCTGAACAAGTGCCTGACTTGCCACGACCGGTGTCTCAGACCCCCGTCGCTCAGGCTGTGCTCATGGAAACGGCAGACACCGTCGTCGACATGCCCGCTCTCGCAGAGCCAGATGGCAAAGTGAATCATCGGAGCGAGACAGAGATTATCCCGTCAAATCCGTCGCAACCTCCTCCGCCGATACAGCCGCCTGTCGCTCCCGTTGAACTCGAGTCGAGGCCCGACTACTCGACCTTGGACACTGGGGCAATACCGTCCAACAGGCCGATCAGCTCAATCATTTGGACCGCGATTGCAGCGATCGCGATCGTCGCTCTCATCATCTACATCGCAATACTCGTGGCAACGTAACAATGGCGGATTCGGTCCAACAGCTTTGGAAGGGGTTCGAGGGAAACCCATCGGACACTCGGCAGTTCATCGCGCTACACTCGGCTCTGGTAGTAAGCGACGATGTCGGTGGAATTGTGCGTTTGCTCGTGAAACGAGCCGAACACAGCGCTCCTCTCGAGGCGGTGTCCCTTCTACTCAGCGTTGCTGAGCATTGGTCGAGGGATGGCACCACGGACGAAGGACCACGAGCCCTCGCTCTAGCCTGGCAACGCGCCCAAGCCGACGGGGCGCTCGCGTCGATCGTTCGAGAGGCCCTGTGGAAAAAGTCGCTCTGGGATCAACTCGATCCCATCATGGATGAGGAGGCTTCGTCAGCGACCACCAATGAGGACAGGGGCCTGGCCTATTTGGAATTGGCCCGGTTTCGAGTCGCGCGGGTCAAAAACCTCAGTACCGCTTCGGAAGCATATGAACGGGCTGTGCGAGAGTCGATGGAGGTCGGTGACACCTGCAGGCTGGAACTCACTGACCTTTGTCGCGACCATCCGGCTGACGAGAGTATCGTTCGAGCCCTGTCTCAGGTCGTCGAACTGCAGGGCCGGAGCGAAGACCTAGCGGAACTTTTGAGGCTACGGGTCACGCTACTGCCTGCGGACGCTACCGCAACCCGTCGAGACCTACTGCTGGAGCTGACGGCTGTTCTTGCTGAACAGCTTGGAGACCCGCGCAAGGCATTGGATACACTGCGGGAGGCCGCTCCGCTCGCCTTGGCGAAACCCGAAGTCATCAACGAGGCCGCCAAGGCTTTGCTTACTGGAACCGCCGCTGATGTTCCAGTCCTACAATTCTTGGGGGATAGAGCGGAACGCAGCGAGGCTTGGCCGGCGCTGGTCGAGACCCTCGAGCAACGCGCCGGCTTCGAACCCGAGAGCGATCATCGGGCAAAACTTCTTCGGCGCGCAGGCGATATTCTGTGGGAAAAACTCGCCGAGCGGGAACGTGCCCTGGCCTGCTATCAGAAGGCAGCACAAGCGGATCCCGCCGCGGCAGAGAGTCTTGCTCAACACTTCCAGCGGCTTGCCGAGTCGACTTCCGACCTGGCCCAAAGGGACGAATTGATCGGGCGCCAGGAGGCCCTTCTTCGAGGCCTTGGCCGCAGCGATTCTCTCGTTCGGTCGTGGGAATCTCGACTCGCCAGCGAAACCAACGCGGAGCGGAAGTTCGACCTACTGTGCAAGCTAGGCGACGCCCACCGGACCGACCTGCGACGACCAGAGGTCGCCTACGAGTACTACGAAAAGGCCACAGCTCACGTTGCCACGGACAGCGCCTACGATCGGATCGTCAAATGCCTCTTCTCCTTGCTCGAGATGGGCGTGAGACGAAGTGGTGTTGAGTCACTCATCGAGAAACTCGCGCGGGACGACGCTCGCTGGGACGATGTCCGTCAACTGCTCGGCGCCAAACTCGATCAAGCCACAACGGCCAAGGAGGCCGCCGCTCTCAATATCCAGCTCGGTCAGTTGCTCACTAGCGAACTGGAGGACCCCGTCACGGGCCTGCAGCATTTTCAACGTGCCGTCGAACTGACTCCGAACGATCAAGGTACAATCGTTCTTGCCCAGCGAGCGGCCGAAGATGCGGGCAATTGGGAACTTGCTCTGATCTTCGTCGAGGCAAAGATCCGATCCGCCGAGCCCTCGGAGCAGCCTCGTATCCGGCTGGCTCGGGCGGAGCTTCTTCTGAAGAAACTCAATCGCGGAACGGAAGCAGTCGCCGAAGTCGTGTCAGTGGCACACGATCAGTCCGACTCCGGGTTGATTTCGAGCGCCCAGGAACTGGTGTTCTCGGACGTGGGCCAGAACGCTCTGGTCGCACTCTTCGATTCCACCGCGGAACAAGTCCAACGCTCGGGGCTCGCGTCGGCTGCTTTGGTCCTTTTCAGTATTCCGGTCGCAGTCGAGGGCCACGCACTAGACGTGTTGCTAGTCATTGACCAGCACGTCGCTCTCGACCCCACGAATCAAGCGAAACTCGAGAAGGCGCTTCTCGGAGCCCAGCGATTCGCCGAACTGGCAAGCACGCTCGAGAGGCATGTCGACCGCTGTGAAGACCTCGATCGGCAGGTTGCAGTGCTGTCGAATCTGATTGTCATGGCGAGGCATCAACTCAAAGACCAAGAACGTGCACTGCGAAGCTACTGGCAGAAACTGCGACTGGTTCCGAACGACTGGCCTACAATCAGAGAAGTGGTGGAGTATCTATCAGAGCTCGGGCGCACCAGCGAGCTTTGTCAGGCCTACGAATACGCTGCGAGCCACTCGGCAGCGGCTAACAAAGATGATTTAGAAGGCATGCTCGCGGCCTACGGCGGCCTCCTTGCGAACGAGATGGGGCAGAACGAAGCCGCGGCCACACCGTACTATCAACTTTTACTTTTGAACCCGTTTCATGGCGAGGCCCTGTCGTTCTTCAAGGCGTATTACAAGCAGGCCGAAGACGCCCTCAAATTCTATCAGGTGCTTTCCCAAACCCTGGGCGCGATCGATACCGCCGATGGCAGAGCAACTCGACTGCTCGAGCTGGCAGAGTTAGCTACCGCTCGGCTGGGCGATGAAAACGTCGCGCTCGGGCACCTAGAGGAATTGGGTGCTATGCCGGAAGCTCCGCCGAGCGAGAAGGCGACCGCGCTCGGCCTGCTCAAGAGCGCTTACACGGCGCGGGAAGATGGTCCGAACTTGACGAGGGTGATCCGTCTGTTGTTGGAAGCCGAACCCGAAGGGGACGGGCGCGGTGTACTTCTGCACGAACTCGCAGACGAATACTCGAAACTCGACGAATGGGAACGGGAACTTGAAGTAGTCGATGAGCTGTTGCTCTCGACCCCCACTGACAACGAGTTGCTGGAGCGGGCCGCCGACATCGCACTTCAAGTCGACGACGCAGAAAGCGAAGCGGACTACTCTCGCCGATTGGCACGCGAAGTGCCCGATCGGCCGGAAATCGCGATGCGTTTGATTCGGGTCCTGATTGAACCACTTCACCAACTGGATGAGGCGCAGGCAGAACTCATGCCGCTGCTCGAGGCAAAGCCGGGCGACCTACACGTACTCGACGTCGCAGAGGAGTTGTTCGGTCAGCTTGGAACCCCCTCTGAGTACCACCAGCTCCTGATCGACCAGTGCCACAGAGACGACCTTGATGCGCGTCCTGCGTTGCTCAAACGCCTTGCTGAAACTGCGGAGTTCTTCGAGCCCGCCGACAAAGACACGGCCAGTGACTCGTCTCCGAGCAGGGGCTCGAAGCGACCGACTGATCGCGATTGGAAGGCGTGGGCGCTGGAAGAACTTCTCGACCTCGACGAAGAAGATGATGCCAATGCGCTGCGGCTTGCCCGCCACTATGAAGACAAGGGTCAATGGAACGATGCGGTTCGTATTGTCGAGCATCTCTACCTGTCGGCTTCCGAGAAAGACGAGAAGGTGGCACTCCTGAGACAAATCGGTTCGATCTACGAGCATCGACTCGAGAACGTATCGAAAGCACAGGAGGCCTACAAACAGGTCGTAGATCTGGATCCGGAAGGTGTCGGGGCCTATCGAGCGATGTTGCGAATCAGTCGCAAGACTGGGGAATTCGAG
The DNA here is from genome assembly GCA_964503485.1 of uncultured Bradymonadales bacterium. Lineage (GTDB taxonomy): Bacteria > Myxococcota_A > Bradymonadia > JAFGEP01 > JAFGEP01 > CAZDBH01. The sequence continues at coordinate 835 of CAZDBH010000191.1, read as the reverse complement.
AAGCTCCCTCAACTGACCGAAGATATCGTCTCGAGAGATCCCTCTGCTGAGGATGTGGCCGAGTTGATTCACGGCGCGGCTGAAGTGGCCGTTGACGAGCTGGGCGATCCAACCGCGGCGATTACACTGCTCACCAAGCTGGTCGAGCTGGACCCACTCGACAAGACAGGGTTGGAGAAGCTCTCGGCACTTCATCTCGAGCTGGAACACTGGACGGAACATGCCGATTGTCTCGACAGGCTCGCTTCTCTGGCGACCAATGACACAACCCGCATCGACCTCTGGTCTCGCAGAGCCAGGGTCCTCGAGGAGGAGGTCGGCGACTTTGAGGGCGCAGCCCGAGCGTGGGAGGATGTTCTTCAGATTCATGCCGGTAACCGACTTGCTCTTCATGCGCTCAAACGCATTCGCGGTGTTCAGGAGCGCTGGACGGACGTCCTCACTCTCCTTAGCCGCTTGGCGGCGCTGGAGAGTGACCCGCTGGTAAGGGCCGCTACCTTGCGTGACGCTGCGGACGTCTATGAGAACCACCTCGACCAACCGGAGAAGGCGGTCGATCTCCATACGAAGATTCACAGTCTGCTGGTGGACGATAGCGATTCGTTGGAATCGCTACATCGGCTGGCAGAGAATCATGGGTTGTGGAAGGAGTACGTCTCTGTACTCTTGGACGACTTAGAGCACGCGCCTACCCCTGAGGAGCACCTTTCTCGGCTTTGCCACTGCGCCACAGCAATCGAGGAGAAACTGGAAGAACCGGAAGCGGCCTTCGATCTGGTCTTCTCACGAATCGAGCCTGCGCCAGCTGACAACGACCTGTTCCTGTTCGCGGTCG
>CAZDBH010000190.1:0-14953 GCA_964503485.1 uncultured Bradymonadales bacterium | reverse complement strand
AGGTCCCGGGGTGACGAGAAGCGAGACCTCGCCCCCTGGGTGGCGCTGACGACGATGGCGTTCGCGGACATGAGGTTGATCGCCATCCTGTCCAAGAACTGGGGTTCGTCGGCCAATGCACCGAAGGTAGTGATCGCCTCGAGCATGACCCGTTCGGTCGAGTCCTGGAGGCAGTCGCCCACCGCAGGCAAGATCTCGGCAACATCCTTCTTGAAAGATGCCTGATTTCTGAGGAGGCGAAGTCCTTTGGCCTTCTCGTTCGGGTTACCGACCTTGAGGACGTTCCGCAGTGCGGGTAATCCATGCCGTCCACCAACACTCAGAAGCGCATCGAGAGCCTCACTGCGACCCGGAAAAGCCCGTTCACCGCACAGCTGTGACAACCTGCCAAACGCGGTTTTACCCGGAACCTTCAGGAAAGCCTGGGCCGCAATATTGCGGACTCTGCTTTCTGGATGTTTGAACAGGTCGACTACCTCGCTGTGCTGCCCGACGTTGTTCACGGTCGGAAGGAGTCGGATGATCCGCTTGACGAGGGTCTGGTCAGCAGTCTTGAGCGCCCGTATCAGGTGGGCGAACACGTCGCGATGGCTGGTGTTTCGAACCAACATCTCAAAAACGTCGGTTCGCATCTTGTGAGCCTCGAAGTCCCTTCGATCGTTACCTTTGAGGATGATCGACAGCAGATTCGACAGGTCGTTTGAAGAGACGGAGCCCGCCCGGGCCACGAAGGCTTCCATGTCTGCCCGGTCGCGCCAGGAAGCGGATTTAAACTCAGCGACAAGGGTCCGTGAATTCATAGGGGACTAATTTAACCTGTATGCGCTGTGCTGCCAACCGGTTGCAGCCAAACTCGTCTGCAGTCGCTTGAATTGCAGCTCCTTCTGGACGGCGACCCACCGAAGGTAACGAGCTAACTACTCGACAAAAAAGCCTCGACACAGTAGTTGTGCGTCCTCTTTTCATTCTGAGGTAGACCATGATGAGATTGAACGTATTAACCCTGACGGCCCTTGCAGTCTTGCTTCTGGCTTGCGCGTGCAACAAAGAAAGTAGCGACGCCAGTGGCGGCGAGCAGGAAGAAAACAGCGCGACCGAAGGCGAAGAGTCTGAGGGTGAAGAGGCTGAAGGCGAAGAAGGCGAAGAAGAGCAGCAACCCGAAGAAGAGGAACAAGTGGCCGACAACGAGACCCCAACCGAACCCGAACAGAATGCCGACCCAACGGCGGCGCCTTCCGACGTCGCCGGACCCCCGGCAGACGCTCGCACCACGGCTAGCGGTCTCGCGATCAAGACGCTCAGCGGCGGCAGCGGCACCGACCGACCTCTCGCATCTGACACAGTGAGCGTGCATTACACGGGCTGGACTACCGATGGCGAGATGTTCGACAGCTCCGTCATGCGGGGCCAACCCGCGTCCTTCCCGCTGAGCGGAGTGATTGCAGGCTGGACCGAAGGGCTCCAACTGATGAGCGTGGGTGAGAAAGCGCGACTCTGGATTCCTGAGAACCTCGCCTACGGCGGACGACCTGGCCGCCCTGCCGGCATGCTTGTTTTTGACGTCGAACTACTCGAGATTCTGCGTCCCCCGCAAGCGCCGGCTGACGTCGCCGCAGCGCCGGCTGACGCTGAAGTTACCAATTCCGGTCTCGCATCCAAGGTCCTCACACCGGGAACCGGAAGTGCTCATCCCAGTGCCACTGATTTCGTGACCGTTCACTATTCGGGTTGGACCACAGACGGGAACATGTTCGACAGCTCCAGAACTCGGGGTCAGCCAGCTCAGTTCCCGCTCAATGGTGTCATCGCAGGGTGGACCGAAGGCCTTCAACTCATGGTTGTGGGTGAAACTCGACGGCTTTGGATCCCAGAAGCGCTCGCATACCAAGGTCGGCCCGGCCGTCCGGCTGGAATGCTCGTGTTCGATGTGGAATTGATCTCGATCGGCCGTTAGTACCGTTCCTCCCTGCCGAGCCCGCATTATTCATGAGTCGATTCTAGGCTCTCCGCTCTCCGTTTTTCGTTCTTCATTCGAGGTTCTTCATTCAGGTCATATCAGAAATCCTGCCTAGCAGCCTGTCCCCGATAGCACTCCGAGCCCCAGCAGTACCCACTGACGTAAGCCAAGAGTTCAATCCCCCTCGGCCGCCCCGGGGTTTCACCTTGGCGGCCCTTGGGACGGGTCAATCGCGATATCGAAGTAAACTTCGGCCGGATGATTCAGTGCACGTCGGCCGGAAACCTGGTGGGTGGACGCCCGAGGCAATGGGCGCCAGTCGCTTAGTCTGTCGATTCCATGCAGATAAAGGTCTCACCGCCATCGACGTCGGTGGCAAACTCACAGTCATACCCTTCGTCGTGTCGGCACACGTTGGAATCTGCGAGGCAGTCCTTCATGCAGTAGTTAACATCCCCAAACGCGACACAGGCTGTGTCGCTCTCGCAGTCTGAGTTTGAGTCACAGTTGGCACGGGCGCAATAGCCGTTCTCGAAATCGGCACAGGTCCGTTGACCTCCACAGTCCTTCGAACTCGCGCAGGCATCGCCGTTCTGTCCGCTGCCCGTCTCTCCGCAAGCCCGCCTTTCAACGAAGCGTTTGCAAGCCTCATCATCGCGGCAGTCGGAATTCACGCTGCAGTCGCTACCGCAGGTTGCAGTTGTTGTACCCGGGTTTTCGAGCGGGCAAAGATAGCCGGTTGGACACGGATTCGCTGCGCTGCAATCCGCGTCGACGCAAGTCGAGTCCTGACAGATGGAACCGATCGGGCAATTGAGGTCGCTTTCGCACGACTCCGACGACGACAGGACGAGTTCTGCTTCGTAGTCACCTGAGTCGCCGAGATAGCCGTAGATTCGCAGGGTGTAGATGCCCTCCTCACCGACTGTGTGGTCAATTGTCTCTTCTCCCGAACCGCGTCTCGAATAGGCGATTACCGTTCCTTCTTCGTCGAGCAGATCGACATCGAGGTCGTACTCGAGCCACTCGAAAGTCATCGAGAACTCGATCCGGGTCGGCCCATCTACCAGAAAGGCGAGATAATCGTCGTCGTCCGAGCAAATTGTACCACTGTGGAACCCGCTCTCGTCGAAGTCTGCCGCCGTGTCGAAGGTGTCGTCTTCTTCCGAGCCGTCGTCGACACAAACGGATACCTCGGTCTCGGTAACTGTGAGTGAATACGGGTTCTGTGATCCCTCGAACCCGAGTACTCGAATCGTGATCAGCCCGCCCTCCGTGCTGAGGTAGCTCACCCGCTCTTCGTCATCCGCGCTTGCTCCAACTCCGAGAATTTGGCGATCCGCATTGTAGAGGACCAGATCGAGGTCTCCATCTGCGTGGGCGAAGCCGTGCAGCCGGGCCTCCAGTTCGGTGTTGGGGTCGACCGTCAGGTTGTAGTAATCGGAGTTGTCCGGACAGATTTGACCATCCATCGTTGGCCCCACGAAAGGAGTGGCGGTGGCGGATGTGTCATTTTCCTCGTTCCCATCGTCGTCGCAGGCCTCTTCACCTTCGCAGACCGCTGCGATATCGCCGCAGGCCTGAGCCTCGCTGCCCGCCGCATCCGTTACGGCCATACAGGAACCGACAGAACAGGCCGACTCGCTGCAGGGTTCCAGGCATCTGGAGCCGGCCGCTGAAGTCGCACAGATTCCAGATCTGCAATCCACCGACTGATCGCATTGGTCGCAGGTTCCGAGCGTGCCTACGGTCGCCTCGCCGCCAACCGCGACAAAGGTGTGTAGATCCGTGTCTGTCGTGTGATCGCAACTACGGCCTTCGGAGTCGTCGTTGTCTGTGGCAGTGGCGACTGCGTAGACGATCTGCTCCTGGTCGACTTCCAATCCGAGTGAGGGAATTCGTGCGACCCAATCACTGCCGTCCTCGTTGAATTCGACCTGCTCGAATTGCCGTAGGTCGGGCTTGTTGGGGTCTTCTGGCTCAACGGTCGTGTAGAGCAAGAGAGGGGAATCTCGAAGCCCCATGTCGTCGGTCACGCGAATAGTCACCTCGTATCCGGTTGAGGAACGGACGATCTCACCTTTGGGTGGACTCAGGATCTCAATGGTGGGAGCCTCGCCCTCACAGTCTTCTTTGGGCGGCGTCCGCAGAACGATGACGTAGGAATGCTGGGTTGGGGCGTGGTCGAAGTCATCCGCTTCCAGGAGGATCGTCCATCGCTCCGCAGCCTCGATCTGGTCACTCGACGGGCACCATTCGAATGATGAACGCTTGTTGCCAACCGATGCAATCACTGCCCCGGCTGGCGGCGCTTCCCCCGCACGTATTGCCACCTGACCCGAATCGTCATCTCGGACTTCGATGTCGAAGTTGACGCACGGGTCTTGGCTGAGATCGTAGGTTCCACCAGCACCAGGCCGAAGGAAGATCGGCGCTGCGTCTGAAGGAGACGTCACGGTAATCACGACTGCCTGACGACTCTCGCCGAGCTCACTCGTCGCAATGAAAGTGAACTCGTGTTGGCCAACGTGACTGGCGAGCGGTGTCCACCGGAACGTCCCTCCTGAGGGCGTCCCAGCCAACTCGGTTACTGCATCCAGTCCCGGTAGATCCGGGCTCTCGCTCGTGAACGTCAGAGTGAGTCCGTCGGGGTTGCTGACTGCCAGATCGATGCGAAGCGTCTGATTCACTGCAACCGACTGGGCAGAGATCGGCAACAATGCCGGCACGCCGGAAGCGTCGTCGCTGCAGCCGGGGGCGCACAGTGTCGCCAACAGTGCCATCACCGTCACGTTTCGAAGCAAAGATGCTGTACTAGAAAACCTCGATCTCATTTCAGTTTCCCTTCTGAATCACCAGTTATTAGCCAACCCACCCGACTATACTCATTACCTTGTTCTGGCCCTGGAAAACAAGTCGTCGGGGGTTCGACCCGTCCGCGGTGTTGGCGCCTCCCGTCACGGGCCCGATTCGGTTCTCGCGGCGCATCCTGCTAGAGTCTGGTTCTTGGCTGGACTGTGGTAGACTTTCGAAAATCGTGTTCAGATGACGGTCCCGGCTGACTGCGACTACCAATAGCATGTTTGAGGAGCGGCACATGGCGCAATCACAAACCTTCATCCCACTACATCGCTGCGTACCCACTGTCACCGCCGCCTTATTGGTTGTCCTTATCGGCGGCTGCGCCCACGAGCGGAGCTCCTTTGACACGGTCGAAGGACCTTCGATCATCAGCTTCGAGAGTGATTTTCAGATCGTTACCTGGGGCGAAGTGGACGACACGGTGGTTGCTGGTGTCGTTCGGCTGGAATGGCGCACCGCAGGTGCCGAGGCGGTCACCCTGCTGGGCAACGGCAGTCCCGTCGACCTGAGTGTGTGCACCACCAACGACGGAGACTGCGTCGAGCACGGTATCGTAGACCTGTACCCCAACGAGACCACCGTTTACGAGCTTCGAGCCAGCGTGGGCGGCGCCAGCTGCACGGTTGCGGGCGATGGCTCTGCAAATCAAACGGCCGACTGCGCCGCTCAGCAGGTGTCCGTAGCCACGACAGCACCTGCCGTCGCGGAACTAACAACGACCCGTCCAACCGTGCTCAGTGGCGAGTGGGCTCAGGCTGCCTACGCGATTGATCAGGCAGAGAGCTGGCAAATCGGTTGGCTCGATCTCTCACCGGCCGAGACCGTCTTTCACCCGTGCGTCCCCGAAAGCGATTTCGAGGACAACGGCGATTTCTTCTGCCTACTCGGCGAGGAAGAAGTCGATGGCGAGTCTTCGGTGGGTCCAGTCGGCACCATCTCGATTCCCGATCTCACGAGTAGCGTCACCTTGGCGGCGCGAGCGAGCAACGGAGCGGATGATATTCTGGGCAACGTCCGCTTTTCAGACGCGACGGTTACAATTCATGTTTTAGGCAACCCAACACTCGAACGGTTCGCGGTCCTCGACGACACCGTTGCCGTAAATGATGGGGTAACAGTGCAGTGGGCGCTGCTCGACGCTGAGCGGTTGTCGTTGTCCAGTGGTCCCGAAGGCGCAATAGACGGCGACAGCGCGACCCAGTGCCAGGAGTACAGCGCCACGCGGGCAAGTGGAACGTGCTTCCTGGCACTCTCCGATCTGGCGGAGGTCGGCACGGTTACCGTGACCGCCATCGCGGTGAACGGCGCTGGCGATGAATCCCAGGCTGCCAGTCGTGAATTCGCCGTCGGTCTGGCGCCCACGGCCAACCTCTCGGCCGACCCGAGTGTACACAGCAGCGACACCGGCACCGTGACCCTGAGTTGGAGCGCGAGTGGCGCCGACGAGGTCACCATTACAGACGACGGGACCCCCGCCGAGGTGCTGCTCAACTCGACTCCCTGTGAGGGCTGTGCCGCAGGTGGCTCGGTCGAGGTAACAGACGTCGAAGAGTCGGCTGAATGGTTCCTCGTGGCGGAAAACGACTTTGGTGAGGTGTTCGTGCACACGGGGTCCGAACTCGTATCTTCGCCCGCCATCGACGGCCTTTGGATCGACGGCGACTTGGTACATGACAGCGTGATCGTCGATTCGAGCGAAGCGAGCTTCGAATGGGCGACGGACTTCACACTGGGTTCGTCCCTACTAGGCGTCGAGCTCGAGTACGACGATATTGGCTGCCCTGATGACGAAGAGGCGTACGCCCACGAGCGGACGTTCAGCGGAGCAACTGACGGTTCGATGGTCTTCTCAGAAATCGGGGTTCCCCGGTGCGCCATCTTTGCTGCTTTGGGAGTGGCCGGGCAAAGCGACGTGCAAGCCTTTTCTATCTCCCGAAGTGCCAATATCGAATCCTTCGAAGTGACTGAAAACGCCGTCGCGGGCGATGAGGTGGAGCTATCCTGGTCAGCGACTCATCTATCGGAGTTGAGTTTCTCGGCCAACCACGTCGACGCGGATCAGCTGGCCCAGTGCGGCGAGGGTGAGGTCGGTTCCTCATCGAGTTCCTGCATGGTTACCGTCCTCGCTGGGACAGACCGCAACGTCGTCTTCGAGATGAACGCCTTTGGTTTCGGGCAAGAAGAACCAACGACTGAGGAGGCGACAGTCGCCATCGGCTCGGCGCCTCGGATCAACGACTTTCACGCGGCACACCGCTCTGGACAGATCCGGCTCTCTTGGGAAGTAGAAGCCGCCACCCAAATCAGGATTTGGGTCGACAATGAGGTGGTCTACACAACGGATGACCTAGATGGCTTCGTCGATCGGCCGGCGATCGATGATTCCACGACGTGGACACTTGTTGCTGGGAATGCGTACGGCGTCTCGGAGGCGCAAGTCACTGCGTTTGTGGACGTGGGGATCAGCACCTTTGTGGTTATGGATGACTCCGGTGAGACCGATCAGAATGGCTTGGACGGCTTTGTCACTGTGTACGGCGGCGACATCGATGTGGCCTTTTCTGTCGACGCCGACCTAGCCAGCTGGCGGCTCTTGAGCACGCCACTGTTGGGGAATGCTTCATGCGCGGACATCACCGACGAGACCTATGGTACGGTGGACTCGGGCGTCTTGGATGACTCCTCCGCCGAAGCCCAAGTCACTATCGATGCGGTCTCACGCAACCTCTGCCTCATGGTGGAGACTTGGCGAAGTCTGGAAGAGATTAGCGTCATGTACGTTCTCGTTACCGAGATCCCGTTTATCGATCGCTTGGAAACCACCCCATCGTGCCTGTCCGTCGGGGGCGATGTTTATGCTATCGAAATCGATATGCGAGTTCGGGGCGCCTCGTCAGCTTCCCTCTCGGCCCAATTCATCGATCAGTTCGGTGGGGTAGTGGGAATTGGCGGTTCAGTCTGCACCGATCAAGACGGCAGGATGAACGGCACTCCGTTGGACACCCTCGACGACATTGATCTGTCCTGCCGACACACACTCTTGGAGGACGAGGACCGAAACTGCGAGGGCTGCTCTCGCCTGGGCGCTTTTCTGGACTACATCCGCGGTATTGCCGACTTCCCAGAACAAGGTACGATCGTCTATACACTCAGGGTAATTGATAACGAACGCGATGAAACAACGGCAAACTCGGAGGCATTCGACTCCAGTGTTACAGTGTTCAAATCCTCAATCGGGACGGATGACGGATCCGCCTGTGATGGTGATTAGTAGGGGAGTTCGGGGATTTCATTGTCGTGTTTAGGCTAGATTCCATCGTCTCAATTGTCTTTTTTCTCCTCTGGATCGCACTTGCCGGTTGCAGTGTCGATCTCGAGCCGATCGCATGCACCTCTGACGACGACTGCTCTGAAGGCCTGATGTGCGCCTCTGCGCAGTGCGTCGTCATTCCTGTGAGCGATGCTGGTGGCGATGTAGACGCTCCAACCGGAACCCCAGTTCGCCCGTGGTCGTGCCCGTTGAGTGACTGTCCTGACCTGACCGCCGTGGACGAAAACGGCGACGGGGTGGATGGCGTGATCGGTTCTGCCATTTACGTTCTGAGCAGCAATCGTCGCCTCACAGGCGCTGGCTCGCCTACCGATCCGGTGTCGACCTTCAGCGCTGCCCTCTCCCTCGTATCAGAAGAACGGTTTGTCCTCATCGTGAGTGGCGATTTTCTCATGACAGAAACGGTCGAAGTCTCGGACCTACCGTACTTTGAAATCGCCGGTGGTTACCGGGTATCTGACGATGGAGGTACCTGGGAACGCAGCCGGAATACCCGCTCTAAGGTAACCGGGCCGACCGAGCCGTTCCTGTTTCATAACGTCGACCTGATTCGCATTTCGGGCCTCGAAATCGAGGCCTCACCGGGCGATCGTGGACGGGATGGTTTGACCGGGGCCAATGCCGACGACCCACCTCCTCTTGCCCCCACGAGGGGCGAAAACAGTATCGCGATGCGTGTTTTTGGTGGCTCGATCGACCTCGCCTACACCTCGCTACTCGGCAATCGCGGTGGACGCTCCGGCGACGGTGAGTCTGGGCGTTCAGGAGCCAATGGCGAGCGGGGATCAGCAGGCGGAGCCCCCGTCTCGGTAGACTGCGATGACGCGACCTGTGAAGAACCGGCTGGTGGCGCCGGGGCCCTTATGAACGACCTCTGTTTTGAGATCCAAGAGGGCGACGAGGAGCTGGTTGCTGGAGGCCAGGGAGGTGACGGCGGCCAAGCGGATACGCGCGAACCGGGCCACGCCGGCGGTAGCGGACAGGGCGGGCATGGCGGCCTTCACGGCGCGCCGAATGGCCTCGCGGGCGACAGCAACCAACATGGTCGCGACGGCGGGCAGGGCGATGGTCGAGGGTTCGTCTGTGGCACCACGTGGTTCGCTCACTCGGGTGAGAGTGGCTCGGTCGGACGCCCCGGCTTCGGCGGTGGAGGCGGCGCCGGCGGCACCAATCCGGTCTCTGGCTTTGGAGGGGGCGGTTCCGGCGGCGGATCCGGCGCCTGCGGCGGTGAAGGGGGCGGCGGTGGCCTGGGTGGTGGCGGTTCCATCGGTCTACTCGCTGTGAACTCGCAAGTCCGGCTTCACGACGAGGCGATTCTCCGCGCCCTGAGCGCAGGAAACGGTGGTGCCGGAGGTACCGGTGGCAGCGGTGGGCGCGGTGGTAACGGCGGTGCGTTCGACGGAGACACCGACGATCTGGTCGAACTCGTCGTCGGTGGAAACGGCGGCAATGGCGGTTCCGGCGGCGACGGCGGAAACGGTGCCGGGGGAGACGGCGGTATCTCGGTGTCTCTGGTGCTCGCTGGAAGTTCGAGCTGGTGGGGAGAAGGCGCAGAGTTCGATTTCGAAGGTGAGACTGGGGGCGAATCTGGTGAGGGTGGCGGCTCCGCTCCCGCTGGCACCGATGGCGCGAAAGCGGACACATTGGAAGTCGACGTCAGTGATTCGGTAATCTGCCCCTAGGTGTGCAGTAAGCCCGAGTGAGCACCCTCTCCACCGCCACGCAGCGTGGGAAGCTGGCGCGCAAAATCAAACAGATTTGCGGCCGCGATGTAGAGCAAGCCGAGATACGGCACCAGCATCTGAAGCGTGTACCCACCTCGGAAATGTACCGGCGCGAAGAATCCTGCGCCTACGATGCCAGCCAACCAGACCACCAGGAACCAATCAACCCCTGAATAGGAGCGGCGAGCGACGGTGTACAGAACATAGCTACCGTTGATTCGAAACGAGACGAAGGTAATCGATAACACGCAGGCTAGGGCGCTGATCAGGCCGAGCACGTGCAGGGCCGAGAAGGCCACGGTGACTCCGACAAAAATGAGTGGAGTCCGCCACATTCCTTTTAGGTGGCTGACGTAAAAGCTGGCGAACTTGCCAGTGAGAAGAATAGTGACCCAGCCGATTCCAAGGCAGACGTAACCCACCCACCCGATATCTCTCGGAAACAGGTAGAGAAGTACGCCGAGCGCGATCATGAGAAGACCACCCATCGTTTGGCCTTCTGTGCCGCTCGTCGAGGGGTGAATGAACCGTCTGGTATTGTGGTAGATGACCAGCTGCCAGTTGTAGAGAATGGCTGGCGCGGCGACGATCAGACCTGTCGCGAACACGTCGAGTTGAAGGGTCAGAGCCGCGGCAGCACCTGCCAGGGGCACATTGATCGCGTCGAACCAGTGGTCGAGCACCTCGCCGACCTTGCTGGACTGACCCGTTCGCCGAGCCTGCATGCCGTCGAGACAATCCAGAACCATGCTCAGTATCAGCCCGAAACCACCCCACAAACGGGCGGCGAGGGCGTTGTTTGGGGAGAGCATGGGCGCCACCGCCAAGGCGATGAAGGTAGACCACGCCAAAAAGTGGTTGAAGATTGAAATGGTGTTGGGATGTACACTTCGAGGAACCAGCTCGAGTGCGGGCTCGCACACGTACTTGATAATGAGCGGTTCGAACCGCCCATTGTTCTCAGTTGTGAATCCGCCGCCATCAGCCATTTAAACAATCATCCAGTTATTCGACGGAACCTCCATACGGTTAACTGAATGTGGCTGCCGAGGCAACCAAAAATTTTGGTTGATGGGCGGCGCCACGGGCGCTGAACGGGAGCGTGAGTGCAAGCTGGCTCCCGAATGGCCCCTGCTCTGGGCAGAACCGCTCTTCAGCCAAACAGCCGCGCCAGTTTTACGAACAAGGGGCGGCGGGGTCTTGCCCACTGTGACACGAGGCTAGTGACAAGGAAGATAGCCATGGCAATGGGATACAGCACAGCTCGCCATCTTTTGCAGCGGACCGGTTTCGGGGGACGACACCTCGAGATCGAGCGCGTGGCGCAGCAAGAGGTCAGCGACGTCGTCGAGGACACCATCGCTGCAGCCGGCCGTCCGGCCGCCGTCGAAAACCCCGAGTGGATAGGAGCCTCCCCACCAACACCCAGCGAACTCAGAGCCGATCGGGAAGCGTTCCAGCAGCGGCGACGCGAGCGGGCGCTCGAGCTCAAGGAGTGGTGGTTTCGCGTGATGTTGAGCACCGACTCGCCTCTCACAGAACGCATGACCCTCTTCTGGCACAACCACTTCACGTCGAGCCTGCAGAAAGTGAAGCGTGGAACGCTCCTTTTCGAGCAGAACGCGCTGTTTCGCGAACACGCAGTGGGCAACTTCGCCGACCTTCTGAGGGCCATCGTGAGGGACCCGGCCATGCTCGTGTACCTGGATGTTCACCAGAGCGAACGAGACAACCCCAACGAGAACTTCGCGCGTGAGTTGATGGAACTCTTCACGCTCGGTGAGGGGCACTACACCGAGAACGACATCAAGGAAGCCGCCAGAGCCTTCACGGGCTGGCGCTTTATTCGAAGGCACGGGGCGTTGGAATACTCCGAGCGACGTCACGACGATGGGATCAAAACGGTTCTCGGGCACACCGGCCGCTTCGCGGCGGACGATATCGTGGAGATCTTGTTGCAAGAGGAGAGGACCGCGGAGCTCATCGTCGAGAAGCTCTGGTACCACTTCGTATCACCTGAGAGTACTCACAGCCGGATTCGAGAGCTCGCCGATCTGTTTCGATCGTCGGACTACGAACTGGCGCCGGTGCTGCGGGCGATGTTCACAGCGCCGGAGTTTCTGAATGATGGCAACCGGGGCTCTCTGGTCAAGTCGCCCGTCGAGCTGCTCGTCGGAACGAGCCGGATACTCAACGTCGCGCACGACGAACTGAGGCCGCTGGTACGTTTGGCTCGGCAGCTTGGGCAGAACATCTTCGACCCGCCCAACGTGAAGGGTTGGCCCGGTGGGATCGCCTGGATCACGACCAACAGCCTTCTCCAGCGGCAGTCGATCCTGCGACGCCTATGCCAGCGGCCGGAAGTTGTTTTCAGCGTGAACCGCACTCGAATGGGAGCGTCTGAAGCCGCTCCACTTCTGCTCGCCGTCGATCCGGTGCTCCCCATTCCAGAGGGCAGTGGCCGGCTTGCAACCCTCGAGCACCTACTCTTGGATCCGGCCTTTCAGTTGAGCTAACGCGCAGGGGCTGCGCTTTTTCGGGGCGACCCCCTGGAGGTAGAAATGAATCGACGTGACTTTTTGAAAATCGCAGGCTTGGCACCAATCGTGTTGGCCACTGCAAGACTGGTCTTCGGCAACGAACTGGCCAATCCGAGACGAATTTTGGTTCTGGTCGAACTTGCTGGAGGCAACGATGGACTGAACACCATCGTGCCGCACGCTAATTCGACCTACTACGCTAGGCGGCCGGGCTTGGCTGTGGGGCGGGATGAGGTGATCCGAATCAATGACCAGATCGGATTCAATCCGAATTTGGCGCCTTTGAATGACGTTTGGGGCGCCGAAGAACTGGCTATCGTGCAAGGTGTGGGCTATCCCTCGCCCAATCGCTCCCACTTCCGGTCGATCGACATTTGGGAGACCGCCTCGGGAAGCCACGACACACTCACTCAGGGCTGGATCAACGAGGCCCTCAAGGGAGAACAGCTCGACCTCGCCGCCGAGGGAATCGTCCTCGGCGCGCCGGATGTCGGTCCCCTGACGGGTGCCGACGTGCGAACACTCGTCATGGATAGCATCGAGCAGTTCGTCGCCGACGCGAGGCGAGTGCGAGAGGTCCCCTCCTCGCCCGATTCCAACGCACTGGGCCATGTTCTGGGCGTCCAATCGGACCTGATCGCCGCCAACAACCGTCTCGAAGCCCAGATATCCGCGGCCCCCGACCTGACGGCGACGTTTCCTCGCGGAGCCTTCGCACAACAGTTGAAGTCGGCGGCGACACTGATTTCGGCTGGCGCCGAAGTCGCCGTGATTAAGGTCACCCACGCGGGTTTTGACACCCACGCCAACCAACGGCGTCAGCACGACAACCTGCTCACTCAGTTCGCTGAAGGGCTCACGGCCTTTCGAGACGAGATGATCGCAATCGGACGATGGAATGATGTGTTGGTGATGACCTACTCCGAGTTTGGACGCCGAGTCGCCGAGAATGGCAGCAACGGCACCGATCACGGCACCGCGGCGCCTCATTTCGTGCTGGGCGGTTCGGTGAACGGCGGATTGTACGGGTCAGCCCCCGACCTGGATTCCCTCACTGACGGCGACCTTCTTCACACAGTCGACTACCGACAGCTCTACGCAACGATTTGCGAGCGCTGGTGGGGAGTTAGTCGCAGTTTCCTGGGAGAGTTTGAGACAGGGGGCTTGGCCTTCGTTTGACCTACAGTGCCCAGCCCAACGTCACGATTACCATTCCGGCCACGACCAGCAGGGCAAGAAGCCCTGTGAGCGATCGTCCGATCTCGGACGAGACCCGATTTCTGAGTTCGATCATCGCCTGCTCGTCTTCCACCGGAATGGATTCGATGTGTGCGTAGCGAGCAAGGTATCTCAATATTGGAGTGTTGTTTTCGACGAGTGTCATGGTGAACCCTCCTTCTTAGTGGTTTCGTTGTGAGGCGTAGCGTTCGGCCTACCGGCGGCGTTTGGTGTTCGAGCAGCGTGTGCAGCGGCTGAGATAATCTCGAGGTTGCCGTTGCGGTTCCGAAAGAAGACGGTGCTCCCCGCCTCGATGTTGTTCCCGGTATCCGAACAGGGCGTATCAACATTCAATTGCATTTGAGACCAGGCGTTCTCTGCGGTCCGCTTGGCCAAAACCTCGGTCAACGTATCGTTCGAGATCACGACTGGACCACCACTCGCTCTCACACCGAGATGGGCGAGTTCACCGACCTCGAGCACCTCGCCTGAGATTGCGCAGCGGCCGAGCGTATTGACCCGAATCTCCTGCCAACCCAGCACCGTCCCGATCAGTTCGTCGATGGGATTGATGTCTTCGACCCCGATCGCCTGACGGGCTCGCTTTTTGAAGCTGTGCACGTCTTCGACCATGTTTTCGACCATACTCTCGACGTTGCCCGAGATATTGCCGACGAGCTCGACCGTGCAGTGCAGGATGTTGCGAACGAGCTGGCTGACAGGCATGTCCAGATTGTCGGCTCGTTCCTTGAGGAGGACTTCGAGCTCCTCGGGAATGCGTGTGTTCAGTACCTTATCCTTGGCTTTCTTCTTTCTTCTCTCTCGACTCATCCCCAACTCCTTGGTTCGGATCGTCGTCATAGGAAGAGGTTAAACACACGTATGACATTTTGCAAATATTTCGTAACACGCTTGTGTTACAGTTTTGTAAAACCAACAGCCTGCGAGCAATTTTTTTGTTTTTGTTTTGTGTTTCCAGGGAGGCTAATGAGAAGGGCTAGCAATCAGGTCCCTCGACCTCTTCATCGCCGGTCTCGTCCCCTTCGAGCCCAAAGTATGGGGTGAGGTCGATGCGCTCGTCGTCATCGTTCTCGCAATCGATATGAAGGTGCGGACCAGCGTCCTGAACCGCGGTGCCACCCATCAGGCCGATCTCCTGCCCTCGCTCTACCCTCATCCCCACTTCGAGGTCAGGGTGAATCGCACCGAGGTGCATGTACCGCACGGTATGGCCGGCCAGGGGTCCCTCCAGCAACTCTGTGACAATAATGGTTCCCGATCGCCAACGACCGTAGTTACGGGTGAAGAAGTAAACACGACC
>CAZDBH010000189.1:0-14995 GCA_964503485.1 uncultured Bradymonadales bacterium | reverse complement strand
GCCATATGGCTACGAATCCGAATATAGCGAGTGAGCCGATGGGAGCAGTGAAGCCACCCGTCGATCCGTCAGAGCTCGAGTACAAGAACTTACTCGAGGGTGAATTCTGGCGGCATATCCCGGCTTTTGCTTCGGTCGACACCGAGACGTTTCTCGACCACAAGTGGCAAGCTCGCAACTCGGTGACCAAACCCGCGCGATTGCTCAAGGCCCTAGGCGAACTGGTACCCCAAGACTTCATCGACGATGTCGCCGAAGGGTTTCGGCGTGCCCCGATGAGCATCCGGGTGTCGCCTTATGTTCTGAGTTTGATCGACTGGTCGAGTCCCTATAGCGATCCGCTGCGACGACAGTTCATCCCGGTTAGCTCGATGATGCTCCCCGATCATCCAAAGTTGGACTTCGACTCGCTCAACGAGCAGGCCGACGCACCCGTCCCCGGTCTAACCCATCGCTACCCCGACAAGGCGCTCTTCCTCGCGTTGGACACCTGCCCAGTCTATTGCCGGTTCTGCACCCGCAGTTACGCCGTCGGAACCAATACTGAACAAGTCGAGAAGGTGGCACTGAGAGTCAACAGGGAGCGTTGGGATCAGGCCTTCAAGTACATCCAGACCCGCCCTGAACTCGAAGACATCGTAATCAGCGGCGGCGATTCCTATCAGCTGCGACCAGAACAGGTACTCGAGATCGGCACGACATTGCTGAGCTTTGACAATGTGCGAAGGCTCCGTTTTGCGACGAAGGGGCCCGCGATCCTCCCGCAAAAGCTGATCACCCACACCGAATGGCTCGATGCGCTGACCAAAGTCGTCGACACGGGTCGAAAGATGGGCAAGTCGGTCGTGATTCACACCCACTTCAACCATCCCAATGAAATCACCTGGATAAGCCGAGACGCCATCGACAAGCTCTTTCAACGGGGTATCATCGTGCGCAACCAGACCGTCGTGCAGCGCAATATGAACGACACGGTCGAGACCATGCGCCTGTTGGTCAAGCGCATGGGCCACATCAACGTCGAGCCGTACTACGCATATACCCACGACTTGGTTAAGGGGGTCGAAGAGCTGCGCACCACATTGCAGACCGGGCTCTACCTCGAGAAAAACGTACGCGGATGCACGGCGGGCTTCAACACCCCGACCTTCTGCGTGGATACCCAAGGCGGCGGTGGAAAGCGTGCGATTCATTCGTACGAACACTACGACAAGGAGAACGGTATCGCCGTCTACTCCTCGCCCCAGATTCGGGGTGATCAGGCGCTTATCTACTACGATCCGATCGATCTGCTGTCGGCCGAAGCTCAGGAGCGCTGGAAAGACCCAGCGGTCGTGGAAGGCATGATCGACGACGCGGTCGCCAAAACAAAGCTGCGGCGCCTGAAGTAGTTGAACCCGACGACCGCCGGACGGGTGCCCAACTGATAAATCGACCGACTAGTACGGCATTGGCGTCGAGCGAAATTTCGCTTGCCGCAGGCCGAGCTTCACATTAGAAAGCTGGTTCGTTCAACCTCGATCCGAAGGAAAATCGATGGCCAACTATGCCCCGTCCCCAAATTGGGACCTCGAGAATATCTTCCCCGGCGGCTGCGCTGGAACTGAGGCGACAGACGCCGTCGAAGCCATCAAGAAGACCCTTGCCGAGCTAACAGGCAGAGCTGCAGACCTTCCCGGAGTACAGGATCACGAGTCCGCCAGTGTGTGGGCCCGCTTTCTGAGGGATTTAGAGGCGTCTGACGACCAGCTTGGCCAGTTGTTTTCTTTTGCCCACTGCCACGCATCCGCCAACGTCGAAGACCAATCTGCTCGATCACTAATCGCAGCGCTGTCAGCCGTTTGGTCGGTCCGGTCGAAAATCAATGTGCCGCTCCGGGCGGTGCTCGGAAAGACCGAGGACAAGCATTTCGTGACATTGCTCGACCATCCGGACCTGAGCCATATGCGAACGCACCTCACCGAATTGCGCGAGGCCGCAGCCATTTCTATGGCGCCAGAACTCGAGAAACTCCATGAGGAGTTGGCTCAGGATGGCTTCCACGCTTGGGGCAGGCTCTACGATGACGTATCCGGGGGCCTCAAAGTCGAGATTGACCGAGGTAAAGGCTCCGAAGTCCTGTCGACCGAGCAGGCAAGGCAACTCTTGGATTCACCGGACGAAACGCTGAGAACACAGGTCGCCGGAGCGATCGACAGCGCTTGGTATGCACAGCGCGATGTGTTCGCGGCCGCCCTCAATCACATCAACGGGTATCGGCAAACACTCTATGCGCGCCGTGGGATCGACGAGCTGGAACTCCCTCTTCGCGGCAACCGAATCGGTCGGGAAACGCTAGAGACCATGTTTTCTGTTCTGGCAGATTTTCGCCCCACTCTCTCTCGCTTCCTGGCGGCCAAGGCGAAACACCTCGGCCTAGAGAAACTGCGGCACTACGACGTATCGGTTTCGCTGGGTGAGGGTGGCGCCAAGGTGTCGTACGAAGAGGCGCAGGACTTCATTTCGGAGTCTTTCCATACGTTCTCTGAAGAACTGGGCAACTTCGCGACCCACGCCTTCATCAACAGTTGGATCGAGGTCGAAGACCGGCCAGGAAAACGCCAAGGTGGATTTTGCACCGGTGTTCCTCTGAACAAAGAGAGCCGGATTTTCATGACCTACGGCGGCAAAGCGGCCGCTGTGCAGACACTGGCTCACGAGCTGGGTCACGCCTATCACAACTGGGTTTTGCGAGACATGCCGCGTCGGCAGTGCGAGTTCACCTCGTCCCTCGCCGAAACCGCCTCGACTTTTGCCGAGACAGTGGTGCGAGAAGCTGCCTATCGAAACGCAACCGACGAGAAGGTGCGGCTCGGACTGTTGGATCGAAAGCTAACCGACGCGGTGGCTTTTGCGATGAATATACCGGCTCGCTTCCACTTCGAGCGGGCTATGTACGCTGCGCGGAAGAAGGCTGAGTTGACTGCCGATCAGCTCTGCGAGATTACGCTCGAGCAGTTCAAGTCGGCCTACTACGATAGTCTCGAAGAACACGATCGCATGTTCTGGGCCAGCAAATTGCACTTCTACATCACCGAAGAGCCCTTCTATAACTTCCCGTACAGCGTCGGTTATCTGTTCTCTCTGGGACTGTATGCCCGTGCGCTGGAAGAGGGACCCAGCTTCGCCAAGAAGTACGACGAAACCCTGAAACTGACTGGCTATCGGAGCTGTGAGCAAGTCGCTCACCAGGCATTGGGGGTCGACCTCAAGGAGCCTGATTTCTGGAACAGCGCCCTAGCCCTGATCGCCGCTGATGTCGAGGCGTTCGAGGCACTGACACCCTAGCTGCCGCTCCAAAAACGTAGGCCAACATCCTCTCAGTGTGGCCATCGAGCCCACTCCCTAGTCACATCACTCTCAGAAAGCTACACTGGCTTCGATTCATTTCGGGGCTATGTAGCGAATGCGGAATTTCTTCAAGGGGAAACGCGGGGGACCCGTCCTCCAGCGCCTCAAAAACCAAGACTATTCGAGCCCAGAAGAACGTGCTGATTTGCTTCAAGAGCTGGAGTCGAACCCAGGTCTAAGCTTGGACGAAATCGCATGGATGGTTCTTGCTCGCGACGCGGGCATTCGCGCATCTGGCGTCCGAATCATCAAGAAGAATCAATACCCAAACGTCGTTGATTATTTCGTGCGGCGCTGGGCCGACCTGGGACCGGTCGGTCGGCAGACGGTTTCCCGAACCCTGCCCGAGGTAGCGCCGCCTGGCTGGGAGAGCACAATCGTCAACCTCTTGGCTCATCGCAGCGAGAGAAACCGACAGATCGGCGAGGAGCTGGCGCTCAGTTCGCCACTGACGGACGAGTTTGTAGAAGCCCTACTCCCTAAACTCGAGAAGATTACCGAGAAGCTCAAGCGTCGCCTGTTGGGGCGCCTTGCCGACTCCAACGATCCCCGCTTGGGACCGCTCTTCGAGGAATACCTCGAAGACGAGGACGAAGAATTGCGCGTGGCTGCCGTCAAGGCACTCGCGGTGAGGCGCGACCCCAAATACGTCGGACGGTTCGCGGCGCGCCTCGATGTCGAGACCTTCGCCGTGCAGCAGGAAATCGTGAACGCGTTCGTCGGCTACGCTGAAACCGGCATGGACATCACGACTCAGGTGCTCCCGCTGATGTCTGGAGGCTCGGTCGCCGTTCGCCAGGCTGCCATGAATATCCTGACGCAGATGCCCGACCAAAAGCGCGTCGTAAGGGAGTTTCTGAGCTACTCGAAGACGCTTGCTGGGTGGGTCAGACGTCGAGCAATCGACTCGATGCTCGAGTTCAGCAACTTGCTGCAGGAGCCCTTGCTCGAGTTGCTGCGCGACAGCGATCCCAGTGTCCGGTCGGCGGCGATTCGAGTTGCGGCCTCAATCAAGGCGGACGAACGCGTAGAGAAGGCGCTCATCGCGCTGGTCCGAGACGAAGACTGGTGGGTGCGCGTCAACGCGATCGAGACGCTGGGCGAGTTGAAGAGCAAGAACGCCTTGAGCGTGTTGGTGAAGCTCCTCGATGATCCGGACACCCGGTGGAGCGCTATCGAGGCCCTAGTAAGGGTCGGAGATGTCCGCGTTGCACCCTACTTGCTCAGATACCTCAAAGACGAACAGACCGAAATCCGAGTCGAGGTCATCAAAGCCCTGGGGACACTGAAGGCCAAAGACGCTCTTAGCGCACTGAAGGATATGTGCGAAAGCGATGCCCACGCTGAGGTGCGCACGGAAGCCTATCGGGCCGTGATGGAGATCGCCGAAGCCAATGAGCTGAAGGTCGAGAAAGAGGCCGAGAAGCTCAAGCGAAAAGTCGATCTCCACGTCGAGGGGGACGTACGCGAGCAGCCGGCCCTTGTTCAAATCCTGCTTCGAGCCCGTTCTGAGGGGGCCTCCGATGTCCACATCAGCGTGGATTCCAATGCGTTGATGCGGGTCAAAGGCGAACTGGTCCCGATCGACACCAGACACGTGCTCACCCCGAAGCAGACTCTTCGATTGCTGCAACCGATTCTGGACGAGGGGCAGAAGATCGCTCTCGAGCAAGACCGCTCCGTAGAGCTCTGCTACGAGGTCCCGGAGATGGGCCGCTATCGGGGCAGTATTTTCCTAGACCGCAAGGGCCTCAACGGTATCTTCCGTTTGATCCCGACCAAGGTCCCGACGATTTCTGAGATCGGTCTGCCAGCCCATCTCGGTGCCATCTCGACGTGGCATCAGGGTTTGGTTTTGATTGTCGGACCGGCCGGTTCGGGCAAGACAACCACCTTGGCGGCGCTCGTCGACCTCTTCAACGAAACCAGACGAGCACATATTCTCACGGTAGAAGATCCCATCGAGTACGTGCACTCCTACAAAAACTGTCTAGTGAACCAGCGCCAGATCGGCCGGGACACGCAGGACTACCATCGCGCGCTACGGGGCGCCCTGAGGGAAGACCCAGATGTCATCGTGCTGGGCGAAATGAGAGATTCCGAGACTGTCCGCATGGCTCTGGAGGCCGCCGAAACCGGCCACCTGGTAATCGGGACAATCAACGGCACCAGTGCACCGCGGGCCATCGATCGATTGATCAACTCGTTCTCCCCGAGTGAACAGTCGCAGGTTCGCATGATGCTCTCAGACACAATCAAGGTCGTGATCGCCCAGGCCCTCCTCCCGAGAAAGGACGGCTCAGGCCGTACCGCACTCTTCGAGGTGTTGATGGGGCTGTCGACGGTGGGAGCAGTCATCCGTGAGAACAAACTCTTTATGCTCGAGTCGCTCATGCAGACCGGAAAACGGCTCGGCATGAAGACATTTGATGACGCACTCATCGAATTGGTCGAGAAAAACCTGATTACACCCGAAGTTGGGTACATGCGTGCGAGGAAGAAGGAAGGGTTCGAGGCCATGGTTTCAGCTGAGTTCCTAGAGGGGGTATTGGCCTGATGGGTTCTGACAAACCAGTCGATCCGTTAGCTGAATTCAAGATGTACGGCGAGGAAGAAGTCACTTCCAGGCTCGAAGGGCCCCGTTCTTCTGAGTTGAAGGCCCTTCCCGCATCGCTGGCACTCGATAGGGACCGCGACACCGAACGCGTACCTGCGACGGTGACCAATGCCGACGAAGCGCCTCTCTTCGCCGAACATCCGAGCACATCGTTTACTACGGAGGCGGAGAACCCATTCCTCGATGACGGGCCAACTGGGAGAATCGGTGAGAGCCATTCGGACGCGCAACCCCGCTCGATGGGACGGATCAAAGCCCCGAATCAACCCATCTCAGCGCCCGGTTCGTCCCCACTGGTCACATCCGGCCGCGTGCGAAAGCCGGCGGCCGCGCGGAGCGGAAGCGACGCTCGAAGAACAGCCAGCGACGCCCGAAGGACCAGCAGCGACGCTCGAAGGACAGGTAGCGACGCCCGCAGAACAGCCAGCAATGAACCACGGGGCAACCAGGCGAGCAGCGACGAGATCGAGCAACTCAGAGCGGTCGTAAAGAAGACTCGGCAACAGCTGAAGGCCTTCTACCAGCACTATATGGAACGGGGCGGCTCGAAGGACGTCACCGAAGAGACCGATATCGAGGCCCTGAGCCGACGAATAGAGACACTGTCGGCACGCCTGGAGGGTCTGGAACGACAGGGACCCAAACCCGCCTATGCGACGGGCGCTTACCGAGCTATCAAGCCATCATCTGATCATCCTGAAGTCACTGGGTCGCTCGAAGACAACCCGCTGTTCCTACCCGCCTCCGCTGACGGAAGTGCGCGTGCTCAACGAATCGACCGGTTTCTGAAACTCATGGTCGAGCGCGGCGCCAGCGACCTTCACCTGACGGTCGGCCTGTCTCCAATGTTCCGAGACAGTGGTGACATCGAACCACTGCGCTATCGTCGGCTTACACAGGACGACTGGACCGGGCTGATCAAACCGATCGCGCCGCCCCGGATTTGGGCGCAATACGACGGAATCGGCGACGCCGATTTTGCCTACGAGTTCCCGGGCGTTGGCCGTTTCCGCGTCAACCTGTTTCGGCAGCACCGCGGGGGTGGAGCAGTCTTTCGTGTGATCCCGACTAAAATCATGACGATCGACCAACTCGGTCTACCGCACCAAACCCACCGAATACCGAAGATTCGAGGTGGCCTGATTCTCGTCACCGGACCCACAGGGAGTGGCAAATCGACAACGCTCGCGGCGATCGTAAACGAGATCAACGAGCAACGCGGCTACCACATCATCACGCTCGAGGATCCGATCGAGTTCGTGCATGAGAACAAGAAGTCGGTCCTCCATCAGCGCGAGATAGGAACGCACTCGCTGACGTTTACCGACGGATTGCGTGATGCGGTTCGGGAAGATCCGAATCTGCTCTTGGTTGGTGAGATGCGCGACGCTGAGACCATCAGACTAGCGCTGGAGTCCGCCGAGAAAGGTCTGTTGGTATTCGGCACCCTGCATACCAACAACGCGGCGAAGACGGTTGACCGAATTGTCAACACGTTCCCGTCCGAAGAGCAGGAGACGATTCGTTCCATCCTCGCCGACACGATTCGCGCTATTCTCGCTCAACAGCTCATGCGACGTCGCGGGGGTGGCCGCGTTGCAGCCGTAGAGATTCTCTTTGGTTCTCCGGCGCTTACCAACCTGATCCGGGAAGGCAAAACCCACCAGATTACCGGCTTGATTCAGACCGGACGTCGGCAGGGTATGATTTCGATGGACGACTCGTTGAAAGTCTTGCTCGACGGAGGCATCATCACGTCGGAGTCAGCCAGAGAAAAGGCAATTGATAAGTCAGCGTTCGCCGATTCGTCCCAAGCCGAAGCGGAAGAACAGAGTTTAAAGCAGGCCAATGCGTCCACGAGCGCACCCAAGAAGTGAGGGGTAAATGGCGAGAATCGACGGGTTCTTCCGCCTACTAATCGCCGAAGGCGGAAGCGACCTGCACTTGGCTTCTGGAAGCCAGCCGGTCATTCGCAAACACGGCGTGCTACGCAAAGTTCAGTATCACCCATTGTCCGATCGGGATCTGCGCAGCATGCTGTATGAGATCTGCCCGCAGGACAAACAGCGGCTCTTCGAAGAAGAAGGCGACCTCGACTTTGCCTATGAGATACCCGGCCTAGCCCGATTTCGTTCAAACTACTTCATGCAAAAATGGGGCATTTCTGCCGTCTTCCGGCAGATCCCGACCAAGATCCTCACGGCCGACCAGATCAACCTGCCACCGGTCTGCAAGCAGTTCGCGATGTTGCGGAAGGGGATGATCCTCGTGACCGGCCCGACGGGCAGCGGTAAGTCGACCACGATGGCTGCGATTCTCGATTACTGCAACAAGAACCGCTACGACCATATCCTCACGCTCGAGGACCCGATTGAGTTCGTGCACGAGGCGAAGAAGTGCCTGATCAATCACCGAGAGGTCGGGGTTCACTCCAAATCGTATAGCAGGGCCCTCAAGGGAGCACTGCGCGAGGATCCGGATATCATCTTGGTTGGCGAGCTTCGCGACCTCGAGACGATCGAACTGGCCATTGAGGCGGCGGCTACCGGCCACCTGGTGTTTGCCACCTTGCACACGATAAGCGCTGTGAAGACGGTCGACCGTCTCGTCGAAGTGTTCCCTGCTGAGTCGCAAGAGCGCATTCGAACGAGTCTGGCTGATACCCTAAAGGGCATCGTAGCCCAGAATCTCTTTCGCCGGCTCGACCGGCCGGGACGGACCGCTGCCTTGGAGGTACTGGTCGTCACACAGTCCGTCTCGAACCTCATCCGCCAGGGCAAAGTCGTCCAGATTCACAGCGCAATGCAGACCGGAAAGAAATTCGGAATGCAGACGTTGGACGACGCCATTCAAGACCTGCTCGAGAAAGGCTGGATAAGTGTCGAAGAAGCCTATGAAAAATGTGTAGACAAAGACCGCTTCGAGAAGCGTCTCAAAGAGAAACCTGTCGACAAGAATCTCTAGCACAGGACCGCCGGAATGCTGCGTAGAAAGGACGTCGACCTCATATTGAACACCATGCTGCACTCGCAGTCCGGGGTATCGGACCTCAATGTGACTGTGGGCAAGCCCCTTCAAGTCGAGGCCCATGGCTCGCTTCACGCGGTCAAGAGCAAGCCGACAATCGGCGAACTCACTCCCTACCAAGCCGGCGTATTGGCTCTAGCCGTGGCGCGAACACGCCCGCGTTCGCTCGAAGAGCTGGTGGCGGTAGGTAGCACCGAGACTGCGTACGACATACCTGAGGTGTGTCGCCTGAGAGCCGCGATATTTCAGCAGCGGGGCCGACTCGGTCTGGTGATGCGACGACTCCAATCGCACATCTACACCCTCGAAGAACTCGGATTACCTCAGGTGTTTAGCGAGATTGCCGACGAGCCGCACGGCCTCGTTCTGGTAAGTGGAACCACCGGCAGCGGCAAAAGTACCACGATCGCCGCCCTACTCGACCGCATCAATTCGACCCAGAGGGTCCATGTGATCACGCTCGAGGACCCGGTCGAGGTCATCCACGAACACAAGCTGGCCACCTTCAATCACCGGGAGTTCGGAACGGACTTCCCCCACTTCGCGAGCGGCGTGAAAGCGGCCCTCAAACAAGCGCCTCGGGTTATCATGATCGGCGAGCTCCGCGATCGTGAGACGGTAGAGCTTGCACTGGCTGCCGCGGGGTCGGGTCACCTTGTGATTTCCTCTGTGCACGCGACCAATTGCGGTCAGAGCGTCGAGCGTTTGCTGGGACATTTCGAGGCCCACGAGGAGGCCCAGATTCGGTCGAGAGTGGCCGATTGCCTTCGATGGGTCGTCAACCAGCGCCTCATTCCGTCCAACGCAGGGGGGCGGATTGCGGCCCAAGAGGTCTTGGGTATGAATCACCGCGTTCGCGAACTGGTTAGCCAGGGAGAGAACGAGCACCGCACATTCTACGACGCGATCGCCTCCCAACAGACGGGTTGGCAGACATTTGACTTGTGTCTGGCCAACCTCTTCGATTCCGGATTGATATCTGAGGAAACGGCGCTTGCGAATGCCTCCCGGCGCGTCGCTCTGGCCCAAGAGCTGGACCGAATCAAGCAGGCCCAGTGGGGATCCGGGAGCCACCAGAACATTTCAGCGATCGAGAGTCGGGCGAATGATGTCGACGCTTTACTCGAACTGTACTGGCCCCCGTTCATCACCCGGTATCCCATTCCCGTCCAGACCGAGATTGGGACCTTTACCCTCTATGAGCCGGTCAACATCGAATCTGTGCCCAGCGGAGAGCGGCAACGGCAACGTGTCCGTTTTGACATGCCTGTCCAGCTCGTGGAACCGGGCAAAGAACGACGACGCTCAGCGGTGAGTGGCACGGTTCGAATCAGTGCAAGCGGAGATTATGGCTCCCAGGTCTCGGCGAAGTTCGCCGACCTAAAGGTGACAGAGGTGATGCTCGATGGCAGAGACCGAACGGGCCAGGTTGGCGCCGTCGTCGAACGGGGCCTACCATTCGAGCTCGAGATGATGACGGAGCACGGCTTGTTGTTCACCGAAGACAAGAAGGAGGCGCTCGAGCGAATCGCTGAGCTCGGTACCGTGGCAGATACCCGGCGACTGAAGACTCTGGCAGGTAACTGCGCTGACGACCGCGAAAGAGCGGCGCTCGAGTTGACGGTCAAGCGAATCGAGGAGCGATAATGCTTACCTTCACTCATCTCGTCAGAAAGGTCTCGGCATCTGGCGCGACGGAAATCAGGCTCCTGTCGGACAAACCGATTCTGGTCGCCAAAGGAAACTCCAAGCGCGAGTTGGGCGAGGCACTAAGCTCCAAACAGGTCCTCTCCATTCTGAATAAGTCCCTACCCAAAGAGATCACTCGAGACTTTCGGTGGGGGCACGAGGTCCAGCACAAACTCGAACTCGAAGAAGAACCATGGGCCGTTCGGGTCATTCTCAAGTCGAAGAACGACATTCGGGTGCAATTGCGAAAAGCCACACCCGGATCGCGACCGTTCACCACTGACCAGCCGAGTGTCATAGGCTCGATCCGCCAAGACGGGCCCACGAAGGACCTCAGCGGCGCATCCCAGCTGGCCGGTTCGGCTGCTTCGTCCCTCGATCCTGTGCCCGAACCCATTCAACTCACCTCGGCGCAATCAAAGTCCATTCGGGCGCTGGCGGAGGGGGGACAAATCACGTTGGTTTACGGGGCTTTGGCCAAGTCGTCGAAAGACATCCAGAAAGCCCTCTCGGGCCTCGGACTCAAACCAAAACCGACCACGGATAGCGACGTCGCCATCGAGGCGATGCGATATACCGATTTCCCAGTTATCGTTTTGGGCTTTGACGGCGACTATGAAGACGACCCGGTCTACCGGGCGGTACGTCAGCTTCCCTTCCACCGGCGTTTGAAGACGTTCGTTGTATTGGTGGGCCCAAACCTCAGAACCGGAGACCGGTTGCTTGCATTCAGCCTGAGCGTGAACTTGGCGATCGGCATTAAGAACGCCAATCATTTTGGTCGACTCTTCGAAGAGGCTCAGACCCTGTGGGCGCAGTTTCTGACGCCCTATCACCAAGCTATCCGTCGAATGGAATCTGAACGCTAATGGTCGATCGCCGGACCCCAAAAAAGGCCGATTTCCTGCGTATGCTGAAAGCTCGGCAGATCGCGCCTCAGGACCTTCAGGGGGCACTGCGTTCGTTCGATTTCAAAGTCGCCGAGGTGCTGTGGTGCCTCACGGATCGCGACGCCAACGCGCGCCGTTTTGGTGCGCTTGCGATCGCCCAAAGCAGCCAGGAAGATCGGATCGACGCCCTCTTCCACTACATTCGGCAGGAACGCTCGTCCGATAAGTTGGAGCACTATGCGACCGCACTGAGTCACATGGGTTGGGACGCTTATACCGGCCTCGCAAAGCTGGTCAACGACTCCATGCTGCAGTCCCGCCAACTCGCCCTATACCTCCTGGTTAGGCAGCCGAACTGGTTCATGCAACGCGACATGGTCGAAACTCTGCTCGAAGACCCGGAGCCTGTCGTCACATCGGCGACGATTGGGGCGGTCGTAGAAGAGGCTCCCGAAGCGTACACCGGGCTCCTGCGGCACCTCGCGAACGACTCGCGAGAGGAGATCCGGGATGTGGTACTGCATTGGCTCATCGAACAGCGAAACCCAGAGAACATCGAAGTCTTCCTGGTCAGACTGCCCCAGGAAAGACCGCCCCTGCGCCAACACCTGGCTGAAGCAATCCTCGAAGCGATGAAGGAAACACCGGCCGAGGCCACCGAGTACGTGGTCGCCGCTATCGGCGACGCCCTGCCAGCTGTGCGCCGCAGCGCCGTCGAGTTCTTCGGCCGACTGCCCGATCGCACGGACGCGGTCCTCCAGTTTCTCCGCCACGCGATCGGATCGACAGACTGGATGCGAGACTTGCTCTTCAGAGAGGCCGCTCGAAGCCCCAATGAATTCGTCAACGGACTTCTTCAGGTCATGAAGGATACGAAGGACCACGACCTTCGGCTCACGGCCCTCAACTTCGCGTCGGTTTTGGACGATGAGCGTCTCATCCCCATATTGCTTCACGAACTGGACTGTGACGACTGGGTCAGGCGCTACAACGCGATCGAGATCCTGGGCAACATGCAAGTCGCCGAGGCGACGCCGAACCTCCTGAGGCTTCTCAATGACAGTGAAGTCGCGGCGATCGCAGTCGCCTCTCTGGTTAAGATGGGCGATAAGAGCCTTGTGAAGCACTTCCTTAGCCACGTCCCTGGAGCCGACTTCTTCCTGCAAGCTCAGCTGCTGAGAGCCGCCGCAGCCCTGGGGGACGACCGAGTTATCGGCTTATTGGTTCAACTGATCGAACGGAAAGTAATCGCCAAGGAGAACCGGGCTGTAGCCGCGCAGGTGTTGATGTATTTATGCAAGGAGCACAAGGTTCCACTGCCACCGCAGGCGACCTTCGAGATAGCCGCTGAAGAGACTGAGGCTTTTGCTGTCCTGCCCGACTACGGGCTGATGTTGGAGGCTGAATGAGGTCCCCCACTTCTTTCAAGTTGGAACGGAAGCACTTTCTCAGGCTGCCGTTGCTTCCACTGCCAAAGCTAGTTTTCTTCCCCGACACGGTGCTACCGCTCCACGTTTTCGAGGAGCGATACAAAGAGATGGTCTCGTGGTGTATCGATGAGGACTGGCCCATTGGGGTCGCAACAATAAAAGAGGGGCACGAAGAAGAACAGCTGGAGAACCCGCCTATGGAAACCGCGGTCGGCGTCGGGAACATCGTCCACTTCCAGCCGCTAAAAGAAGGTCGATTCAATATCGTGCTCGCGGGCCTGGGTAAGGCCGAGATCGTCGAAGAGGTCGACCTCGGAACGAGCTATCGCATCGCTGAGACGACCAGGATTATAGACCAAGCGCCGGATCTCAAAGGGAACTCCCTCGATCGGATGGCGACCCTCAAATCGTGCCTCGGGGCCCTCCGACAACAATGGGCTCACGCGCCTGAGCGTTTGATGGACTGGATCGCTTCGGCTTCGGAGCCCGGACCCCTTACCAATCGAATTGCATCCGCACTTTTTGCCGAACCGGCCGCACAACTCGACTTGCTCCGTTGTGCGGATGTTAATGAGCGGCTGGAAACATGTATTCAGCAGTTGGGCATATTGCTCGCCAAGGACGCCGACCAGGACCTCCTACATTGAAGTGGGTGTCAGCAGTGGGCTCTGAACAATCGGCTGTGAGCAGGGGCTTCTCCTAAAACCTAAAGCCGAGAGCCTCCTAAAGCCTGGTCACAACAGTTGCCACCCTGGCCAACCCGGTTGCCAGAAATACCACTGGGCAGTCGCGGATCGAGCCAGACCAGATCCACGTAACTAGCTAAAAAACCACAAACAATCACATCCACATACATTTTGGCACACTTAGTGCTCTTAGCTATGACCGGACTGCAGTGGCGCAAAATGAGCCAACTACTTGAGTTGGTGGCGTAAAACCCCGTCCCGCAAATAGCGGGTCGTAAAATGTGCTGACTTGAACGACGGATCGTGAAGGTTGGCGGCCACAACGCCCCGTACTGCTTCTCGCCCACTTTGGGTAGGAGGCATAAAATGGCACGTTTGCAGAACGTAATTGAATTGTTTGTTGTCGCTGGCTTGATTTTGATTGGAATTTGTTCGACTGGTTGCGAATTTATTGATGAGAATGATGCGGAATGGGCTGATGATGAGGCTGGGTTTTCTCAGCAAACACTCATCTTGGAAGGTAGCCCTGAAGCGGTTGGAATTTTGGGATTTTTGAATGCGCCGACTACGACGTTTGATGTACTCGACATCGATGCTCGGCTAGATATTCGGTCCGCACGCGGTCTTATTCATCACCGCAACGGACCAGATGGTGAGTACGGCACCTGGGATGACGATCCCTTTGGCAGCATCGCTGAAGTCGACGCGGTCAAATGGGTTGGAAATGGCGCTTTTAATCGCGTGCTGATTTTTGCCGATTCGCTCGGCTGGGTCCCACGCGAGAGTGAGCTTCTCGGCATCTATGATGGTGTGCCTTTCACTGTCGATGAGGCAGTTGTTGTCCTCGAATTGGTCAACACTGTTAGTGATGTGACACTCGACGTGTTCGTCAATCGACGCGCGGTCAACAGCATTGTCGCTGCTCGCCCGCTCGATTCGGTAGAACAGCTCGCTGCGTTACGTTACGTCGGAACGACGGCTCTCACGGATATCCGTGATATGGCCGGACTGAAATGAAGATAACGGTGGAATGAAATCCACCTAGAACAAGTTGTCCTTCCAAACAACGTCTCGTGTTACCCGCATGAGGCACCTTGACCGGGTAAGTGGCGTCCTCACTCCCGATCAAACTTCCGCGAACGGCCGAGTCATGATGACTCGGCCGTTTTGCGTTTCGGCTGTGTATCAGACGTGCGGCCAACGCCTAGCGCTTGACAAACACACTGCGCACTGCGAACCGTTTTACGCATCAAACCGCCCGAAAAC
>CAZDBH010000188.1:0-15030 GCA_964503485.1 uncultured Bradymonadales bacterium | reverse complement strand
CTAAAAGCTAACGGCTGGAGTCCGGGGCGTTATACGCGACGGGCTCCTAGCCTCCACTGGCAGCACCTGCCTGCGCAAACTGTGTCTCAGTCGTTGTCCTAGGTGCAGGGGTTTCCTCGGCTTCCATCGTAGCAGCGACCATTCTCGCAGTGGTTCCCGTCGCCGCAGTCGTTGTCGTAGGTGCACGCGTGGTATATGAATCGCCAACATTCGAGATGATCTCGAAACCCAACGTCGGCCCTGAGGAGAAACAACGTGATTTCGACGGCAAAACTACTGGCTGTGCCAGTGGCGCTTGTATGCGCACTGGTATTGACCGGGCTGGTGGCATGTAGCGATGAGAAAGAGGCTCCATCTTTCAGTCCGACCCTTCCACCACCCCTTCAAGACGGTGCCCAAGCCCTCCAAGTCGTTATTCCGACCGATTCAGGGGTGGGGTTGAGTCAGGCGGCCGAAGACATGGTTGCCGCATTTTCGACGATCTCTGGCCAGGCTAGTGGCAACGAACCAATCAGAGGCGGGCTCGCCGACCTGTCGGGTGTATACGCCGTGGTTTGCGAGGTAGGATCGGAGCGGTTCGACGAGCTGGGAGAACAAGGCTATACGATCACAGCTGGTCAACTCGACGAGACTCACTACGGGTTGATGGTGACAAGTGCCACAGAAGTGGGGGCCATGTACGGCCTCTACCAAATCCTGGCAGATGTCGGTGTTCGCTATCATCATCCCGAGGAGACGTTCTTCCCCTCCAATCCCGACGCTGCGTTGCCGTGGGACTACGACGGAAGCCCCAGTCTGCCTCGATTCGAGCTTCGGGGTTTTCACGAGCACACCCAACATCCGACTGTGTACAGCGACTTCTACCTCCGCCCATCCGACGAGTTCTGGCCCTATCTCGAACGATATGTGCTCTGGCTTGCGCGCAATCGACAGAACCTCGCCTCGTGGCAGATGCTGAAAACGGTCGATCTGGATGCGTGGCTTCCCTACATTACCGAATTTGTCGACCTTGCCCACGAACACGGCATCCGAGTGGGATGGGTTGGCAGTTTTGTCGACCAACAACAGAACGCTTTCAAACACATCTTGGAGGAGGCGGTCGACGACGACGGAGAGCCGATTCCAGCCGAAACCCAGCTTGCGGCTTCGCTCGACCGAGTGATGACGGCCGGATTCGATTACCTCACCTTTCAGATAGGTAGCAGTGAGTTCACCAAACCGGCCGACGAAGATGTGCTCGACTGGCTGAACTTCTCCGCAGCCCACCTCGCTGCGATGGAGCCGCCAGTCGACACATATGCCTGGATTCACACAACCTGCGACTTGGAGTCCGACGACGGTGGGTACTTTTTTCATGTACCGCTGCAGGCCGATTCGGCCGTTGGCGCCTGGGTACACACCACAATGTTCTACGATCTAGAGCATCCGGCGCCGGTTTACAGCTGCGAGAATTTTCACCAGCAAATCGACTTCCTCGAGGCTGCGGATGGACAACGCGCCCAGATTTACTTTCCAGAGACCGCCTGGTGGCTCGGGTTCGACAACAACATGCCGCTCGCGTTGCCTCTCACTGGATGGACCCGCCAATACGACATTCAGACAGTTCTGCCCGACTACGACGTCGAGGGACATGTCACCTTCACCTCGGGGCGCGAGTGGAGCTATTGGATGTACGATCACTACCTGACCCGGGTGACTTGGGACGGCGATGAGAGTTGGGAGAACTACTTAGATTGGGTTGGGCCGATGTTCGGAGAACACCAAGCCACGGCGATCGAAGCCCTCAGCCAGTGGACGGAGCTCCAGCGGCAACACTTTCTCGAAGACAACCCGCTGATCTACTTCTATCTGGCAGGCGAGCGGACCCAGGATGAGGTGGGCGAATTGGCCGGAATCCTCGCCCGCAGGCCCAAGCTCTCCTATCGGACAGTAATCAACTACGACGACGATACGTACGATGATTGGGTTGCGACCGATCTCGACATGCTCGAAGAGATGTTGGGAGCCTACGAGGCGGTGTTCCAGACCCTGTCGGAGCCGTCTGAAAGCGTTGAATCACTGAGCGACGTTTTGTACGCAGAACTCTACGACGGCTTGCAGATCTACGTAAACCGAATCGAACACAGCCTCGCCCTCTACCGAGGCGTGGGTGCCGTGCGTGATTGGCATCGATCGGTGCTGGCTTCGGAGACACCCGACGAGAGTCATCGGAGCGAACGTCTGGAGCAAGCCAACAACCAACTCGCGGCAGCACAAGCCATCACTTCCCAGGTTTCCGTAATGCTGGAAGCAGCCGAAGAGAGATATCGTTATCCGATCGAGCTGTTGGCCCGCGACAAACCTGAGACGTTGACTGCCTATCCGTTCGGCTACCTGTCCGAAACAAGTACTGCCTACTTTTGGACCCGCCGAGATGAGCAACTCGAGGCACTCATCGGCCAGGTGTTCGAGACGATTCCAGAGGAATGGCGTGCTGAACCTGACCAGGTTTTTGTCACCGATGCCGACCACGTCGAGTTGTTGATTCCGGAGCATCCGTTGGCGGGTGACGTGATCACCGGCTTCATGCCCCAGATGTTGTTTGGGTTGACTGGTTTCGACGACGATGGGGCTACGGCGACCCTGTCGTTTGCCCAGGACAACAACGCCAACGAGCGGCCCGATCCGCTCAGTGAGCAAGCGATCGAAGGGACGCAAGACGGCGATTCGTGGACGGGCAGTGCGGACGTCTTTTCGCTGACTGTTCACAACAGCACGGGAGCGGTTTTTGGCGAATTGCTGGTGTTACATCCCGTCTTCGACCTTTCCCTGGAACGCGAAAGTGACGCCATCACAAACATTGGGGAAGCCTTGCTGGACGGGGCCGTCCCCGGCGACAACATGGTCGACCTCGTCGCCGGAATCAGCGGCATCGACGAAGCCGGAGCAACCGGGCTAGTGAAAAACGTGTTCGGTGTGGTCCCCACAGACGAGCTGCCGGCCGAGTTACCCATTTCGTTCCGCTTCAGCTTCGTCGCCCCCGAATAGGACGACCAGATGGCATCCAATCACTCGTCCCGCAGCAAGCCAATCACCGATCTTGCAATTCGACTCGAGATCGGGTGAAAAGGAGAACGGCGGGGAACACGGGCTGCTGTGTGGTTCCAGAGGTGAAGTGATGTCCAAACGCTTTGCATTCACGGTCGTAGTAGCAGTGTTCGTTTGCGGAAGTCTCGCCCTTGCCCAGGTAACTGCTCCCCCCTTACAGACGTCGTCCCTCTCCCAGGATGACACACGCATTGCCCAGGGGCCGCTGCTCACCGGTAGCAACGCTTTCTTCAAGACAGCTCGACGCTGTTCGACGTGCCACGGTCGGCTCGAGGACGAGGCCGGAGATAGAGTGCCCTTCATTGCTCCGTGGCGTGCGTCCATGATGGCGAATGCAGCCCGGGATCCCTACTGGATCGCTTCGGTGCGGGCGGAGACCCTGGCCACCCCCGCCCTTCGCGAAGTGATCGAGGACAAGTGCTCGACCTGTCATATGCCTATGGCGCACACCTCCACCGCCGCGGAAGGCGGGATGGGGGCGATTTTAGATGACGGCTACCTGAACCCCGACCACCCGCTCAACAGCTTGGCGCTGGACGGTGTCTCATGTGCCGTCTGTCATCAAATCGAGGCCACGAATCTGGGCGAAGACAGCAGCTTCAGTGGTCATTTCTCAATCGACACGACGCGCGAGTGGGGTGACCGACCACTCTACGGACCCAACGACCCGAGTCCTGAAGATGTTCAGAGAATGGCAGACCGCAGTGGGTTCGTCGCTGAACAGGCCGACCACATATCACAATCGGCTCTGTGCGCGACCTGTCACACGCTCTACACACCATTCGTCGATCTGGATTCCGGGGAAGTCGGAGGCATGTTCCCCGAGCAGACCGTATACCTAGAGTGGTTGGCAAGCGACCGACCCGCCGACCAGACCTGCAACACCTGTCACATGCCCACAGCGTCCGGTGAGTACCGAATCTCGCGGGTCAGCGAGGCTCGCCGAAGCGATATATCGATGCACGGCTTCGTCGGCGGAAACAGCTACATGCTGACCATGTTGCAGCAAAACGCGATGGAGTTGATGGTGACGGCAACGGTGGAGCAATTCCAGGTTGCGATAGATCAAGCCGTCGCATTTCTGCAAAACGCTACGGCCCACCTCGGAATCGAGAACGGCAGTCTGGATGACGGTGTTCTCTCTTTCGAAGTTGCCGTCGAAAATCGAGCCGGACACAAGTTCCCTGCCGGCTATCCGTCACGCCGGGCCTGGCTCCACGTGATTGTGACCGACTCGACTGGGGCTGTGCGCTTCGAGTCAGGGGCAGCGCTGCCCAGTGGCGCAATCACCGGCAACGCGAACGACACCGAGCCGTCCACCTACGAGCCGCACTACCAGACCATCCGAACGGCCGATCAGGTCCAAATCTACGAAACGATTCTCAGGAACTCACTCGGGGAGCTGACCACAACACTCCTCCACGCCGCCGAGTACGCAAAAGACAACCGGCTTTTGCCCCAGGGCTACGACGTCGCCACAGCGCACGCTGATATTGGCGTCGCCGGAGCAGCGAGTACCGACTCTGACTTCGTAGGGGGCAGCGACCGGACCCGCTACGAGATTGCGATAGGGGAAGCAGACGGCACCCTGAATGTCACGGTCGAGCTGTTGTTCCAGTCGATAGGCCACCGTTGGGCTGAGAATCTCCGCGTATACGACTCAGACGAGACCAACCAATTCACCCGGTACTACGACGCGTTGCCCAATACCCCGGTAGTGGTGCAGAGCGCCACAGCAGAGATCTCACAGTAAGCTTAGGGTCAGTGACCACTTACCGCAGTTTCACCGGTCCGATTCGGGGTTGCTCTACGAGCGGGTAGTCGCTTTTGGAAACACCAGTGTGAAGGTCGACCCTTCACCCATCGTACTGTCGACTTCGATTCGCCCATCATGCTCTTCGACGATGCCGTGGCTGATTGCCAGGCCCAACCCGGTTCCAACACCCGCCGGCTTGGTTGTGAAAAACGGTTCGAACATACGGCGCTGCACCTCGTCGGGGATTCCTGGTCCCCCATCACGAATGGACAGTCGAACCTCATCTCCTCTCTCGGCTGCGACGACGGTAAGTTCGCCACCTTCAGGCATGGCCCCAGCCGCATTGAGCACGAGGTTCAGGATTACCTGTCCCAACTGGTTGGCGTTTGCGTTTACTCGAAGTTCGGTTGCCGGTAGGTCCAGTGCCACTGATACGTTCGCGAGGTGAAGTTTGTGTCCCACCAGTTCCAGAGTGGACCGGACAACGTCGCTCAGGTCGATGAGGTGTCGATCCCCTTTGGTCTGTCGGCCGAACGCCAGCAGAGCTGAGACCACCTGAGCACACCGCTCTGTTGCTGCCTGAACGCGCTCGATGTACCGCAGCAGCTTGGTACCTTGGTCGTCAGGGAGGTCCATATTGCGGACGAAATCCAGAATCAGTTTTGTGGTGAGGGAGACACTCATCAGCGGGTTGTTGAGCTCGTGGGCCACTGCACCCGACAATTGTCCGAGTCCCGCGAGTTTCCCGGCCTGGACCAGCTGGGCCTGTGTGTTCCTCAAACGCAAGTTGGTTTCGGACAACTCGTTGAACAGCCGCTCAATTTCCTGGGCTGTCGTGTTGATGAGGAAAGCGATCGCGTCGGCACGGTCACGCTGGCCTGTCCGAGTCATTCGGGCAGAGAACTCGCCCCGAGCAATACCCAGCAGCACGTCGGCCATTTCTTCGGACCAAGCGTCACCCTCTGGCATCAGCGGACAACCGTTTCTTTGACCAGGTGATTGCCTGATCAAGAGTTGCGAACATGCGAGTGGGCACGACGGGCTTCTTGATTCCCATGAAAAAGGAACCGACAGCACGGGCAAAGAACGACTTGCACACCAACGCAGCCGAGCAGAGCACATCACGTCCCATCACCTTCGCCCAGAACTCCCGCACTTCGGAGGTTTGATCCGAAAGCCGGTCGACAAACACGACGATCGCAACGGGTCGCTCGAACTCCTGGGCGCACTGCGTGTATCCGTCGTATACGAGTTGGGAGAGAGCAGGTGTTTCAACCACCCCATCGTCGGGTATTGCAGCGACGATTCCAGGCTGAATCCAAAAGAGCTTGCCATGAGGCAAGTTTACGGCGATCTCCCAGCCGGACGTATCTATCTTCATACCGAGTAACTCCTACCGCCCAATATACACTGTGCGGCCAGGATAGGGTAAGCCGTTTCCGAAATTCTCCAGCCCCGTGCGGCTCGGCGAATACGCGCAACCGGACCAACCTCGAGAGCGGACCGCGGACGAACACTGGGATGCTGTCACTTGATTATCGAGAAAAGAGCGATAAACTGTGGCTTCTCGCGAAGCCATACGACGCTGCAGCGCTATAGCAGCCGAAGCAAAGGCAGCCATAGGGCACAGCGTGTGTATTGAGACCAAGTTGGTGGCCGTCGTAACGCCATTCGCCCGGTTTCCACGAGAGCGCTTGCGGAGGGGGGCGAATAGGACGAATGGAGTCGGATCTGAATCTGATCATCCAGCCAGGCGGAAAGGCACTCGTTGCCGAAGCCAATGGCCAGTGGATTTCCGAACGGTCGCTAGAGGGAGGTCTCGAGCGACTTGGCGTCGGTGACATCCATGGATGCCTGATCCACGAGAGTTTTCTCGAAGAAGACGGTCACAACAAAGTGCGGAGCATCCGTCAGGTTGACCGGCGGGTCCCAGTCGTATTGGCGCAAAGCGGGAAGCTCGACCAGCTATCGGCTTGGCTCTTAGGGGCTGACGGTGGGCTGCCGGCTGCAGGGCTCGATCTCGCTGAAGCCAAGTCCACGCTCGAGCGTGCGCGCAAGCAAAGGCAAACCCACCTGGGAAACAGCAAAACTGGAACAGAACGCCGTGTTCTGGTGGTCGACGACGACGAGTTCCTGCTCCCAGCGCTGTGTGACGTTCTCGAAATCGCGGGTTTTCACGTTCTCTCCGCCGACAACGCGTCTCAAGCACTCGAACTTCTCCACCGAGAAGAAGTGCACGTGATGCTCACAGACATCATGATGCCCAAGATCAGTGGGACGCAGCTGGTGGCTGCAGCGTCGTCGTATGCACCGCAGTTGGTGCCATTGGTCATTACCGGGTTGCCGGGAATCGATGCCGCGGTCGAGTCAATTCGGGCCGGTGCACAGGACTTCTTGGTCAAGCCGGTCGAACCCCTGTTGCTGGTGCAGCGAGT
Source organism: uncultured Bradymonadales bacterium (assembly GCA_964503485.1). Taxonomy (GTDB): domain Bacteria; phylum Myxococcota_A; class Bradymonadia; order JAFGEP01; family JAFGEP01; genus CAZDBH01. The sequence continues at coordinate 7,752 of CAZDBH010000188.1, read as the reverse complement.
GGAGCGGGCCTGGCGACGCTGGCTGTTGGGTTGGCGAAACTTGGTCGAATCCGCCGCAACTGAAGGCACCCGGATCTTGCTCGTTGAGGAGAGTCCAGCGGATGCTGCTCGCATCGACTCACAGCTGAACGGTTCGACGAGCGACCCCTTCACGCTCTCGATCGCTGACAGCCTCGACAGTGCAATCCAGTTCATCGAAAAGGAGTCCTTCGACGTCGTGCTTCTCGATCTCGATCTCCCCGATAGTCGTGGGCTCGAAACCTTTGCGGTCTTTCGGAAAGCCGCGGGCTCCGTCCCGGTGCTCGCGTTGACAACTTCGCCCAGCGAAGAACTGGCTGAGCGGGTGGTGCTATGCGGCGCACAGGACTATATTCACAAAACCAACACGACCGGTCCGGTTCTTTGGTCGCGCATTCTCTATTCCATCGAACGTGCAGAGATGATCCGCAAGCTCGAAGGTTTTGCGTTGGACGTCCGGGCAAGTGACGTCAGTCGACGGCGAAACATCGAGCGCAACTCCGAGGCAGTCGTCGTAATCAGTCAGGACGGGGTCGTCAGATTCCTCAATCCAGCCGCCGAAGCTCTGTTTGCAGTAGACATGGACGTCGTTATTGGTGCGCCCTTCGCCTACGAGGCCGAGGTCGCTCAGCTAGTCGAGTGTCAGATCGCTAGGCCGGGCGATGTGCGGTTCGTCGAAATCCGCACCGATGAGACCCAGTGGGAAGGCGAGTCTGCCAAACTCGTCTCGATTCGTGATGTCACCGACCGAAAACGCTCCGAACACAAGCTGAAGGAGTTGGCTGACGAGCTGTCGGTTGCGAATACGAAACTGGAACGACTGAGCACTTACGATGTCCTGACGGAGGTGTTCAACCGCCGCGGGCTGCTGCGTTGGTTGGCCGCGGAACTCAATCGTGCAAGCCGAGACGGCGGGTCAACCGCGGCGCTACTGATCGACTGCGACGAATTCAAACTGGTGAACGACACCTTCGGACACAGCACCGGCGACAGAGCTCTACAGGAGACCGCCCGACGAATCGTGAGTGCGGTCCGAGATGAGGACGCAGTCGGGCGCATTGGCGGCGACGAATTCCTGGTGATCCTACCCAACACTCAGGTGAAAGAGGCTGTTCTGGTGGGCGAGCGGATTCGTCTCGCTGTTTCGGACGGCGAACTGCTCCAGGGGGAGAAGGTCACGATGACAGTCAGTGTCGGGGTGGCTCGTGTTCCCAGCTCGGCGAATGGGATAGATACGGTCCTCGAGTTGACCCAGGCCGCTCTGCACAGAAGCAAGACCGGCGGGAAAAACCAAGTTAGAGGGGCCGAATCCGGCGATTTCGTGGCGCCCACCACCGCCGACATGCTGGTCGGTCTGCTGGGTGAGTCGGCCATGCGGGCCCTCTGGCAACCGATAGTTGAAATCGCCTCGGAGGCGGTAGTCGGTTACGAACTGTTGTCGAGGGGACCCAAAGGCGGTTTCGAGAGTCCCGTCGACTTCCTGCGGCTCGCCCGCAACCAAGATAGGCTCGCAGAAGTCGACCTCCATTGTCTCGACGTGTGTCTGGCAGCTGTGAGGCGGCTGGATACACTGCCCGAAGGACTGGTGCTTCACAGTAACCTATTCCCTTCCACCTTGTTTACTATTCCGCCGGACGAACTCATTCAGCGAATTGACCCTAAGAGTCTGCCCGCAACGCTGTGTCTCGAGTTGAGCGAGCAGGAGTTCGTCGGTCTGTCTGAAGATCTGGCTGGCCGTCTCTCTGTCCTGAAGAAGGAAGGAATCCAAATCGCAATCGACGATGTCGGTGGAATCCCCGGAACAGTCGAAACAGCGCTAATGGTCGAGCCAGACGTCCTGAAAATCGACCGGCTACTCGTGCACGGTTCGTCCGAGGATCCGCTTCGCGGGCGGCTGCTCGGTCGGCTCTTGCACGTCGCAAACTCGCTCGGTATCGAGGTCATCGCAGAGGGTGTCGAGCGCAAAGCAGATGCCACACTCTTGCAGACGCTGGGCATCAAACACGCCCAGGGTTTCCTGTGGTCGAAGCCAGTGCCCGTTCCCACCGACTGACTGGTTTCACGTGAAACTGTCCCTGCATTTCGTGTCGGGCCATTCGCCTGAGACGATTCAAACCGTGTCTCGGATCGCTCGAAGTCGCATCAGTATAGCTTGTACTTGGCCCTCGCTTTGCGTTCGGTTCGTCTATCCGCCGGATCGTTCATGAATCCGAACCGCTACACAAGTCCCAACCAACGTCCGCACCGCGTCCTCTGTCAGCACAAGCCGCCTTTGGCACCCTTGTGTTGACCTGTCCCAGCGGCATATGCTCTGCCCGAAGAGGCCACCGGCGACCGGAGACCCAGGGGTCAGCTGGTGCGGTCAGGCAGGAGGATTCATGGAACACGAGGCTTTTGTCGAGCGGGTGTTGAAGCGCCTACCGTCATCATCACCCACAACCTTCAGCTTCAAGAGCTGGTCGCATGGCGGACGACCCACGAGAGAGGGAGTCGGGATCATGCCCATTGCTGGCCTTGATCCCGAGAAGGCGATCGACGCAGTCTTCAGTGTGGACGATTATGTTGGCAATCTCGACTACGTCGACGCCTGCAACTCCGTCGCCGACGATAGATACAAGCAGCCTGAGAAGGTGCGCTTCTACCAACGGCTCAAGTTGCCCGTCATTGGACGCATACACCACGAACTGGTTCTACACCGCATGGGAGAAATGAACGGTTATCTCGTCGGTGCCTGGGGATTACTTCGCGACGAAACGGACAAACTGTCTCCCAAACAAGCTGTGCGCAGTGATTACAATCACGGGGCATGGTTCGCGGCCCCCGGGGTCCTTGGTTACGCCCTCTGTTCGGCCCCAAAACGAAAAGACGTCGGCTTTCTGAAGTGGAAGGCCTTGACAACCGGCGCTGACGTGGCCGCGTCGAAGGCCCTCAGAGCCAATCTAGAAGGGTTATCCGGTTGGGCTGCCCGCCGGTAGCCGAACGAGATTTGCGAATCTGGCGTCAACTACCCCGCAAGAGCGCCGTTCTTGAGCCCAGCAAGGGTTCGCGGCATACTGCATTGCTCTCAGAAACGGAGTTCGAGACAAGATGACACGCGCATTGGTCACCGGCGGAGCCGGCTACAAGGGAACCCTACTCGTCGAAGCGCTTCTCGGGGAGGGCTGCGACGTTACCATTCTCGACAACTTCATGTACGGCTATGAACCGGTCCTCGCTTTCGCGGGCAACCGCCGGTGCTCAGTCGTAAAGAAAGACGTTCGAAATCTCGAGAAAAAGGACGTCGAAGGTTACGACGTCATCTACCACCTGGCGGCCATTAGCGGTTACCCAGCTTGCGAGGCCAACCCTCACTCAGCCCACGTCATCAATGTGACCAGCACCCAGACATTGGTTGATCTGCTCGAGGATGATCAGATCCTGGTCTACGCGTCGACGACGTCGTTGTACGGTGCGAGCGGAACGGAACTCGACGAGAGCGCAACGCCGACCCCGATTAGCTTGTACGGGCAGACCAAGTGGGAGGCAGAGAAGATATCGCTGCAGCACCCCAACTCGATCGTGTTTCGATTTGCCACGCTATTCGGGGCGAGCCCGAAAATGCGCCCCGACCTGCTACTCAACGACTTCGTCTACAAGGCAGTAACCGAGCGAAGCATCGTGCTCTTCGATCGCCACAGTGTGCGGACATTTCTTCATGTTCGCGACGCGGTGGCCGCCTATACGATGGCGTTGCATCACCCCAAGAAGATGGCCGGCAAAATCTACAATGTTGGCACCAGCCAGATGAATTACTCCAAGCTCGAGATCGCCGAGCGCATTGGTAAGCAGGTCGATACGAAGATTATCAACAGTGGATTGGTCGATCCCGATCCACGCAACTTCATCATCAACTTCGACCGAATCACCGAGCTGGGCTTCCGGGCGACAGTCGACCTCGACGAGGGTATCGACGAACTGGTGAGGTTGTATGCGTGGTATCGCCCCTACTCGGTCTACGTGACGATCTGAGCGGATAGACTCGAAGGACGATGGACCGTAGCTGGTATGGCGATTCGATACACATACTACTTCAAACGAATCGACGAGACGTTCCAGTTTCTCGTGTCACCGGGCGCCCGCGTGCTCTACTACGGGACCTGCCACCAGGTTGTCACAACCCAGTTGCAGGCTTCCCAGTGTGTGGTGGTCGACCAGTATTCGCGATGGCCAGATCCGCGCATTCTCGAAGCGGATCACATCGAGTATCACTACACCGATTTCCATAGTTTCGAGCCCGAAGGAACCTTCGATTATGTCGTTCTGAACGCCGCGCTGGGCGAGACCCCCGACATTTGCCAGCTGCTGAAGACGGTGAGCAAGGTCTGTACACCCTCGACTCGTATCATCATCTACCAGCACAACTATCAGTGGCAGACGGCATTGAACCTGGCCGGTCTAGCGGGCCTCAAAGAACGCGAACGCACACAGAATTGGCTGTCGATCGGGGACCTGTCCTCCTATCTGACGGCCGCTGGGTTCGAACGGGTGCGAGCCTTTCGGCGAACCCTCCTGCCAGTCGATCTAGGCGGAGTCGGACGCTTCATCAACGAGGCCGCCGCCTACATTGCATTGGCAGATCCCTTCAAGCTCGACCAGTTCATCGTCGCGAGGTTGGCGCCTGAAGAGCCCGAAGAGGATGAGCCGAGCCTGACAATCTGCCTCACGGTACGAGACGAGCGAGACAACATCGAGCCGATCGTTCGGGCGTTGCCGACCGTCTGCTCAGAACAAGAAATCCTCTTCGTTGAAGGACATTCTTCAGACGGGACTCTAGAAGAGATCGAACGGGTCATCGAGGCCTATCCAGACAGCAACATTCGGGTCATCGGCCAGCCCGGCAAGGGACAGGGCGATGCAATTCGAGTGGGGTTCGAGGACGCCAAAGGGGACATTGTCATTCTCTTTGAGGGAGACGGAACATCCGACCCAGAGGATATCCAGTATTTCTACGACGCAATCCGTTCCAGGCGGGCGGAATTCGTCGAGGGTTCCCGCTTCGTGTATCCGCTCTCGACGCGCCAGATGCCACCGATCAACCAATTGGGCAACATGCTCTTTGCCAAGTGGTTCTCGTTCTTCCTTGGGCAGAATGCGACCGATGTGTTGGGCGGCATCAAAGCCATCCGACGGTCAGATTTTCAGAAGATTTACGACAACTGGGGCTTTCTCGGTATTCACGACCCATTCGGGGACTTCGAGCTTCTGTACGGTGCAGCCCGCTTTGGGCTCCGCCTTGGGGAGGTTCCGATGCGCTACCGTCCACGACCCTATGGTGAGTCGAAGACCGATGTCTTCCTGCACGGTAAGAGGCTGGTTCGCATGGCAGCTCGGGGCTATAAGATCTTCCGCAGGATGCAACTTCCCGACAAAGACGACCAATGAAAGTCCCTCAAATGCTGCCCTGGCTCGGTGACGAAGAATACCAGGCCATCGCTTCTTGCTTCGAGATTAACTGGGTAACCGAAGGCCCCAAGACCCGCGAGTTTCACGATCGGTTGCTGGAGTTGATCGGTTGCCGCTACGCGGTCTTTGCGCCCAACGGTACGCTCGCCATCTACCTCGCGCTGAAAGCTGTCGGGATAGGCCCTGGCGACGAAGTGCTGGTGCCCGATTTCACCTTCATCGCCTCGGCGAACGCAGTCGAGATGACCGGGGCCAAGCCCGTGTTCGTCGAAGTGAACCGACAGAATTTCCAGGTCGACGTCGCCCTGGCGGAACGGTGGGTGACGCCCAGAACTCGCGCCATCATGCCGGTTCACATCTACGGCGCAGTGGCTGACATGCAGGACGTTGCCGCGTTTGCCAAGAAGCACGACCTGCTGATCGTCGAGGACGCAGCGCAGGCGCTGGGCGTACATTACGAGGGGCAACACGCCGGTACCTTCGGCGCGACGGGCACGTTTTCTTTCTTCGCCGACAAGACGATTACCACGGGCGAGGGTGGCCTGGTCGTCACGAACGACGAGGGCGCGTTCGAGCGCCTACAGTGGCTGCGAAACCAAGGACGCAAGAACCGGGGCACGTTCATCCATCCTGAGATTGGATACAACTTCCGGATCACAGACATTCAGTCTGCTATCGGACTGGTTCAACTCGGCAAACTCCCAACGATCCGTGAGCGAAAGCTGCACATACTGGACCTCTATCGGTCACACCTCGAAGGGTTGGAACCCGTCCGATTTTTTGAGCCGCCGGAGCGATCAGATTGGATTCCCTTTCGGGTTCCCTTGATCTGCGAACGGGCAGAGGCGCTCATGACGCACCTGAAAGCGCACGACATCGAACCCCGAACCTTCTTCTATCCGCTTCACAGACAGCCGTGCTTTTCTGACCTGACGAAAGCCCAACTGGCGGGTGAAGATGAGGCCTCCGTCTTTGCGAACGCCATTCATGGGTACGAGCACGGCGTTTGCCTACCGGTGTTCCCCACCCTCACGGACGAACAGGTCGAGCATGTCTGCTCTACGATCAGAGCCTTCTATGAGTCAGCGTAGCCTGTTTCACGAGTGGTACGATGTCTTGTTCGACAGCAAGGCATACAGCTCCGAAGTAGCAACCGCACTCTCCCTCGCCGCAACACACTTGAGCGCTGCTCCCAGTAGGGTTCTCGAGGTCGGCTGCGGAACGGGCAACCACACCCTCGAACTCGCCCGCCAGGTGGCGGACGTCGTCGCAATCGATATAGACGAGACGATGGTCGCACTCGCGGGCGAAAAACTGGCCGCGAGCAACGCCACCGCGACCGTTCTGAAGTCATCTTGCGAAGAGCTGCAAGAGCGCGATTTCGACGCCGCCTTCGCCTTGTTCAACGTCGTCAACTACGTACCCACCACCGACGCACTCGTTAGCCTATTCGGAGCGATCGCGGACCGTTTGCGCAACCCAGGCTTCTTTCTGTTCGACAGCTGGAACGGCGTTGCGGCCCTCAGGGATCCGCCGCGAGCCAAACGGGTAGAGGTCGAGCACGAGGGCGCCAAGGTCGCTTGCGATTTGTCTGCAGAGACAGACCCCATGCTCCAGCGAACGATCCTGACCTACCAGATTCGAGTCACCGAAGGCGAAACCCAAAGAGAAGACGCCTTCTCATTCTCACAAACCTTGTGGACACCCATGCAGATTCGAGACGCGCTACGGCGCGCCAATATCGAGCTAATGGCCTGTACACGCCTCTTCGATCCGAACACAACTGCCACAGAGGACGATTGGAAGCTCATGTGGAGCTGCCAGATCGGCTCTAGCTAGAGCTCATCCGAAAACCCCCTGTTTTCATCGGATTTCCGTTCTCCGGCCTCCGACTTCCGACCCTAACTCTCAGATTTCGGATCTCGGCTGCATCGGAGAGCAATGATTGAAGAGCCGTGGTCGGAATTCGGAGAGCGGAGACCCGAGAGCGTCGGACGTCGCTGCCGCTTCAGCTCATTTTGGATTGTCGACCTATCGAGCTGCTACGTGACAGCCATCCGGCAGCGAACCAGCGTCGTTAGATTGGCGGCTAGGACTGACGCCCAGGTGTAGGCTTTGAAGCCGTTCAGACCTCGCCAGGTGCAGCGCGGAGTCCGTAGGCGAGTATGAGGTAGCCGATTACGCCCTCGATGCCCGCGCGGAAACGCCACAGCGTTCGGTAACACCAATTGGACTTCGCCATTTCCGAGACTTTGATCCGCAGGGCACGAGTGAACACGACGTCGCGGACAC
>CAZDBH010000187.1:0-15046 GCA_964503485.1 uncultured Bradymonadales bacterium | reverse complement strand
CCGCTAAAAGCTAACGGCTGGAGTCCGGGGCGTTATACCCGACGGGCTCCTAGGACGGTAGATTCGACAGGGCCTCGTCCAAGAGAGCTTTGGGGCCGTCGTGCGCGGCAGCTTGGCTCGCATGAGCTGCTGTGACGACCACCTTCGCATCGTGGGGGTAATCGGCCGTGGCGAAACGTTCGTTCAATCGCTCTACCAATCGCTTCGCACCTTCAGCGGGAGTCTCTGGCAGGAGGAAACCGAATAGGTTGTCGTCAATTCGAGCGGCTGTGTCGGCCAAACGAATCACCTGCGAGAAGGTCAGCGCGATCGTGTCGAGCACGTCATTGGTGCGCTCGTCGCCGAACCGCTCCTGCAACTCTCCAAGGTTCACTATTCTGACCACCAGCAGGGCCAGTGTCCGATCGTATCGCTTCGCGGCGGCGAAGCTCTCTTCGAGATGTTTGTCGAAATAGCGTCGATTAAAAAGGCCGGTTACGACGTCGACCATCGACAACAGACCGATTTGAGCCCTGCTCAGCCCCAGCTTCTCGCTACGGGCGTCGCTCAGACGGACCATGTCGCTGTAGTCCAGGGCACGATCCAATCGGTGGGGTAGGGCGTCGTCTAGCTCGCCAGGCCGGGCCACGTCGTACAGCCATTCGGGTGCATCCGCGAGGACGTCGGCTTCTGCGACGGCCACAACCGTAGGTGGAGTCGGATTTCCCTCGATGAAGTTCAGGACCCAATCTCGGGCCTTTTCATCGAATCCCACCATGACGATCGCATTCGGTTTAATCTTTCCAACGACACTCAGCCCTTCCAGGCCGGCGCTGGTGACCTCAAACGAATAGCCCGAGGCTTCTAACGTTGCCACAACTTCCGCAGGGGACTCACCCTGTGACGTCGCAACGACCACCTGGAATTGTTCCCGCCTACCTCGCTCCATCTGTTACTCCTAACCCCGCAGAGCTTTGTGAAGTTTTCTCCGCCCGTTTGGGTTTACATTCAAAGAGCTAACAAGGAGTTTGACAAGGGCTTTGTCAGATTAAATCACCCCGGTGCAGTTTTCTTGGGAGCAGGGGCCGTGAATACAACGATAAGGGAGCGGATCGGTCAAACACTAGGTCTTCAGATTGAGGCGGTGAAACCGGTTTCTGGGGGCGACATTAACGACGCCTTCAGAATCGTGACTCCGATGGCGGACTTTTTTGCCAAAACCAACACGGCTCAGTTTCCAGAGATGTTCGCTAAGGAAGTGGCGGGTTTGGAGCTACTCCGAGATAGCGGCGCAGTCGATGTCCCCACGGCCAACCACTGTGGCGAGGTCGATGGGTATCAATACCTCGTCCTGGAATGGATCGAATCAGCGCGCCCAGCCCACGACTACTGGGAGCGCCTAGGGAGCGGTCTAGCCGAACTGCATCGAACGAAGGAAACCAAGTTTGGTCTGAACCAACACAATTACATTGGCTCTCTCGTGCAAGAGAACGCGTGGGTGGCCACATGGCCTGAGTTTTTCGGGCAGCAGAGGCTGCAACCGCAGCTGAGGCTGGGACTTCGAGCCGGCGTGTTGCCAAAATCACTCGTGAAGTCCTCGGACGCGCTGCTTTCCAAACTCGGGCGCCTCCTGCCGGAGCGACCAGAGGCATCCCTACTGCACGGGGACCTGTGGGGCGGCAACGTGATGGTCGGATCATCAGGGGAACCGATCGTCATCGACCCGGCTGTTTACTACGGTCATCGAGAGATGGAGCTGGCCTTTACACACCTCTTCGGAGGGTTTCCGAGTTCGTTTTACGCCGCCTATGATCACGCTTGGCCGATCGACTCCGGCTTTGCCGAGCGAAGGGACCTCTACAACCTCTACCCACTCCTGGTACACGCAAACCTCTTCGGGGGTCACTACGTGAACAGAGTCGCATCCGTGATTGGTCGTTTTGTCTGAGAACGACCGCTTCCGCTCCGCGCCGTCTGCCTCTCTGGTTGTCTACTATGACGAGTCGTGCGGACCCTGCACCAAGACCGCTCGGCTCCTAGACCGCCTCAACTGGTTCAGTTGGGTCCGGTTCCGCCGCGCCTGTGACTTCGACGCAGACGATGGACGCCAGTACATCGATATACACGCGCAACGCCGGGACGGGAGACTGTTCGTCGGTTATGCCACCTATCAGCAGATCGCGCGGAGGATCCCCATCCTGTGGTTGATCCTGCCATTCTTGCATCTATGGCCCATCACTCAAATCGGTCGCTGGACATACCGCCGGATCGCTGACCGCCGGCAGTGTGTTACGGAAGGTCCTGGCAGTGAAGGGCGCTAGAACAGCCGACTGCCACCGTCAACCGCCAGTACGGCGCCAGAAACGTAGGGTGAGACGACGAGATAGACCACCGCCGAGGCGATGTCCTTCGGTTCTCCGATCCGGTTCAGCGGGATTCGCTCGGTGATACCGTCCACAACCGCCAGCTCCTCTTCCCTGAGAGCCACGGTTCCGGGATTCACTACGTTTACTCGGATTGTGGGGGCGAGTTCGTGGGCGGCCACAAGGCTGATTGAAAGGAGGGCAGCTTTGCTACCGCAATAGGCGGCGTGTCCCTTCCAGGCGCGTTCTACGCTTGTATCTACGATGTTCACGACCGCTCCGTCGACAGGTGAACGGCGGGCGAGGGCGCTCATCGTGTACATTGCGGCGAACGTGTTGATTCTGAAGAGGGGTTCAAGGTTCACAGGGGCCAGTCGGTCAATTGGCGTCGACGCGATCGCGCCAGCATTGTTGACCAGAATGGACACGCTTCCCATCGATTCTTCGACGTCCACAAAGAGGGCCTCCGCGGCATGAGGATCGGCCAGGTCGCACTGGAAGACTCCAGCTTTGACGTCCAATCCCTCCAGTTCCTCCCGCAGCGCCTCAGCTTCCTCGGGGTGAGAGCGATAGTGGATAGCAACGTTCGCCCCGGCCTTGGCCAGCTCGCGGCAGATCGAGGCCCCAACCCTCACGTTTCCGCCAGTTACGATCGCGGTTTTTCCTTTTAAGCTTTCACCCATTCCCATTCACCCGATGTGCGCTCCTTCGCGACCGCAGCCCGCCCAGGGAGCGGGAATCTCGGCGCAGCTTCCCGCTCTCCCGATACCACTCGATCGACTCTCGTATTGTCTGGTGGGCCGCTCTGGACTGGTATTCGAGCTCCCTCCTGGCCCGGCTGTCGTCGTAGAACCAGTGAGCTGTGAGCATCTGCGGCGAGCCCGCGTCAAGGCCCAACATGTTAAAGCGTTCTGCCAGGTGTCCGAGCGACCGGACCGCTCCCGAAGGAAGCCTCATTCGCGGACGGAGGAATCCCGCCTCTTTGGTGGCCATGCGATAGAGCACGCGCCAAGAGAGATTGTCGCCCCGTACTCGAGACGGATCACGGCTCGGAATGACTACCTCGCATCCCTCGCTCAAGAGCTGCCCAACCAGCGTCCGACCGATAAAGCCGGTGCCTCCAGTAACTACGATGCGCGCCACGAATCCTCCTGTTGCGCGACGAAGGTAACCCCGGTCTTATGCTCCCCGCAAGGGTCCGCGGCCGGCTACCGCGGACCTATCGAGACTCGGTCCGTTCGGCACACCGCTGGGTCTACCCACCGGACATTGCCGGTTTGACCAGCGATTCGGTTTGCTTTTCTGCTGCCGCTAGGTACTTTCACCCGAGCCGCTCACGGCAATTGAGGACGGATGTAAAAATGGCCACTTTCAAAGAGTATCTGAGTCAGGTCAAAGGTGAGATTACCGAAGTTAGCGCAGCTGATGTCGCTGGTTTGCAGGAAGCGAAGGCCGGGTTCGAGCTGATCGATGTTAGGGAACCGACCGAGACCGCAGACGGTCACATCGTAGACGCCCGGCTGATCCCGCGCGGTCTCCTGGAGCTGCGCGTAGAGTCAGCCGTACCCGACAAAACCGCTCACGTTGTCGTCTACTGCGCCGGAGGCACGCGAAGCGCTTTCGCCGCGAAGAGCCTGGAAATACTGGGATACAGCAACGTCTCGAGTATGGCGGGAGGCTTCGGCGCCTGGAAGGCAGCCGGACTTCACTTCGTGCTCCCTAAAGTCCTGACGGCAGACCAGCAGACCCGATACTCGCGTCATCTTCTGATTCCCGAAGTTGGCGAAAAGGGGCAACAGAAGCTGCTCGATTCCAAAGTGCTCCTAATGGGCGCGGGAGGCCTCGGTTCACCGGCGGCGTACTATCTAGCGGCCGCTGGAGTCGGAACCCTGGGCGTAATCGACTCCGATGTTGTCGATCGCAGCAACCTGCAACGCCAGATACTGCATACAGATGACAGGGTCGGTGTCCCTAAAGTGGAATCGGCTCGTCAGACGCTGGTCGGCCTCAATCCCGACATTGAGGTTGTCCCGTACAACGTTCGTTTAACCGCAGAGAACGTTGTAGAGATTTTTTCCCAGTACGACGTGGTGGTCGATGGGGGAGACAATTTCCCAACCCGCTATCTCGTCAATGACGCATGCGTGCACCTGGGAATCCCCAACATCCACGGAAGCGTCTACCGGTTCGACGGCCAGGTCACCGTATTTTCCCCTGGCGACGGCCCCTGCTATCGCTGCCTCTACCCGGAGCCCCCGCCGCCCGAACTGGCCCCAAGTTGCCAAGAGGCGGGCGTGCTCGGTGTTCTGCCGGGTATCATCGGTTTGTTGCAGGCGACCGAGGCCCTGAAGGTTCTGCTTGGCATCGGCACCAACCTGACGGGACGGCTCCTATGCTTCGACGCCCTCGACATGAAGATGCGCGAGCTCAGGCTGCGACGAGACACCAAGTGCAAGATGTGCGGAGAAGGCGCCGAGTTCAGTGGCTTTGTCGAGTACGAGGAGTTCTGTCGATTCGACCCGGCGGGTTGAGAGGCTAGCTCTTCGCTGGTCGGTTCTCTGCGCTTCCCCCCATCTCATCACTCCAGAGCGGCAACCGCACGGTGATTGTGGTGCCTTCGCCCACCTTGCTGGCGGCGCTGATTGTGCCACCAGCCCCTCGAATCAATCGATTGCATATGGCGAGTCCCAGGCCGGTTCCTGAGGATTTGGTCGTATAGAAAGGGATGAAGACCCGGTCGAGATCGGATTCGGGGATGCCAGGCCCCGTATCGGCAACTTCGACCTCTACGATCTCCTTGGTGAAGTAACCCCCATGCAGTGGAGACATTCGGTTCCCAAGCCGGGTAGATACGGTCAGTACACCGGCAACTCCCGGCTCGCTCGCCTCAATCGCGTTGAGGGCAAGATTCCACAGAACTTGTCTGAAAGTCTCTGGGTCGATGCTCGCGGCGGGAACGCTCGCGTCCAGCTTGGTTTCGATCTCGACGTCGGCTTCTGAAGCGGGCCCTCTAACCAGCCGCACTACCTTCTCGATGACCTCGTTTACGGCCGTCGGACCGGCCGTCCTGTCGTAGGGCTTGGCGTAGTCGAGGAACGCCGAGACGACCTTGTCGAGCCGATTGACCTCTTCGATGATGATCTCGATGAACTCGTCCGAACCGGGCGGAAGGTTGACCTCCTCGTCGCCTTCGTCGTCGGTCAGCATCTGGGCCGCGCCTTTGATCGCTCCGAGTGGATTCCTTACCTCATGGGCCAGGCCCGCCGCCATTTCACCGACCGCAGCGAGCCGGTCTCGATCGCGCATCGTGGTGACGATTGCGGAGTTTTCGACGCAAATGGTGGCCTGGTTCGCAATCGCGATGAGGTGAGCGATCTCCTCCGGCGAATAGGAGTCGCGCATCCGGTCGTCTCTCAGGCACAGCAAGCCCACGACTCGGTCTTCTGAAAACATGCCAATACAGACGTCCGAGTCCAACACACCCAAGACGCGCAGTGTCTCGTTGAGAGCGTCCCTCTCTGAAACATCACCCGAAGCAAACAACTCCCTCAGTTCCGCCTCGATTGGCTCCACAATCAGGGCCTTTGCCGCCGCCAACCGCTCGAGAAACGGGCGCTCTGAAACGGCGTCGATCGTTGCTGTGGGTGGCGGGCCAATCTGCCCCGTGCACCGCAGCTTCGTGGTGTGTTCCTCGATTAGATAAATCGAGGCGCCCGTCACCCGTCGACTGTTTTCGAGGCGCGTCAGGATCAGCTGACACATGCGGTCAACCGAGATGACATTGGCCAGCTCGCGGCGCAGTAGCGCAAGTTGGCGCCCAAACTCATAGCGTTCACGGAACAGCAACCGATTGACCCGGTCTTCGACTAATCGGCTCACCGGTTCGAAGAGAATCATGATGACAAAGCCGGCGATTACCGTGTTGAAGAACACCAGGGCCGCGGTGTTCAATTCAAACAGGCCGATCAGGGAGTAAACCGCCGCTAACACCGTTACGAGAGCGGCCAGGACAATGATTTTTGCGACCAGCTCGTTCAGGTCCAACAAGCGGAACTGAATGATGATCTGGCTGAGAAAATACATGTAGATGACGGCGACGATGTAGCCGAAGGCGGGAAACCAGGGGCCTTGCAGCGTCGGGATGTAGCCCAACAACGTGAAGATGATGGCTCCCGACCCGCCGAACAGAAGGTACTTCAGCCGGGCAGATTCGACCCGAGACGTGGTTCCGTGAAGCCGCTCGAAGATCATGACCATACAGAAAACGAGCGACGAAAAGACGTACAGAACGACCAGGGCCCGGACAATGGGCTGATGCACCAGCTGGGACAGTGCCACCGGCGCCAACACGATGCTCACAGTCAGGGTGGCCCGGGAGACTTGGTGGGCTCCCGATTGCCCGAGGAATATCGTAAAAAAGCGAATACTAGAGGTGGGGATCGCCAGGGCCGCAAGAATACTGACCCGGAACCAGAATCCCTCGTCAGACACGTGGTAGACGAACGCGGAGACATAATACAGAAAGAAGACAGCGTTCAGGGTCGAGAAACTGGCGTAGAGCCGGTATCGGGCGCCGCGGATAACCAGAGCTATCGCCAGCGAGGCGCTGATAATCGCAGCCAATAGAAAACTGATCGCTTGAACTGACATTATCTGCTGATTAATCCATTACCATTCACGGCTTAGCCGGCATGTTACCGAGAGACCCTATCACGTCAATGCGGATTGGCGCACTTCTCGAAGCCAAGCCGATTGACGGCGAGCAACCGCAAAAGCTACAACCATCTACAGTCTTTATGTTTGCTCGCCGGTCGGTGGGGCTCGGTCCCCAATCAAGGTGGGAAACGACCGGCTTGGGTAGGAAAACAGTGCCAAAACAGTGTCCAGACTGCGAACGTGTCTATCCTGACTTCGTCGACTTCTGCGTAGCGGATGGGGCGTTTGTTCGCCGCTACCTTCCACCCGCGGATTCCGAGGAAACTCAACCTCTCGCCGAAAGTCAGACCGACCGACTGCGCTTGGAAGAGTTCGAGGAACACGGCATCGAAATCCGCGCACGCCTTTTTCCGAAGGTTGATGGCAAGCCAGGGACTTTTGGGGTCGAGTTCTCATCCGATGTCGTATTGGGTCGATTCGACCCAGACGTCGGAATCGTGGACGTCGATCTGAGCGGTGTACCAGATGCCGACTCCATTTCGCCTACCCACGCTCGACTCACCATCGAAGGGGACGACTGGTTCATCGAGGACCTCGATTCCGAAAATGGCGTTTTCGTGAACGGAAGCGAACAAATCACTGGGAAAGTACCCGTAAAAAACGGGGACCAAATCGCGCTCGGATCGGCACTTTTTGTCTTCGAGGTCGAGATTATCGACCACGACGCACCAGAAGGCGAAGAACAATCCGACGATGAAGACGTGACGGACACCCTTGTTGGGATGCGAACGCTCGATGACTGACCGCATTGACAGAGCAATTACGAGGCGTTTGTGAGTAAACTACCCCCGGCGCCCGAAGTCGGCGCGACAGTCGAGCACCAGGACAAAGAGTACGTGATCGCGGACTTGCTCGACGAGTCCAAGACCGAACGGCGATTCAAAGCCACGGTCTCTGGTTCGGAATCACCACTCTGTTTGATTCAGCGACCAAGCGGCGGCGAACATACCGCATTCGAAAATGAGATTGATTGTCTGACTCGGATTCACGAGGAACAACGAGTTCATCTTTTGCCAATCGTGGTCGCCAATTTCGAACACGACGACAGCGAGTTCCTCGTCACAGAGCAGATCTTTGCACCCCAACTCAGCGAACAGTGGGACGCTGTTCGCGATCCTGCGGTCCTTTCTCTCTGCTTCGAACAGATCTTCCTCGCGATTTCCAAGGTACATCAGACTGGCTTTGTTCTCGGCGATCTCAACCCCAGTTCGTTCGTCAGAGATGACGAAGGGCGGGTACAGCTCGTCGAGTTCTCCCGCGTGACTAGGCGCGGAACGCCCGTCAGAGACTTCTCCAAGTCACCCTATGGTGCACCCGAACTCAGCGCCGACTCGGTCGTCGACGAGCGAACGGATATCTTCTCGGCCGGAGCGATTTTGGCCTCAGCCCACCTGCAGACACCCTTTACCGATGAGAACGTCTCCGAGGTGGTCGAGGAAGCGAAGGTTCTAAAACCGGTCCTTACACAACTCTTTCGGGGGTCTATTGGGCCAAGAGAAAGTCGGTTCCTTTCGGTCGACGAGATGCGGGTTCTTCTCTATCAATTGAAGAACGAGCAGGCCCTGTTTCCTCGCCCAAGTGCGGCCATGAGTTCCACCGTTGGAGTCTCCCAGCACCGCTACATCAATGAAGATAGCGCTGGCTTCAATGAGCTCGGCGTTCAGTACCAATCGCGGCCACAGCACCTCGGCTTCTACTGCGTAGCAGATGGGATGGGAGGTCACGAACTGGGGGAAAGAGCTTCGCAGCTCGCCGTACTCGGCGCCCTCCAGGCGTTTCGCCAGATTACCCAAGAGGTGCCTTTCGACCGACTTCAGCACGCCATGCCTGCATTCGGGCTGGCGGTGGGTCGCGCCGCCAGTGAAGTGGTCTGTTCCGGAGCAGAACAGTTCCCAGGCGGCGCCAGGATGGGAACAACCTTCACCGGCGCCCTCGTCATAAACGACGAGTTGGCTGTAGCGCATGTCGGAGATAGTAGGGGACTTCTCGTCCGCGATGGGAAACTCAGTCCGCTTACTCTCGATCACTCACTGGTCGCCTCTCTTGTGCGGGTCGGCCAGATGACCGAGGAAGAGGCAGCCGTCAGCGACGAACGCAACGTCCTGATTCGATGTATCGATGCTAGAGTCCCAATGGACGAATCCGGGTTCGACAGCTTGGTCGCAATCGGTTACGAGGACGGCCGGCTCAAGCTTCGCGCCGGCGACGCCCTACTCATACTCAGCGACGGTGTCTGGGGGGTACTCTCCGACGACGATCTACTGCAAGTCGTTGAGGAAAACGAAGGTTCTCAGGCGGTCGCCGATCAGATCGTGGTCAAAGCACTCGAATCAGGCAGCGACGACAACTCCACCGCCATGGTGGTGATCTGGTCCTAGCCTCTCAGGCTCTTTCTACTACTAGAGATTTTTAGTTGGAGGCGCCATCAGGGTCTTCGTTTTGGCCCCGACCTTCAGCGCCTTCATTGTGTTTGGCGCCAATCTACGGTGTTCCTCGAGTTCCTGCGCCGCCTCGCGGGCCATTCGGCGAAGATCGGGGTTGCCGACCTTCCGGGACAGGCGCTCGACCACATGAATGCTCTTCTGAGCGCCGTCGATGTCGCCCTTCTTGGCCAACTGAACCGCCAGATCGGCCATCTCGGTCAATCTAGCTTGTCGAACGTAGAAGACGACGTCGTCATCCACCTTCTGCGACCCCCCGATGTCTTTGGAATAATTGATTTCGAGATGGTGCATCAGGCGTTGGCCACTCTGACTGGCCTCGGACCCGTTATAGTCCACCGAGAGGGTGGCAATTCGCCGCAAACCGGTGCTGTGTCTCGGCAGGGTGAGCTCCGCCAGCAGGTTGATTTCTTCCTTGGCGCCGATGTTGCCGATTACAAAGCGTCTGTCGTTCCCCCGTCTGACGCTCTGAACCATCGGGTACACGCGGTGAAAGGCATCGACAACCACACCGGGCTCCGTATCGAAGCCCAGCCGAGTATTGGTCACAATCTCGGTCTCGGCGTTCAGAATCGCCTCCCACAGTGCTGTTCGCATGCCTGCTAGGGAATCTTCGGTCTCTGAAAGGTGATAGAGAAAGCCGTTCGTCTCGTCAGCCAAACGTGACAAGAAGTCTTCATTGTAATCGGCGCCAATTCCGACGTTGATCAGTCCGATTCCGTCGTTGGCAAAGGTCCTGACCACCTTCAGACAGCTATCCACGTCGCTCGTTTCACCGTCGGTCAGGATGACGGCCTTCTTCACCTCAGATGACGACTCAATGAGTCCCGAGTGAATGAGCTGCAGTGCCGGTTCCAGACAGGTCCCTCCACTGAAGTTGCGGAGCTGTGTAGCCGCGTGAGTCAGTTTTTGTCCTGCTTTTTCGTCTAGCACGGTCGGGGGAAGAAGAATTGCGGACACGGTGTCGAAGTGAGCAAGACCCAACTCGGTACGCCGGGAGGAGCCAGCCAGTTCAGTGATCGATGAGATGGCGTCAATCGCTCTCTCGAGCTTTGAGGTGCCCTGGGCGAGCTTGGAACGCATCGAGCCGCTCGTGTCGACCAGGATGAAGAGTATGACGCTGTTTTCAGACTTGTTGGCGACGGCCGCGGAGTTGACGCGAAGCCGGATCCGGACGAATAGCTTTTGAGCGTCCGGGCTATTGGCCAAGACCTGAGTACGGTGAGGAAAAACGTCCAGTTCCAGCAAGTAGTACCCCCGACGGACGCCTAGTTGTTTGGTCTTCCGCTCATTCCCTGCAGCGCCATCTCGCAGGCTGCAGCAGCTTCTTGGATCTCGGCCTCGTACCCGCCGAGATAGAGTCGACCAAACGCTCCGATTGCCCTCATTTCGAGAACATGAATCGGAGCCGCTTTTTCGGCTTCATTACACGCAATTGCTGCATATGCGGCGGGGTGGCACTCCATGATGTAGAGGGTTTGACCCTCGAGCAGAAAGTCACCGTGCCGCATGCGATTGATCAGCATCGCGTGGTATCCCTGAACTCCTGTGATGATTTCAGAGGACGTAATTTTCGGTTTCAGACGATCAGACTCGCTCAAATCGTAGAAATCGAGTATTGCATCACCCGCGGCCCGTACTTGACCGAGATCGAAGTGGTGAAACTCGAGCATGCCATAACGCCTCTCAACCACCTGGAATCCAGGCTGCACGGCGGTGCGCTTGAGAGCAACGTCGGTAACGATGTTAACGGACATGCCAGGGGCGACCTCGACGAAACAGGCCGCTTGATTTTCCAGAGGTTGATAGCCCGCTGCGACGGTCTGCATGAAACCAGCGAGTTGTGGCTGAATAACGTCGATGTACGTAAAAGTACGGAGGTCGATCATTTGAACGGCAATCCTGGAAACAAGAGCGACAATACCTGGTGCGAGTGTGAAGCTAGCACGCGACTGACTTGACGGCAACCCGATCATGTACACGATAACAGCACTTGCAGCGCTAGTCGGATACCTCCTGGCCTCTTTCGTCTTCCTGGGAGACATCGCGATTCGGGGTCAAACCAAGGGGATCTGGTCTTTCCGGATCATACAGCTCGGTTTCGCCTTGAACTTGGTTGCGGTTGTGATCGGCGTTGTGCAGGGTCAAGCCCTTCTGTCGATGCCCGGCGGACTTCTTCTCGCTGCGCTTATGATTGTGGGCGGTTATCTGGCCATCTCCTGGCGCAACGAAATCCACCAGGTTGGCGCCCTCGTAGCGCCGCTCGCCGTGCTTTTGATCACCGTCGTGATCCTAGCTGGACCGGAGTACACCGGCACACGCGTCGCCCCGAGTCTATTGACGGTGCATATTGCCCTCGCCTTCTTGGGTACCGCGGCGTTCTCGCTCTCGTTTTTAATTTCGCTACTCTATCTGGCACAAGCAAGGCAACTGAAACGCAAGAACTTCGGGCGACTCTTTCAAGCCCTGCCATCCCTCGATGAACTCGACACCGTCAGTTTTCGGTGCGTTTCGGTCGGATTCCCGGTCTACACAGCGGCGATTATTCTGGGGGTGGTTTGGATCCTCGGAGGCCAGGTCGAAGGGGAGCAGAACTACACCAGCTACGCACTTGCCGTCTCTGGATGGTTCGTATACGGCGTCGTTTTTCAGTCTCGTATCAAGGCCGGTTTCCGGGGTACGAAGGCTGCTGTTTTTACGATCGTGGGGTTTCTGGCTGCTGCCGGTGTCCTCGTTGCGTATGTGTTGAAGTAGATGGGACTCATCGTTGTCGGCCTAAACCACCGCACTGCACCGGTGGAGCTGAGGGAGCAGCTGGCGCTGTCTGAGGATGAGCTGCGCCAGGTCTTGCCCGAGTTGGGCGCCCTCGAGCCCTTGTCTGCTGTCTTTCTCACTGCCACATGCAACCGGTTCGAGGTGTACGCGCGAGCGAACGACCTGGGCAGTGCAGAGAGAGAGGTCATCAGCTGGTTGAAGACCCGTTCCCGAGACGGTGAGGCCCTCGAGGATGGGCTCTACATCCACCGAGACGATGCGGCAATTCATCACCTCTTTCGAGTCACTGCCAGTCTCGACTCGATGATCATAGGCGAGCCCCAGGTCCAGGGTCAGGTGAAAAAAGCCTTCACCACGGCGAGCGAAGCCGGCACCGTAGACAACATTCTCGTCAGGTGTATGAGTCGTGCCCTCAAGGTCGCCAAGCGGGTCCGAAATGAGACTGGGATAGCCAAACAACCCGTGAGCATACCTTCTGTGAGTGTTCAGCTCGCCAAGAAGGTCTTCGGTAACCTTGCGGGTCGCTCCGTTCTGCTCGTCGGAGCCGGTGAGATGTGCGAACTGGCCGCCAAACACTTCCAGCAGCACCGGGTTAGCGAAATTCACGTCGCAAACCGTACCTTGGCCAACGCCGAAGCCATGGCGCACCGAATCAATGGCCAAGCTTATAGTTTGGACGCAGTGCCCGACTTGCTGGCGGACGTTGACGTCGTGATGTCGTCGACGGCGGCATCAGAATACGTGATTCAGGCAAGCACGGTAGCAGACGCCTTTTGTGAGCGTCGCTATCGTCCACTGCTCTGCATCGACATCGCCGTACCCCGAGATATTGATCCAAAGGTCGGTGAGCTGTCCAACGTGTACCTCTTTGATGTCGACGACCTTCAGCAGGTCGTTACCGCCAACCGATCAAACCGCCAGAAAGAGGCACGATCGGCAGAGCAGCTGGTTGCGCAAGAAGTGGAGCGCTTCCACAGGGCACTTGATGTCGACCAAATCGCTCCCACAATCGTCAAGCTGCGAGAGAGTCTGACGAGCATTAAAGAGGAAGAACTGTCCCGTGCTGCAAAGGGTCTGGCTCATCTAGCTGAAGCAGACATGAAGCGCGTCGAAAAGTTCGCCACGGTTCTCGTCAACAGAATTCTGCACGATCCGACTGTCGCACTTCGAAAACTCGCAGAAAAAGGTGGCACAGAGGACGCCGTCGAATGGGCTGAAAAACTCTTCAATTTCTCCGATCAGAAGGATGGATCGGACCCCAAGGATAGCTGATGACAACACTTCGAATCGCAACCCGACGCAGTAAACTCGCCCTCTGGCAGTCTAACTGGGTCAAAACGACCCTCGAGGAAGCGAATCCCGAATGTTCGGTCGAATTGGTCGAGATCGTCACCAGTGGCGATCGGATTCAAGACCGCACTCTTCGAGAAATCGGCGGGAAGGCCCTGTTCGTGAAGGAAATCGAAGCGGCGCTTCTCGAGGGTTCCGCCGACATCGCCGTCCATTCGCTCAAAGACCTGCCGACCGACCTTCCGGGCGGACTCGAACTGCTCGCGGTTCCCGAGCGGGAGGATCCCCGTGACGCACTCGTAACCGAGGATGGCACCCCGATCGCCGAGCTCGACAAAGGGGCGCACGTCGGCACCGCTAGTCTCCGCCGCACGACGCTGCTTCTCAGAGCCCGACCTGACCTGAAGATCACGCCCCTGCGAGGCAACGTCGACACACGCTTACGAAAGTTGGCCGATGAGGACTACGACGCGATTGTGCTCGCCGAAGCCGGTCTCAGCCGTCTCGGTTTCGACACAGTGAAGCGCGATCGTCTAGATACAGACCGTTTTGTTCCCGCGGCCTGCCAGGGACTCCTGGGTATTGAAGCACCACCAAATCGTCCCGACCTCGGGTGGGTGAAAGAGACCCTCAACCACCCGCCAGCACGGCTACAAGCAGAGGTGGAGCGGGCTTTCTTGGTCCTCGTCGAGGGCAGCTGCAAGGTACCGGTGGGCGCCTTCGCCCGTTGGGAGGGAGCCGAGTTGGTCGCGACAGGCATGGTCGGGGATGAAGTCGGTTCAATCATTCAGCGCACGGTGAAAACCAAGCTCGAAGTTGGAGCCCCAGGAGCTATTCAGGCTGCAGCTGAGCTCGGCCAACAGCTCGCCCACGCCGTTCTCGATGCTGGCGGGGCTGCCATTGTCGCATCGTTCTCCGAAGAACCCAGCGCTGGGAAGGGAAATGGCTAAACTCGGTACCGTCTTCTTAGTCGGCGCCGGTCCTGGCGACGTTGGACTGATTACAGTCCGTGGCAAGCGGCTCCTAGAATCAGCAGATGCGATTGTCTACGACAATCTCGCAAACGACGATTTGATGAGCGCGCTAAGTGTGACCGCCGAGCGCTACTACGTGGGGAAGAAGGCAGGCGGGCACACCCTACCTCAGCCTGAAATCTCCAAACTGCTGTCAGACCTGGCTGCCGTGCATCAGACGGTTGTCCGTTTGAAGGGGGGAGACCCCTGCATTTTCGGTAGAGGAGGGGAGGAAGCTGAGGTTTTGGCCCAAAGCGGAGTTCCCTTTGAGATCGTTCCGGGGGTTACCTCGGCTCAAGGCGCTGCGGTATACGCGGGCGTCCCTCTAACCCATCGCAAATACGCCAGCACAGTCGCGTTTCTCACCGGCCACGCCTCGCAGACTACAGAGTCCATACCAGTCAACTGGGAGGCCGTGGCTAAACTCGACACCGGAGTGATCTACATGGGTGTGGCGGCACTTCGCGAC
>CAZDBH010000186.1:0-15065 GCA_964503485.1 uncultured Bradymonadales bacterium | reverse complement strand
ATTGACCCGAGGATGCTTCGCCGTCTTTCGGGAGGCACACGCCCAAGCAACTGGGCAAGGTCTGGGGCCGGCCGTCTTGGACAGCGCCCAGGCCACAACGCTGTTGGTTGGACTGTTAGAAAAGGCATCGCTGGAGAGTCTGGGAACCCGCGACAATGGGCGGCAAGTCTGCGTAAACATCGTGGCGAGCCAGCGCACCAACACTGTGCCGGGGCCGGATCTGCGGATCGGACTCGGTCTCGCCTTCCAACCGATGAGCGGCGAGGATCGTGACACGTTTGATGACAGCTTCGGTGTTTCTGCCAGGCTGCTAACCGACCGTTTTTTCGGTCTCTCGTTCAGTCTCGCTTTCGACCGCCACCTTCACGAAGTGCAGCTCAACAATCTCGTGACGGAAGTGCCTCCAGAGCTTCAAATCATCAACATCGTGGCTGGGATCAGCTACCCGGTTCGACTGAAGTCGGTACGACTCGGGTTTGGCCTTGCGGCGGGGTACTCGATGTTCGGATACGCGGAAGTAAGCGAGCGTGGCGGCTTTCTCGCCGATGTCGTATTCGACGCCAGCGTAAGTATGCCCAGCGGACTCGGCATCGGAGTCGAGCTTCGCCCCAGATTCGCGGTCGTGGAGGGGATCGAAGGGTTGGAGGTTTCCACACCCGTGCAGTTTGCGTTACACATACTCTACGACTTCCACTTGACTGAATGACGCGGACCACATGAAGAAGATTCGAATCGAGTGTCCTGGCAGCGAACCGCTCGTCTTCGACGGGACTCTGATCACGATTGGGCGCTCCAATTCGAATATGGTGGTTCTCAAGGACTCTCGGATTTCGAGCGTGCACGGCGAGATTGTCCGAAGGTCCCAGGACTTCTTCTACAGAGACCTGGGAAGCACGAACGGCTCGATGGTCCGAAGCAATGGCGTCGATATCGTCATTGACGGAAAGCGTGTGCGTGAGGTCCGTCTAGGTGATGGCGACGACCTTCTGCTCGGTGACCGAGAGGTGCCGGTCGAAATCCGGATCGAGTTACCGGAAGAGGACGAAAGCGAAACCGGCGCCCACACGATGGTGGCGCGAAGGGCGTTGGGAAGCGTTCAGGATCTCGGCACGCAGGTCGTCGACAACCCGCTGGCAAGCCGACAGACGTTGAACCGGCTCTTTGCCTTCTTTGGAGACCTTCAGAACACCACCACAGCTCAAAGCCTATTCGATACAACAGGTGCCTTCGCGCTCGGCTTGTTGTCGAAGACGCTCTTCGTCGGCATGTTCGAGAGGACGGCGGAAGGCCTCGAGCGTCGAACGCTGATGGCCGAGGACGCCGCCAGGACGCCGATCTTGGTACCAGAAGATCTCGAGCGGTGGTTCCCGGACGCGTTCGCTGGCTTGGCAACAGTTGTCATCGGCGCTCCAGCCGAGGTCCAGAAAAGACTGCCGCAGGTCACCGTCATGGCCGCCGTTCCACTTCCGGGGGGCCAAAAACAGGGGCTCGGCGCGATCGTCTTTGGGCGCGGCGCCGACTGCTCCGAGTTCGACCTCGATCTGGTGTCGTTGGTTGGGCATCACGCTGCAATCCAACTGGCGAGAGTTCGGCTCATCGAGCAACTCGAAGCCGCCAATCAGAAGCTCTCGGTAGAGAACCAAACACATCGAGAGAAACTGGACGAAGGGGACGTCGAACGACCGATCATCGGCAAAAGTCCCCAGCTCGCTCGTGCCCTAAAACAAGCCGACCTCGTCGCCAAAACCGACACCACTGTCTTGATCCTCGGTGAGACGGGTACCGGCAAGGAGCTGCTCGCCAGGTATGTACATACAAAGAGCGAGCGGCGCGCGGGGCGATTTGCGGCGGTAAACTGCGGTGCGCTAGCAGAGAATCTGCTCGAGAGTGAGCTGTTTGGGCACCTCAAGGGTGCGTTTACAGGCGCAGACCGGGACAAAAAGGGGCTCTTTCAGGTTTCCGATGGCGGGACCCTATTTCTCGACGAGATCGGTGATATCTCGCCCAATCTACAGGTTCGATTACTCCGGGTACTCGAAGCGGGGGAGGTGACGCCAGTCGGGTCGACCGATGTCATTCCCGTCGATGTGCGAATACTTGCTGCCACCCATCGCGATCTCGAGAAGATGGTCGCTGAAGGGAGTTTCAGAGAAGATTTACTGTATCGAATCAACGTGTTTCCAATCGATTTGCCCTCGCTCAAGAGCCGAGTTGGCGACGTGCGTCTGCTGGCCGAGCACTTCTTCAAGATGTTTTGCGATCGGTTGGGGAAGACGCTGCCAGGCATCGAACGGGCCACGATGAAGAGCCTGGAAGGCTATCGATGGCCCGGTAATATTCGCGAGCTGCAGAATGAGATTCATCGGGCCGTCCTGTTGAGCGACGATGGCAAGCCGCTGACGACCGAGTTCCTGTCCGACAGAGTGAGCGGTGGCGAGGTTGTTCCCCAAGTTGGTGGGACTCTGAAAGAGGCCATGGCAATAGTCGAGGAGCAGTTCATCCGACGGGTTCTCAAAGAGCACGGGAACAATCGGACACAGTCGGCGAAAGCCCTTGGGATTAGCCGCCAAGCACTGACCGAGAAGCTGCGCAAGTATCGAATCGGACGCAAGTACGAGACCATTCCTGGCGGCGTCAGAAAGCAGTGAAAACTCCGTTCCAAAAGTGGCATGGCCTCGGAAACGATTTCGTTGTGGTTCGGACACACGAACTACCATCTGAGCTGCGAGATAACCCGAAACGCCTATCGACCTGGTGTGATCGGCATCGGGGGCGCGCCCGCGGGGGGGGGGGGCGGAGGGGGGGCTCCTGTTGTCCAACGAGGCTGACGCTGCTTTTGACATGGTCGTCGTCAACAGAGACGGATCGGTCCCAGAAATCTGCGGAAACGGTATCCGCTGCGCCGTCCGAGCATGGGCCGGGGAACGTGGCATCAGCGATGGTCGTGTGCTGGTAGGTACGGGCGCAGGCCCGAAGGAGTGTCGGCTGTCCTCGGGCGGCTTGGTCACCGTCGAGATGGGACCCGCCAAACTAGCCACTCCCTCGCTGCCCAAGCCCCATGGGCGCTTCGCACGAGTGAACGTAGAGGTCGGAGGAATCACGCGAGAGGGTGTCGCGATTTCAATGGGAAACCCTCACCTCGTTTTTCTCGAGTCGGACCCAATTCCGGTGGGGGAGGGCGAAACCACCGAGTTGGAGACACACCCCCTGTTTCCAAATCGTACGAACGTCGAGTTCGCGTACTGGATCGAGCCTTCTGTCATCCAGGTCAGTGTGTGGGAACGCGGGGTCGGATACACACAGGCTTGTGGGTCAGGTGCATGCGCTGTTGCGGTTTGTGCGGTGCTCAAAGATAGTTCGCGGGCGGGAACACCGATCGAGGTGAGGTTGCCCGGAGGTTCCCTCAACATCACGGTAAGTGATGATCTTGGTTCAGTGCTCATGACTGGGCCTGCGGAGCCAGTGTTTAGGGGTGTACTCGAATAGTGAGCGGCTATCCCGCGCTCCCATGCAGGGAGCGCATTTCGGTACGGATCAGATAGGAGTGACAGTGAACGTTCTCGTCATCAATTGTGGGTCCTCGAGTGTCAAATATCAGCTTGTCGATGTCGAGAAGCGCACGGCGATATTGCGCGGCAAGATCGAGCGGATAGGGAAGGAGACCACCCATCAGGCGGCTCTTGCTAAGGTATTGGACGAGACGGATGAATACACCGTCGATGCGGTTGGGCACCGTGTTGTCCACGGCGGTGACCGCTTCACCGACGCGGCCATCATTGACGACGACGTCGTTGCGGCTATCGAAGCATGCGTCCCCCTTGCGCCGTTGCACAATCCGGTGAATCTGGCCGGTATCAGCGCAGCGCGGGAGGCCTTTCCCAACACACCTCATGTCGCCGTGTTTGACACAGCCTTTCACTACGGACTGCCGCGTCGGGCCAGAACATACGCAATCAACCCCGAACTTGCCGAAAAGCACGGAGTCCGGCGCTACGGGTTTCACGGACCTTCTCATGCCTTCGTGTGTCGAGAAGCGGCCGAGTTTTTGGGTAGGCCGATGCAAACCCTTCGGTTGGTTAGTTGCCATCTGGGC
The DNA here is from genome assembly GCA_964503485.1 of uncultured Bradymonadales bacterium. GTDB lineage: Bacteria > Myxococcota_A > Bradymonadia > JAFGEP01 > JAFGEP01 > CAZDBH01. The sequence continues at coordinate 10,972 of CAZDBH010000186.1, read as the reverse complement.
AATGGCGCGAGCGTCGCCGCAGTCGAGCATGGTCGCTCGATTGAGACGAGCATGGGGATGACACCCTTGGAAGGCCTCGTGATGGGGACGAGGTCGGGTGACATCGATCCCGGTGTTCTTCTCCACCTGATGCGGGCTGAGGGACTGTCCCCCGACGAGGTGGACCACCTCCTCAACCGAGAGAGTGGCTTGAAGGGCCTTTCCGGACACACGAACGACCTTCGCGACTTGGAAGAGAGCGCAGCAGGGGGAGATGAGCGAGCCCGACTTGCCATTGCATGCTTTGCTCATAGAGTGAGAAAGTACATCGGAGCCTACGTTGCCTGCATGGGCGGAGCCGACGCCGTCGTTTTGACCGGAGGAATCGGTGAAAACGCTCGAGCGATGCGCCAGCGAATACTGCAGCGGTTCGAGTACCTCGGACTGCTCTTCGACGACGACCGAAACGCCGAGGCCTCCGTCTCGGCGAGCTCCAGGGTCTGCGACGTCTCTCGACCTGCGTCGTTGGTCAAAGCTCTGGTAGTGGCGACCGACGAGCAGCTGAAGATAGCGGAAGAGGCCGCGAAGCTTGTTGCTGGCACCCGGAAGGTGCGAAAGGCCGGGCCAATCACGATCGCGACCTCAGCTCGGCACGTCCATCTAAAGGAGGAGACATTCAAAGCCCTCTTCGGACCAGATGCCAAACTCACCGAGAGAAAGCCGCTATCTCAGCCCGGTCAGTTCGCCGCCAACGAACAGGTGAACCTCATCGGTCCACGAAGGCGGATCGACAATGTCAGAATTCTAGGACCGCTGAGAAAGGGCAACCAGGTCGAGATCTCCCGAACCGATGAGTTTCATCTCGGGGTGGATGCCCCAATTCGACGTTCTGGCCAAACCGCAGGGTCGGCACCGATCACACTCGAAGGACCCTACGGAACGGTGCACCTGGAAGAGGGCCTGGTTTGTGCCTGGCGGCATATTCACATGACGCCCGACGACGCAGAGGTCTTCGGGGTCGAAGATGGTGACGAGGTCGCAGTGGCGATCACTTCAGGACCCCGCGAACTCGTGTTTGGTGACGTCCTGGTCCGAGTGAAATCGAGCTACAAACTCGAGATGCACATCGATACCGACGAGGCCAACGCTGCTGAGCTCTCGCGAAGCTCTGAAGGCCTGCTGGTCCCAGTCGGGACTGGTGAGCTGATCTCCCGACGCCCCAAAGACTAGCCCCAGCCACCTTATTTTCGGTTCTTCACTTTTTTTGGCGACAAATCACCGCATGCTACCGTCATTGACGGAACAGGTCGGTGCCGCACTCACCGAACCACACATTCGGTCCTCGGCAGAATTATTGGATAGCCCGGCCGCATGGACGCGGCCGGGTTGCCCTCTGATAGCTGCGGTGCCAGTTGGCAACAGCGAAGATAAGGGAGGTGCTTGAATGCCCCACAGCGAAGGATTACGTCGTTACCCACGAACAGAACTCTCGAGCGAAGCCTATATCATGGATGATGATGGCTACGGTTTCTTCCTGAACGCGACCAACCTCAGCAGAGGTGGCGTCTTCCTTGTGACTGACCTGCTCCTCGACGAAGGGTTCAGTTGCTTCCTGCGCATGGAACTCGAGGATGGCCGTGCCATCAACGCGCACGGTTACGTGTGTCGGGCGAATTCAGTACCCCACTCGAGGTATCCCTCGGGAGTTGCGATTACCTTCGACTATCTAGATAAGGGTTCGGAGGACGTGTTGGCGAGTCTTACTTCGCCCGAGCGGATCCACGGGCCTTCTTGACGGCCGGCTTGACCGTAACCAGGGAGCCATTTGCTCCTGGGATCGAGCCTTTGACGAGCAGTAGATTCTCCTCGGATATCACCTGAACGATTTCGATGTTCTGGTTCGTCACTCGGCGTCCGCCGTGCTGACCAGGCATCTTCTTGCCCTTCCATACTTTTCCGGGCCAAGCACTCTGTCCAATGGAACCACCATGACGGAAGTTCTCGTGGGTACCGTGAGTCTTGCGAGGCATATGGAAGCCGTGGCGCTTGATGACACCAGTGAATCCGCGACCCTTGGAGGTCCCGGTGACGTCAACTTGCTCACCAACGTTGAACGTCTCGTCTACGCTGAGAGCTTGGCCTATCTCGAGGCCCTCGAGATGAGCAGATGAACAGCGGAACTCTCGCACGTGGCGATAGGGCGTCTCGATACCCACCTTAGCGAACACGCCACCCTCGGCCTTGTTGACGCCGCGATGGCGTACCATTCCGGCCTTTTCCTGCCGATCTGCTTTCGCGAAGCCGACTTTGACGGAGTTGTACCCGTCTGCCCCTTCGCTTGTTTTCTTTTGGATAAGGACGTTATCGCTGACATCGATAACGGTAACTGGGATACGCACACCTTCTTCGGTGAAGATTTGCGTCATTCCGACCTTTCGGCCGATCAATCCAGCCATAGCAACGTTCTCCTGACTCACCGAGTGTATCTAGTTGTTCTGACTCACAATTTGTGCCCGGCGGGTGCGGTGAGTCCGTGCACCACGGGTCACGAGGGCGGGAAACTACAACCGTGCTGCAGATTTGTCAAACACAGAAACACAATTCGATGGGTCGGAGAAGTTAGAATCTAAACCTGAGTGTATAGACGCTGCAGCTAGCCTCTTGCGGGCCATAGACACGGATTGTGATAATACCGCTGTCGTTGTCGCCGCCTATCAGCGGGTCGAGCCGCTCGATGCCCCAAGCATTGCCCCGTAGGGAGGCGAGTTCGTCTGAGGTTCCGCTGTTGTTCGAGCAACAGCCCTCTAGGTCTCCGTCGCGGATCCAGCCGCCGCTGGCGCACTCGACATTCGGTGGGCGAAAACTGTCTAGGTACTCCCAGTACACGCACAGGTCGAGGTCGCGGGTGAGCCCCGAGAGCTCTACGTCGGGAAACATGCCATCGCCGCTGACGTCGTCGACGACTACCATTTCAAAATAGTCTTCAGAATCGCCGGCGACGAGCGCTCCGGTGTAAGCCACATATTCGGAGGCCGAGTCGTCGGTATCGGCCAGCACAGTCGGATCGTCGAGTGACTCGTTTCCATTGTCGCACAGCAACTCGTCGTCATCGCACTGCCAGACGTGGCTCTCATCGATTTCCACGTCGCATCCGCAGGCCGTATCAAGCTCGACCGAGGCGTTCAACGAACAGCCGCCACAAACGTCGGGCATGGGGCCATCGCACACGAGTGAATCCGGTCCGTCACACTGAAGAGTTGCGCCGCACGGTCCTCCGCAAGGGGTATTCGGAGACCCGCTAAGTGTTCCACATCCGCCACAAGCGTTCACCTCGCCGCTCACGCAAACCACCGAAGAGCCTGAGCACGCATAAACGCCACAGGTTGATTCAGCGCATCGCTCACCCGGCTGGCCGGCCAAAACCCCACATCCGCCGCAGGCGTTCTCCGAACCGGAACACCCATCGGTCGAGGATTGGTCGTTACTGACATCGGGATCTGCGCCATTCAGGACATCAAGGCCGCTCAAATCGGGTCTGCAGGTCGCCGCGCAGCCGGGGGCGCAAGGGAATTGAGCACACTTGTCGGCATCAACCCGGCTTCGGTCGAATCCGCAGCCTTGAGTGAGCGCAGCCAGGGCGAGAACGGCACAGAACGAGAGAAGAAAAAGAACTGTGGGGCCGAGAGCCAATTTCGACGTCGATGATCTCACGTGATGTTGCTAGCAAAGGTGAAGAATGGGTGCAACAAGAACCGAACCTGCACACACGATTGCCGAAGGGCGCACGGGATCAAGGCTGATTCGAGGCCGGAAAACCGTCGCTAACAACTTCGTGCGTTTGGAGCAACTCGCTGCCCTGAACCTCGGCGGCGATCCAGAATTGGTTTCTCTCGAGCGCGAGACTTGCGTCAACGGTCGGCTCTCCGTTGAGCCAAATCTGAACCCTGGGTTCGGCAGGACCACGGATAGCGGTCGAGAACACGTGTGCGCCAATGGCGATCACACTGTCCGGGTGTGGCTCGCGGATGACGACCAGTTCAGGCCCGTATCCCTGATTGTTGTAGTCCTGGTTGCGGTACGGGTTGTCGGAATCCGAGTCTGCGTCGCCAAACTCAGCGCTATCCTGGCCACCTCCGACGACCGGCGCCCCGTCGTCCCAGAAATAGCCCTCTGCGGTCTTTTCTGCGATGTAGAAGTCCAAGTCGTTGGTCCGCCCCCGGGGGAGTGGTTCCGGCCAGGTCAACCAGGCGACGAAAGCGCCTTCGGGGATCGTGACTTCGAAGTCGAGGTAGTGTTCGACCTCACAGGAGCCATCGTAGCTCGTTGTCATGTCGACCTCGTATCTACCGGGCATATCGGGCACCAGAACGGCGGCCTGTTCACTCCTCATTTGAAACAGATTAGCTGAGCCGTCCGGCGATTCGACGAGGTCGGCTGATGTGAAGAATCCGTCGCGATCGGGCAGCAAGATATCGATGTGGTGGCCGAGTTCGAGGGTCATTTCGCTCTCGGTCCATGGACCGTCCCGATCGGCCTGTGCGAATGGAGAGGGGCCGCAGTCTTGATTGTCGCGGTCTTCAGATATGATGAAGACACGGCTCTCGATTGTCTCGGGATCCCCGTTGCCGATGTAAATCACTTGGAGTCCGACCTCGGTTTCGGCGTTTCCCTCGGGTGAATGGACCTCGAGAAACACAGAATCAGTCGTTCCAACGTCGATGAACTCCAGGCTCGAGTCCCACTCGACGATGAACCGCTCGTCGAATGAGAACGCCTCGAGGCCAATAATCGAGATGGGGACGGTCCCACAGTTGGACAGCGCGAACTCCAGGCCAACCGAGTCATCCGGTCGCATCCAAATCTCTTCATCGCCATTTTGGCTCCACAAATTCAGACAGGTGCCTTCTTCAATGGGATCGAACGCCACCTCAGTTTCGAGGTTGACTCGGCCCCCGGCTGGATTGATCGCATTCGACCCAATCCGGAGTGTGCCCTCGAGCGTAAACTCGCCGGGCGGCATCGGTCCCACCGTTACGTTCACCTCGACGAGGGCGGGCCGAGCACCTGGCTCGACCGACGAACGATCGACTCCAGAGTCCCAGTATCCGTCGCCGGTTGCGATCACATGGTCAATCAGGAGGGTGGCATCTCCGTCGTTGAAGATCTCGAGCGTGCGCGATTCGCCTTCGCCGGGAGCAAGCGGTCCGAAGAACACGTCGCTCGGTACGACTCGAATGATTGGACTCTGTCCTGGGACCTGGTCCTGCTGATTACCCGCGTCGCCCGGATTCGGGCTGCTCGAGCCGGGAAATTGGCAAACTGCGCTGACGCAGATTCGCCCTTCTCGGCAGTCGTCGTTGCTGGCGCAACCGGCGGCTGGGTCCACCCGGCAAGCAGATGTCGACAGTACGGCAGCGGCCAGTAGAAGCGAGATGGCGAGAGACGTCCTTCCCATCATGTGCAAGTCCTTCTCCGAAAAACAGGGATTCTCCACGCGAAGCGGAGAGAGACTAGCAGAAGTTTTACTGGGGATGAACCGTGGTCTCAGACTGTCGAAGCGCCAGGCTCGGGCAGGCTAGAGGGAGACGACTAGCGGTCGTAGGTGTCGTCGAAGAGTTCGTCGACGAGCTCGAAGGCTGCTTGGTCGGTACCTGAGAGAATACCGGTTTGGAACTCTGCGGCCGGCAGTTCATCGAGGTCGAGCAAATTGAGCGATCGGGCCGCAGCGTCCGAGACTGCATCATGGCCGTGTCGCATCGCAGTCAGCGGAAACTCGGTCCGGACCGTTTCTTCGTAGATGAGCGTCCCGGTCTCTAGATATCGGCCCTCGACGAGTGAATCGATGTAGAACATGCCGAGGCCGGCCTCATCAACGTCGATTCCATAGTGGCGAACGAACACATTGAACTGGGCATCTGCCGCCTGGTTCGGTCCGGCAACCTCCCAAGGAAACCGACGCCTGAGTTGGTCCTGTACGGAGGTCAGCATCGCGTCGGCCACTAACGCAGGGGGAGCCAATTCAAACAACCGATCGGCGAGCCGTTCTTTAATTCGACTCTCCATAACGCTCAGTGCGATTTGGTCGGGATCGTTCGGATCCGATACCACCAGCTGAGAGAAGCTCACTTCAGGGGACTCGGTAACGGCACTGTCGATCGACACAGCACTAATTCGGGAACGGTAGTTCGGCATCTCATTGACTCCCATGCAAGCGGTCAATGAGCAAAACAGTCCGACTACCAGTACCTTGATCATTGTATTTTCCATGTTCATCCTCCAGCTAACACAGGTGGCTCCTCAGCATCACACCACTTATCGACGCGCTTCTGGCTCAATGATTCAATGTGAAGCGCAAAACACGAACGATTGGGTCACAAGCTCCTTCCATCTGGCGTTCGATTTCGTTATTCCATATCGGACGCCCGGAACTTCACCCATTGGAGAAGCATGCATTACCGGTTGGTACTCATACTCGTTTTGATAGCATCGGGACTTCTCCCCTCATGCGGGCGCACTCCTTTGGGCGGGCTCGAGGGAGAATTCTGCGCGGCCGACTCCGACTGTATCGAGGGCTTGGTTTGTGAGCGCAGCACGTGCCTGAGCGTCGATGGAGCACCCACGAGGAGCGGCGTGTTCTTCGTCGGGCTGCGACTGATTGAATATCAATACGACGTTGTTTTTGATGACTTCGGTGAGCCCACCAGTGACCAGCTGATCGAGTTGGGCGTGTTCATCTCGGATCTCTCCGAAGCGAGATTCCCATACTACGCAGGCCATGCAGCGACCGAGTCACAACTCGATTTTGGTATGGCCGATCGGGCGCTCGATCCGGTCCTGCTCGACGCATCAAACCCCATAACCTCCCTGACGATGCGTTTGGGGGGTTCTGGATACGTAACAGACACTCAGACAATCGTTCTTCCGGTCGTCTTTTCTAACGATGAGGTCAGTCTTGATATTGATCTGCCACTTGTCGACGCGTTCTTGCAGTTCAACCTGCAGGGCTCGAGCGACAATGGCAACGGCCTGCTGATGGGAAGCGTTCGAGCCGTGGACGCCGAAAACCTGTCGATTACCGCGGGGGGAGACACGTTCACGCTGTTTGATCTACTGCGCCAGGTCGATTTGAATGTTGATACCGATTTCGACGGGGTACCTGATGCCTGGTCGATGTCGTGGGTCGTGGCCGCCGAGGTCATCTGATTCTGCTTCTGTCCGAAACAGCAAATCCACCGGACAGCCGAGTCGGGGCGGATAGGGCGACCAAGGCAACTGGCGCCGATTCGATTCAGTTTGTCGGCGACGTTCGGACTAAATGTGTTTGGTAAGTTGAGGGAACTCGCAACAACAGCCGCGTTGGTCGGCCTTGCCCTGCTCCTGTCGTGCACCACCCCCAGGGCGCGTCGCGATTGGGAGATTGACCTAGACCACGCCGAACACTTGTTCAACTCGGACCAATTCGACGAAGCGACCCAGGCCTATATCGGGCTGCTGGATAATCCGCCAAGTGGTAGCGATCGCCGCTATGTAATCTACAATCTCGGCCGAATTGCCGAGCAGAGTGGCCAGTTCGACGAGGCCAACGAGTATTACCTCAGCTTGATAGACGATCACCTGATCTACGACGAGGTCGACGAATACACAGCGCGGGGCCTATACCGTATCGGCATCATCCACTACGATCACTTCCACCAATACGACGAGGCACTGCGGATTTGGCAGGAGTTGGTCAGGATGTATCCCGACGCCTCTGGCCCGGCTCATCGCGCTCTGGATGCCGTGATTGTTCACTACCAGACCAATGACATAATCGATGAGGCGATTGCCTACTTCTCGACTGAGTTTAGACGGCTCGAGCAGACGCCGATGGGCGACAACATGCTCTACTGGTGGGCCTATTGGTATCGACACTATGTCGGTGATTCCGACACGGCCTTCGAGCTTTTCTCACGATTGCGGTCGCAATACTACGGTATCAGCGGTGTGCGAGAAGAGGGTGAGTGGGAGATGGTCAACATCTATCACGAACGGGGAGACCACCACCGGGAGGCCCAACTGCTCGATGCGATGCGCAACGAGCGCGAGTTTGCCTTTCTTTTCGGTCCCCATGCCAGCACGTCGATGGAGAACGCCGGCTATCAGCTTGGTATCGTCTTTTTGGACCATCTATCGAACCCACAGCAAGCCATCATAGAGTGGCGCACTTTTCTCGAGACCTGGATCTACAGTCTACAGCGAGATGACGCGATGTATGGGATCGTGCGAGCCACCGAACAGCTCGGCGACCACCAGAGGCTCTACGAGGTCGTGACCGAGTTTCGAGAAGTCTACTTCGAGTCGCGATGGTTGGATGAGGTCGAAGCGCTCTACGCGGAAGCGACGCGGGGTGCTCAATGATCGTCGTCGAGAAGGTCTGGAAATACCATTTCCACGAGTGTGTGCTCAGCGATGTCTCGTTCACCGTACCGACTGGCCTGAATGTGGGCCTGATTGGCCCTGGCGGAGCGGGGAAATCGCTGCTCACCAAGATCATTACTGGGTTGGTCAAGCCCGACTCGGGGCGCGTGCTGATCGATGGGAAGGACATCACTGTACTGAGCGAGATCGAGCTGGCGGTTCTCCGCTCAGACATCGGTATGCTCTTTCAGAATTACGCTCTATTCGACTTCATGAACGTGGGCGAAAATATCGCCTTTCCGCTTCGTCAACAGGGTGGACTGACCGAGGAGTTCATCGACGAGCAGGTCAAATCGCTGCTCAAGCAGGTTGACCTCCCCGGGATCGAGCACCTATTCGCCAACGAGCTCTCTGGCGGGATGAAGAAGCGAGTTAGCTTTGCTCGAGCAGTTGTCCGGAATCCGCCCATCTTGATATACGACGATCCTACGGCCGGATTGGATCCGGTCACGTCGAGTAAGATTTTCAATCTGCTCGCGCATCGAAAGGAGTCGCAGGGCGTCACCTCCATCACCATCAGCCATGACTTGGTCGGCATGCGCGACGTCGTGGATCGGTGGGTCATGATCGACAAGGGCAAGCTGATTTTCGATGGAACGCCTGCCGAGATTGCCCAATCCGAGCAGCCGCTTGTCCACGAATTCTGGCGAGGTGCGAAGAAATACCCATGAGCGCCAGCAACGAAAATCGCCGCGGAGTGTTCTCATGGGCTTTTGGCCAAATGGGGACCGCCATCTTGGCAGCCGCCCACCAAGCGGGTGGCATCACGATCATGGTCGGCATGATCTTCCGCCGCTTGTTTCCGCTGCGTCTCGACAAAAAAGAGACCTGGCGCAGTCTTTACCGAGATGGTGTGAAGAGTTTCCCGATCGTTGCCATAACGGCCGTCCTGACCGGTGCCATCATGGTAATCCAGGCCGCCAGCTACATCGAAAAGTATGGGGCTTACAGCCTTCTGGGCTGGGGAGCAGGATTCAGTATTCTCCGGGAGGTGGGACCGATTCTAATCGGGCTGATGTTCTCCGGTCGGGTTGGGGCTAACAATACAGCAGAATTGGGCACCATGAAGGTCACCGAGCAGGTGGACGCACTACGGGCCCTGGCGGTCGACCCGATCGCTTACCTCGTCATGCCCCGGTTCTTCTCGATGATCGTCATGATGGTCTTGCTCGTCGTGGTCGGCGACTTGACCGCCCTGATAGGTGGGGCGATCACGAGTGATCTTCTCGTTGGTGTTTCGCCCACGCTCTTTTTCTCGAGCTTGCTCGAGTACACCGTGCTGATGGACTTCCTCAGCGGAGTCATTAAAGCTGCAGCCTTCGGACTCAACATTGCCGTCGTCAGTTGCTACTTCGGGATGAGTGTGAGTGGAGGAGCCGTTGGCGTGGGCAAAGCCGTCAACGACAGTGTGGTCGCCACGGCGATCGGCATCTTTGTTTTGGACTATTTACTGACCTATTTGATGGCGTAGCATGGCTTCAGAGTCCTCAAATCCCCAATCCGAACCACGCCTTGGCTGGTTTACCGCTTTTTTGAGCGGTGTCGGGGATCCGCTCGTCATCGCCTACTCCCAACTGCGCGGCGTGTTTCAGGTCTTCTGGCTCACGATTTACTACACCGTGCGGAAGCCGATTCGGTGGGGAGAGGTCTTTTTCCAGATGCACAGCATCGGAAATCGGTCGGTGACCTTCATCGCCTGGGTGCTCGGCTTTCTGGGGATGATTCTGATCTTCCAATCGGGTATGCAGGCCCAGAAGGTGATCGGCGACCTCCGTTTGCTCGGCCCGCTCTTTCTTCAAATTCTCGTGCGCGAGTTTGCTCCGACTATCGGTGCTCTGATGATTGCCACTCGAGTGGGGACCGGTATTGCGGCTGAAATCGGGAGTATGGTTGTCACCGAACAGGTCGATGCGCTGCGCATGAACAACGCGCAGCCGATTCAATACCTCATCGTGCCCCGGTTTGTTGCCTGCACCATCATGACGGTCGTGCTCACCATCGTGGGGGCGGTTGTGGGGTACTTCTCGGGAATGTTGGCCGCCGAGTTCTATTTCAACGTCAATCCTCACACCTTCATGAGCACGAAGTTCGTTCATTGGCAGGATATTACGGTTGGACTAACCAAGGCCGTTGCATACGGAATGGCCATACCAGTGGTGAGCGGTCAGGCGGGCTTGTCAGCATTTGGAGGAAGCGCGGGTGTAGGAGCGGCGACGACGCAAGCTGTCGTTAACGCCTCGTTGTCAGTCGTTGTCTTGGACTTCATCATATCGGGATTGGGCTATGTGTTCTTACCGATTGGTTAGTACTTGGCTTGCGACGGCGGCGTTTGTTCTGGCAGCAGCGCCTGCCGCCGAGGCCCAAGTCCTGCACCTCGAGCAGAAACAGCATCTCGAGGTGGGTCTCGGCCTCGGCATCTATCCGACGGAGGGTGGATTCGGGCTGGGCGATCAGTCGTTCGGATACACCGGGTTTCACATTGACGCCGCTCGCCTCGGTTTGTCCCAGCGCGTAACCGACAGCCTCCGAATGGAGT
>CAZDBH010000185.1:0-15102 GCA_964503485.1 uncultured Bradymonadales bacterium | reverse complement strand
AGTGCATCAATGGACTGGGTGAAGCGGCTCGCTTTCGCGGCGACTTTGTCGACGCCGAGCGCTGGTATCGCGAAGCGATCGCGATTGTGCAATCGATCGGCTCCAAAGCCATCGACGTGATGCGAATGAACCTGGCTCTAGTTCAACTCGCGCAGGGTGCCTATCAAGCTGCAGAAGCCACCCTCGAGGGATTGGAAGCGGACCTCGTGGAAGGGGGTCGGGTCGGCTATCTGGGGATCTTCCGAGCCATCGAGTTGCCCTGTCTCGCGGCGCAGGGGTCGTGGGACCTCTGGCCAACCTATTTATCAGAAATCAGTGATTCCCTCACGAGTACCAAGCTGGTCGATCACGACGTCGCCTGGGCGCTGGAGCTGGCCGGAAACAACGCTGCCAGTAAGGGGCGCTCCGTCGAGGCTGCTCAGGCCCTCAATTTGGCCAAAGACCAGTGGAATGCGCTTGGGAAGACCAAACGGAGCGCCCGAGAAGTTCTGGGGCTTCTCAGCAAGCTCGACGCTGAGCGGGCGTAGTCGATGTGGCAGAAATTGAGGGGCCACAGCTTGCAATGTGGAAGTGCGATGGTGTAAAGAGCACCGGCTGAAAGAATGAGCCCGCTGGAAGGACAATGTAATGGCTGCCCCAACCAAAGAAGAACTCGTTCCCGCAACCAAGCGCTTCAATCGATGGCAATTCATCGAAGCTCACAACCTGTTCAAAGGCCTGGCTGAAGCTGCGGATGGTCCCGACAAGCACTTTCTTGGCGCGATCAGTTCGATTGCCGGGGCCTTCGCCAAGATCTGGCACAAGGGTGGCGAACCGCATGCCATGGTCTCTCAGCTTCAAGAGGGCATTGATGGCCTGAAGCGCTTTGTGCCCCGCTATATGGACTTCGAACTCGAAGAGTTCGTGGCCGAACTCGCCCACTGCATGAATGAATCGAAACGCTGGCGGCGTGGCGATACTGAGATTTTCGATCGCGACCTCATTCCGCGACTCAAGTTTTCCCCCCAGAAATGAAGCGCCGACCGGCGCGTTCAGCGAACATCTAGCTCGAAGATCCTCGGAAACCCCCACGACAGCTCGACTTGGGCGCCCTGCCCATCACGAAGCTACTGGCCTTGCAACTTCGGCTTGAGGTATCTTTCCGTCATGAAAAAACTAACCTTGCTTATCGCCCTGCTGATGTCGTCGACCGCCTTCGCCGATATCCCACCTGATATCCCCGAGGGCAGTGAGTTCGTGAGCCATTATGTTCAGATCGAAAACATGGCCGATCATCCGGACTTCACTATTGTCGTATACGATCCAGCCACAGAGGGCCTGATTCGAGCCAGTTTGGTCTTCACTGCAGATAGCGACGAGCGGCAGCTTTTGGTCAACGGACGAAGTTGGCAATCACTTGCTGACTTTGGCAATCCAGGTCTGTGGCTGTTGCCTCGCGATGCTCAGACCGAGTGGAGCAGCGCCACAGCTGTTGAGATCGACCGGCAACGGGAGGCTTGCTTCGAGCGCGGTGAAGGATGTGTTCATGCCAGCCGGTTCTCACCCAGATTCGCCCCGCCCGAAGGGGCACTGGATTGCAACGTCAGAGTCGATGTGCAGGCCCAAAGGCCCACCGATCCGGACACACCTGCCGAGGTTGTTGACGTTTTCCGGGTGACCGAAGCAAGTGCAGATCGTTGCGTTGCGGAACGAGTAGCTGACGCGTCCACACCTGCCGTGTCGGGCGAGAACGCTATCTGGCCGTGGCTGCTTGCGCTGGGTGGGCTGCTCGCTTTGACCGGTGTGCTCGTCGTCTTTGCTCGGCGTTCCAAGCAAAAACAGCCCGAGCAGATCGCCGCAACCTAGCGGTCAGCAACATCAGTCGACGACGTCGTTGACCGCGATGTTGCGAATCACCGAATAGCTTGTCTGCGCCTCGTTTTCGACCATGTGGTAGCCATACAGAGTCAAGTCGCCGTTGCCGACGATCATCCAGGCCCTGAACTCCGCTTCCGGGGTGGCGGACATGTAGTCCTTCATGAAGCCAAGTGAGTCGGCGCCGAAGTCGAGCGTGAAGTCGCCGAAATAGTGGCACTTGATGTCCCTACCGCGATGGAAGTCGAGTCCTGTTTCCTCATCATGCCCGTTGTGTACCGCGCTCAAACCGATTTCGACAAAGTCGTAATCGGAGGCATCCCAGCTCATCGTTAGCCCTGAATCCAAATCTCCGAGCAGGTCGATCTCGGCTGGTAGGTCCTGCGGGGCATTGATCGGCCCGACTTCTTCATCGCCGATTCGAAAGCCGGTGCTCGTCAGCCCGTCGATCTCTAGTTCCGTCGAGTTGGGGTACTCGAAGTGTGGTCGCCCTTCGACTTCTGTTTCCGTTGCCTCAATCGGCTCGAACTCGCCACCGTTCAGCGAGACCGCAATATCGGGTCCAAGGGCTTGGTTGTAGATGCTCTCGATCGACTGCGAAGGCCTTCCTCCCTCTGGTGTCGTGATGTCGAATTGGATGGCGACGCACCAGCCATCGTCGAACGTGAACCGCTCGAGTTCGGACTCGCGATAAGTGGCCCTGTGTGCTTCGAGTTCGCCATCGTCAAAGGCGCCGGTTCGGACGAACGTGCGGACCTGTAGCTTGCCAGCGCTTTCCCAGCTCAGGGTGGCCACATTCAGGATGCTATCGATATCCGGCAGCGGATCTTCTACAGCTTCGGTCTCCTCAGCTTGGTCGTTCGGCACATCCTCTTGTTCACCCAGATCGTCCTGATCGGGCACACTCTCGCCAATATCCTCTTCACTGCCAGCGTCTTCCCTGACGTCGTCATCTGTATCCACACCGGCATCAGCGAGGTCGGGACCCGCATCCTCTCCGAGAGGGTCGGCGCTCGTCGCCACGCGCAGGCAGGCGTTGTCAACGCAGGCCTCACCCTCCCCACACTGGCCTTGGGAGTCACAGGGCGGGACGCAGATCAGGAGTCCCCCGTTTTGTCCAGCAGCGCAATCTGAGCGATCCGAGTTGTGGCTGACAGAAATGCACTGCGTTTCGACCGGTGACCCGTCACACGACGCGGAACCTGTGCAGGTCAGGGTGCACACCGAACAGAGGCAACTGTAGTCCGGCCCGCAGTCGGTGTCGGACTGGCAAGGACCGAGAAAGTGGGATTCACTGTTGAGTCGTCCGGTGGTGTCCTTGCAGCCCGACAGACAAGCAAACAGTAGGAGGACAGCCCAGAAATGGGGCTGCGGAAATCGGTCGGTGGGCCTCTGAACCAGCTGTTCATTCTTCATGTTTCATGTTTGCCTTTCGTGGTGCTTCGCAACAGTATGGGGTCCCAACCCAGACGTGGCAATTACACGGTAGCCCAAGCGACACATCAAATAGTAGTGCAAAATCGAGCACCCCCATCGAGGTGGGCGCAGAGAAGCCCTCATCCGCGCGCCAAACTGCATTAGCTTGACCTGTGGCCCGGTCCGGGGGTACACGGATAGCCCCTATTTGATGAGAGCCGCTCGATATGAAGGTGCTCGTAACTGGTGCCACCGGATTCGTTGGTAGCCACATCGTTCGCAAACTGCTCAGCGAGGGCCACACGGTGCGGGCTTTGGTTCGTCCTAGCTCCAAGCTTGGGCCACTCGAAGCGGCCGGTGTCGAGCTACATGTTGGTGATTTGACCGACCCCACCAGCCTCAAGGGATGCTGTAAGGGAGTGAATGCGGTTCTCCACGTCGCGTGTGCGGTGGCGACCACTTTCGCAACCGACGAAGAGGCAAAGAAACGCTTCCTCGAGGTCAACCGAAACGGCACAGTCAACTTGGCCCGCGAGGTCTTGAAGCGGAAGAAACTCCGTTTTGTACACATCAGCAGTACCGCCGCGATGGGGACGCCGCGCACTGAGGTCGTGAACGAAGAGTCTCCTTGCTATCCAACGGCGCCCTATCAAGTCTCGAAGCGCGAGGCTGAGCTGGCGCTGCTCGAGTTGCATCGCGAGGAGAACTTGAACCTCGTGATCCTTCGGCCGTGCGTTATCGCCGGCGAAGGCAAAGACCAGGGCGAACTGCTCAAAATGTTCAAACTGGTCAAGAAGGGGGTCTTCCCTCTGATTGGACGCAGTAAGAACCTACGAAAACCGATGATCATGATCGATGATCTGGTCGACGCCACGCTGCTCGCCATCAAGAAAGGCGACGCGGGAGAGATTTTCTTGGTTCATTCTGACGGCGACCACACGTTGGGTGAGATTCTCGAGGCTTCGAAAGAAGTGATCGGTACGAATCGCGCCTACCTGCCGGTTCCGCTCCCTGTAGCGAAGCTGGCGGCCTGGGGTTTCTCTTGGGCAAACCGACTGCGTCCCAGCTGGAATCCTCCACTTACACCCGAGCGAGTCGCCCTCTTTGTGACGCATCGCACAATCGATGTATCCAAAGCGCGCCGAGAACTTGGATTCGAACCCAAGCACCAAAACCTGGTCGAGATGTTGGGACGAACCTACCGATGGTATCGCGACTCGGGACAAATCGATTGAGGACACATAATGGCGCGTAAAGAACGCGAGGTCTTTGGGATCACCTATGATCGGCTGCGTTTGGACAAAACGTTCCAGCGGCTGGTCAAAAAACACGGAATCAAGACTGCCCTAGAGCTGCCAGCCGGCGGTGCCAAAGCCATGCCCGGCATCTACAGCTTGGCTCTAGCCCGCTGTGGCGTCGATGTGACGCTCTTCAATCCCGAGCAGCAGGGTCTCGAAGTGTGGGACCGACTGGGGTTGCCCTACAAAGTGGTCCGGGCCGACGACCCGAAAGCCACCGGCTTGGACGAGGAATCGTTCGACTTGGTGTGGAACTTCGTCACAGTGGGCTTTGACCCTCAATTCGAGGCGATCATCGACGAAATGGCCCGTCTGTCCCGCGCCCACGTCATGACTGTCCACTGCAACGGGTTCAACTACGGCTACCCTTGGCACCGTTTTTTGCACTGGCTGTTCAAGTTGGATTGGAATCACGGCGAGACCGCCTACTTCTTTCCGGCTAACGTTCGGGCGGCTTATGAGCAATCCGGTCTTCGACAAGCCGGTTTTGGACTCTTCGATATGCCCTGGTGGCCCGACCCCCCTGGATTTCGCGATGTCCGCCTCCATCTCTCAGGCGGAAATGTCGTCGAAGAACTCGAGTGGTCCGCTCCCATCGAGGATGTCTACCGAGAAGGTGAAGCGCCGTTCGGCTTGAGGGTACTCAGTTTTATCGAAGACCTGCCCGTGCCACGAATTGTGCGCTGGCCCTTCAGCCATCTCTTCTACATGCTCGGGGAGAAATAGGCTCTCCAGAACTGAGACGTGTGATTCTCTACTCGAAGTTCGCCGTTAGACTGAGATTGCCCTCGGGATCGACCACAATCTCAGCTTCGGTTCCCAATTCAGAGTCAGACCAACCCACGAATGAGCGGCCGAGCTTAGGCACGGCGATGACTGTGACGGGAACGCCGCGGAAGTAGACGCCCTCGAAGGGTCCTTCGACGTCGACCGCTGTGAGACGAAACGAGCCGCTGCCAGGTGGAGAGACCTCCAAACTCAGGGTGTAGAGTCCCGCCAAACCGAAACTGCTCGAGATATGCTCTCGGGCGAAGCCCGGTCGCTCTTGCAGCCAAGTTTCGATCCTGGCGATTTGATCGTCCCAAGCGCCGTCGGTTATCTCGTGGTGGGTATCACCGACCGAATAGACTCCCCATCGCTCGTGGTGTTCCACCATGGCTGCCTCGATGTCGCTGGCCAGTGTTCCGAGCACAGCCTGGGTCTGTTCGGTGGCCAGGAACGTGTTTAGGTAGTCGGCGTACCGATTGATGAAGTCTCGTCTGAAGTCGGGGTTTACCACGAGCGCCCGAAGCAGCTCCGTCGCCCACGGTGGATTGGGCCAGTTTGGACCGTTCTGCTGGAGGGCGAATGCCATGGTGTTGTGGGAGGCTTGTCGGTTTCCGAGACCCAACCCAAAATCGGTATCGTAGAGCATCCAACGCCATCTTCCTGACTCCTCTCTGGGACGCCAGAACTTGATGTTGTTACCCGGCCAGTCCGTGTTGGCGAAGAAGATCTGCAGGCTTTGATAGGTAGCGAAGTTGTCCGTGTCCATCATCGTCTGAAGCTCAGCGTAGACGTCCGAGTCTGTGAGATCACTGGTTCTGATGAAGTCGAGCATCCCTTGGTAGTGGTCTGACGTGCCCTCGCTGGCGTTGAAACCGGACGATTCGAGCAGGTCGATGTCTTCCTCGCCATGGTGTGAGTCGGTGTAGAAGCGGTCGTGACGCTCTCGGATGTTGTAGATGCCCCAGTATTCACCGTTGAGATAAGTGTGTACGGGTCGATAGGCCAGGATATCGAGATCGGTGGCGCTAGCGATTGCGTGCATGGTTGCGTCCCTGAGGTGGACCCCCCATGAGCAGCCGAAGAAACTGCAGACGTGTGCGTCGTTGCCCGAGTTTCGGAGAATCAGTCGTTTGAACTCGTCGATACCCAAATCCGGGAAGACGGCGTAGTCCAACCTCGAAGTGCCGTAGGCCGCCCGCATGATCAATCGAAGGCTCCGCTGAGCGTGAGCTCGCGACCAGCCCCCGTGGATCGTTACTCCGCAGTCGAGCGAGAAACCAGGACTCCCATCAGGCTCCCAAAACGCCGCATGAATCGGGCGCTCCCAGTCTTCCCAGAAGTTCGCGCCGTGAAATGGCATTCCACGCTGGTACTCGTCGCCGAGCACGTAGATACCCGTCTCGTTGTCCCACAGATTGGCGGGTTCCATGGTTAGAGAAAGCACTCCGAGCTCCGCCCGATCTCGTGTGAAGAAGGTGCCCGTCGCCACTCGGCTCGGCCACCGGTCAGCCACGAATGCACGGGCGCGGATCACAGTCGCGTCAGTTCCAGCTATCGGAATAGGTGCGTCGTACGGAAGACCGTCAGGCTCAGGCTCACTACCGTCGAGGGTGTAGTAAATCGTGGCTGCGGGGTGGTCAGCCGTCAACTCGACCACGGTTTCCGAGCCGTGAAACCCTGGGCTCGGTGTAAAGACCGGCGTCGGCGCGAAGCCCGAGAAGGACTCGGTCGTGTTCGCCTCGCCAGGTGTAGGCTCCATGAATACGACCAGGGCCTCGCCGTCCGTCGTGCGACCGGCCGACTCGTCGCCTCTGAGCGGACCGTAACTCAACTCGTCCACGCGGCAGCCTCCCGGCTCGGTCAACAAGAGGTCTTCCCCGTCTGCTGAGAGCGCAAAACTGGCGTGCAACTGGGACACCTCCAGGTCGAGATGGTCTGAGGGAACACCATCCCTCGCTGTCGAGAACCCCACCGAAAAGAATGGGATTAGCGTTAGATCGGATGAACTTGGGTGGATGTTGTGCACCTCGAGGGCGATCACGTTCTCTCCAACCAACACCGTCTCGATTGTCTCGACAGGGAACGCCTCCGGTGGCCAGCCGCGATAGAGGCCTGCTTCGTGAGAGTCGACAGCGTTGGCGCCCGGGGCGACTGGGGTGCCGGCAGCGCCCATAGCCCCTCGAGCGATTTCGTGGCCGTTGAGGTAGGCGACGAAGCCGTCGTCATAGTCAACGTGGAGAACCGCGGCCATGAGATCGGCGTGTTGGTCTTCAGTCAGCTCGAACGTGGCCCGAACGTGGATCGTGTTGGCATCGAGGCTGGTGGCGTCGTCTTCGTCACCGTAGCCAAAACCACTGGGACCGAGCGCCCAGTCGGTGTCGTCGAACTCGAGCTGGTGCCAGCCCGAGTCGATCTCGGTCGCGACTGCCATATAGCGCCAGTCATCGCCCCAGTCTCGTACGGTGTCCCAGGAGGCAACGCCGTCGGTTTGCTCCTGACCACTGGCGAAAATGAGGAGGTATTCGTCTGGTGAGAGCGTCAAGTTCGGAAGACGCCACTTGAAGGGTTGGTCTGGATCGTCCGATAGCCCCCAGCCATCCAGATTGATCGCATCGTCTGAGGCATTGCGCAGCTCAATCCAGTCTGGGGTGTCACCCCGATTGTCCTCGATTCCCGCGAAGTTCGCTGAGACGATTTCGTTGATCCAAACGGGCGGCTGCGGGGGACAAGGGGGGCCCGTATCGGGGTCCGAAGCCAGATCCTCATCGACCTCATCAGCGATGTCTAAGGTCGAAACATCATCGCTATCAGACTGTTGGTCGGTGACGGCATCGATGGGATCGGTGGCATCGCTACTGGGGGTGTCCGCTCGGCCCAGATCCGTTTCATTTTGCCCCGGGTCGCTGAATCCAACGTCGGCGTTTGCCGTCGTATCGGTGACCAGCCCGACATCGATCCCGCCATTAGTCTGGGTTGGGCCGTCGCACGACATGATCGTGACCGCTAGCAGTAGCGCGGCACCGTAACGTGGCAGGACGATATCCATGAACTGGTCGCTTTGGTTTCAGTCGCACCAGTCTACCGGAAGTGGGGTTCATGGCAAAGGCGAAGGCCGGTTTGCTTCAGTTTGCAAGTCAAATCGCTTGGACTCGAATGCGGTCTCCTAAGACGCAACCAAACCCAGCGGGTGGCGAGCCAGGGTTTGACCCGCTGCCCGGGTTCAGGCACACTTCGTCAGCGTTTATTTGGAACCCATAATGAGACTAATTCCAATCTGCATCGTGCTGGTGTTGGGTGCCGCTGCCTGCTCCGACGCTGAGCTTGCTTCGGACTTCGAGTGCAGGGGCGACGCTTGTCGGACAGACGATGTGGGTGATTCGGACACGCAGGATGTCGGCGCTCCCGACCTGGGTTTTGACAGTCTCTCCAGCGACACGGGAAGGGACGACAGCGAATCCGAGCCGGCGTTGGGCCAGTTCGGGGACGCCTGTGACTCGGACTTTGATTGTGAATCGAGGTACTGCCTCGAGCAAAACGAGGGATCGTTTTGCACGAGGTTGTGCACGAATGACTGCGAAGGCGGCTACACCTGCCGACTACTCGTCAATTCAGGTGGCGATGCGGTCTCCTTGTGTGTGCCGGATGCCGAGGTGCTGTGTCGCGCATGCGAGCAGCACACCGACTGCGGTGACCTGTCTCATCGCTGCCTCGAGCAGGACAACGGGACGTTCTGCGCGACCGACTGCTCCGACAACCGACAGTGTCCCTCGGGTCACGGTTGCAATATCCACACAGACTCCGACGGCGGTGAACGGTGGTTGTGCGAGCCCCTCCTTGGGGTATGCCAACCCGTTCGACTGGAGTCCGTCGGACCCGCTCCGCTCGCGGCCGAAGTTCATTCGGCGAGTTTCTCCCTGGGCGGGTTTGTGACGTATGTCCCCAACACAGTTAGCAGCGAGAGTTACTCGCTTTCTGGAGGGTTCGAGTATGTTCCGTAAGCACCGTTGGACACTCATCTGTCTCTTGCTTATCCCGCACACTGCCAATGCCCAGGTCCCTGGTACCCTGAGTTACGTGGGTGTGTTGGCTGACGAAAACGGGCCAATGAACGGGACCGCCGATGTCACGGTTTCTATCTTCAACCATGAAGTCCCGATCGAGGACGGGGCCGCCGATTGGTCGGAGCGCCACACGGACGTACTGATTCAGGACGGCAGGTTCCGTTTGAATCTGGGCAGCCAGACGCGATTTGCCGACGGGTTGTTCTTGACTGAAGACCTGTGGCTCGAGTTCTCGGTGAACGATGAAGTCATGGCGCCGCGAGTGCCCATGAGTTCGGTTCCATACGCCTTGGTTGCGGCTACAGCTGACACGGCACGCGCGCTCCAAGGATTTGATCCGAGCACAGTCCAGCCACGGTTTTCGACCGATTGTGAAGAAGGGGCCTTCATCCAGTCGATCGATGCCGACGGCAATGTCACGTGCGCTACTGATCGGGTATTGCAGAGAGAGGTCGTGGAGGAATGGGCTGAGTCGGTAGCATACGACGAAGGCGAATTGACCACGGTCCTAGACGACAACTATCAGAGCGAAGTGACCGGGGCCTGCGAAGCGGGGGCCATCTCGGACATCAACCCCGATGGCACAGTCGAATGTCGTACGATTGCCACAACCTTCACAGCCGAAGATGCCCGCAGCGCCATGGGTGGGATCGACAACGCCAACCCACTTAATCATGGCCGTTATACCGATCCAGAAGCCCGGGACGCGATGGGAGGGTTGAGCGCGGACAATGCCCTCAACCACACACGTTACAGCGACGTCGACGCCCGAGATGCGATGGGTGGTGTAGCAGCCGGAAACACCCTCAACCACGCCCGCTTCACGGCGGATGAAGCAAGGTCCGCCATGGGTGTTCAGGGCGATGACAACCCGCTCAACCACGCCCGATACGACGACAGCGCCGCTCGTACTGCGATGGGGGACCCCGCTGCCGGCAACACACTGAATCACGCCCGGTACAGCGACAATGAGGCGCGTTCGGCCATGGGTGCCCACGGTGATACAAACGACTACTACCACGACCGCTTTACGGCGGATGAGGCGCGCTCGGCCATGGGAGACCCGGGAGTCGGCAACTCCTTGAATCACGCCCGATACAGCGACAATGAGGCGCGCTCGGCCATGGGCACCCTCGGCGATACGAACGCCCGTTATCACAATCGATATACTGACGGCGAAGCCGAGGACGCTGTCGACGGCTCGAGCGTCGTTGTGAGCAATTGCACGTGGTCAGCGACGACCTACGACGGCTATACGACTCAGTGGGACGCCTATTTCTCCTATAGTTGCCCGGGTAATCGGATTCTGACAGGTGTTCAAAGCCGTCATGACAACGGCAAGGAAGACCGTCAGTTTCGCTTCAGGTGCTGTGACCTTTCAGTGCAGATACCCTGAATCGGGGTTGTAGCCTTCTACCTCGCCGGAGACATCCATGACCGAATCCTTTCTCGACTTGGTATTCGAAATTATCGAAGCCGGCTTCTCGCTGGGCTTTTGTAACAAGGAAGGTGCGCTGACGGTCGAGTACGGGGAAGAAGACGGGTTTCACTATTATGTGGCCGGCGACGGCATCAAAACGCTGCGGCATCGAACGCATGATCGCGCGGAGTTTCGGCGCGTGGTGAACGACAACGGTGTCTGGGATGTAAATGAAGACATTCGCTCCTACTTCGCCTGCGTGGGCTACCGGCTGCTCGAAAGCGGAGAGGTTGCCCAAGCTACCCAACTCTTCGACAGAGCTGTGGCCAATCGATATCCCATCGGGCATGTCGGTCTGGCGATTGCCGCCTCGCGCGACGGTGACCAAGATCTGGCGAAAGCGGAACTGGCTGAGGCCCTCGATGCCGAGACAGCGAGATGGTACGGACGCTCAGGTATTCTCGAGTCGTTTGCGGAGGGCACCGTTCGGGGTATCTGGGACGACGTTCGCCATGAGCGACTGTGTGAGCTCTGGGGTGAGATTATCGCTATCGACGTAAACCAGCCCCGAGCGTTGTTCGGTCGAGCACTCGCCAGGGAGGAGCTGAAGGCATGGCTAGACGCCAGCGGTGACTACGCCATGGCGCTCAAAGGGAGGCTCCCTCAGTCAAAACGCGAACGAGCCCGATTCGGCTTGGTCCGGTGCCTTGTATGTGGAGACCGGATTCGACAGGCGCGAGAAGCATTGGCCGCTGCACCTGACGACGGTTTGACTCAAAGGAGTATCGACCGGTTAGAGAAGATGCTGTGGAATCCCAAACTGGCGCTTCGATGGTGATGCACTAAGGGGCGGACCCACGCTGAAAACACCGTTTATTTCTCAAAACCTCGTTACCCACTTCATAGTCGGCAGCAACAGACAACCGCTAGGAAGAAAGATGAAGAGACAACTGCTGATCGCTCTGACTTGTGTGTTCGTAGGCGTTGGTGCGTTGGTGATCGCTCCGCCCTCGGCCTCCGCCCAGTTCCGCGTGGGACCAACTGTTGGCTACAATATCGACAACGAAAGTGGCTTCATCGGTGCCGACGCCTTCGTCGGCGTCTATCGGCTAACCGACATGATTGCGATCCACGCGAACCCGGGTCTCTCGTACTACTTCATCGAAGACATCACTCTCCTGGCGTTCGACTTGGACGTCGCCTTCCTGATCGAGGTCAGCGATATGCTGATTCCGTACGTTGCACCAGGACTTGGCATTTCCTACGCCAGCTTCAATGATGTCTCGGATACCGATCTCGACTTCAATCTGATCGGCGGAGCAATGTTCGAGATCAGTGGTATTCAGCCGTTCGCCGAGTTGAGACTCCGTCTCGGTGATGGAGGATCGGCATTGGAGTTTGCGGGCGGCGTGCTCTTCGGCTTCTGAAGAGTGTCCCCGCGGGGTCAGTCTCGGCGGAAAATCAGCTCTCGGCCGGTGGCCCCGAAAGCACCTGACAAGGTCTCACCATCTAATGTGAACGCGATCTCCTCGGGGGGCTCACCTTCCGTATTCATTACTGTTTCGAAGACGTTGCCTTCCTCGGACGTCACCTCGTAGGTCCCAGTTCTGACGTCCGGCCCTAGACCCATTGAGAAACGTCCATCTTCCCCGAGCACCATGGTGGCCTCGAGCGTCAGCAGTGCGTCACGATGTGCGGGATCGACCTGGTCCCCCAACCTCTCAACCGTTGCTGGCCCGTCCAGTGTCCAATTGCCAACGATGGTTGGTGCGGCTTCGGATTCCGTCTCGGCTTCCTCTGCTGAGTCCTTCTTGCAGGCAGCGAACGTTGTGAGACAGGCGGCTAGAAGAACAATGATCAGTTTTCGCGACATGGAGATTCCTTTCAATATACAGCGCACGGACAGTAACCGTCGCCATTCAGACCTGTCAATTGGGAGCCTCGCTCGGCCGGGGTCAGTCTTGAGTAACGGTAACTCAGTAACTCGGCCGGGGTTCAGTCTGAAGTGAAGTAACTCAGTAGCTCGGCCGGCTAGAGCCGTCTCTTTTCGTTAATCCACAGCTGACCTGGGCAGTAAGAGGACGGGGGCTTGGAACAATGCGACAGGTGTATCTTCGTGTCTGCGGTAACTCGCCGTGCGAAACGCCGCCTCATCGTCGTAACGATCACTCTCGAGGAAGAAGC
The DNA here is from genome assembly GCA_964503485.1 of uncultured Bradymonadales bacterium. Lineage (GTDB taxonomy): Bacteria > Myxococcota_A > Bradymonadia > JAFGEP01 > JAFGEP01 > CAZDBH01. The sequence goes on along the minus strand of CAZDBH010000185.1, from coordinate 2,101 downwards.
GAGCAACGTCCATTGTCCTGATGACGACTTCCACGGGTATTTCTCTGTCGGCTACAATATTGATGATCGAGTTGCTCTCGTCCCATCGGGCTGTCCACTCGGGCTGTCTATAGACCTCGACTAAACGGTTGTAGAGCCCGCGGTAGTCGAGACGCTCGAGCAGGGCCGACCCGTCCGCGACGCCACGACTTGTGCACACGGTGATCGGGACCTGCCCGGGTTGAGGTTGCGACCGGTGACACTCAGGGATTGGAGAACCGAGACCCGATTCGGCGAATGCTTCCGACTGCCTCAGATCGCTGACAGTAAAGCCATCCTCGGTAATCGCCACCAAGACGCGGGGTACTGGGACCTCTTCGGGGATGTCAGCTTCGGAGGGGGTGATGGGATTCTGCCCTTGAGGCGAGTGGACCTCCAAGGTCGCGACGATTAGGAAGCTCGCGCTCATCAACAGGAGGGGGATCAAGATCATCACCACGTTCATTATGGGCGCCAGGTTTAGCTCCTGTTCTTGGGGCATTCGCGAGCTGAGTCGATCGGATGGGGGTCGAGCCATTGTTTTCCTCGTGCTGCGGTTTGTCAGATTCGTTGGCGATGGGCACAGGCTCCCGCGGGACTAAGTCCCAGATCGTCACCGAGATTTCGTGCTCTCTACGACGATCAGACTTTCTGGATCTGGCAGAAAAAGGACATCTTTGGGTGGTCAGAGAAGTAACCGGGCTAGGCTCGACAGCAACTTGCCTGGGTCCAGTTGAACCGTCGATAAGCAGAACCGTCTGGGCGGTACACGATAACGCGTGAATGTTGCGTGACGGCTGACCCGATCCGCTCAGTTTCGTAGCCGACCAGCAACCGGTAGTGCGGCTTGCTCGAGCAAGGCTCGTTTCACGAGCCATTCTGCAGATATATAGTCCGCCGCTTCACCCAACAAGATTTCTTGGTCGGGTCTTCCAACACCACCGATGTCTGCTGCAAGCGGGCACGGTCTAGCCACAAGCTCCTGATAGGAACTGGTTCTCGACTCACGATCGTGTAATCTTGCGACAGCGCTGCTCTTGACACTGTAGGGCACCAGGCCCCTCGAAGGAGACACCGTGCTGATTCTCAACGACCTGACTGCGATTCACTGGGCAGTCGCCGGTGCGGTAATCGCGGGTACAACCCTAATCTTGCAGTTCTTTTTAAACCGTTCGCTCGGTGTTTCCACCGGGTTCGAGAATCTGTGTTCTTTGGTGTCGAAACGACCGTATTTCTCTCGAGCAGCACTGACTGGGCCGGGACGATGGCGGTTTCCGTTCCTGGCGGGTCTGCTCGTCGGAGGGCTGGTCTCGGCTCTTGCGGGTGGGGGCTGGCAGGCGACATGGGAGGCCGGCATGATGGACTCGGTGCTTGGGTTGTCTGAGGGAGCCAAGGTCGCCTGGATGTTCGTAGGTGGGGTCTTCATCGGAGCTGGGACCCGTGCTGCCGGAGGCTGTACCAGCGGCCACGGGATTTTCGGCATCTCGAACTTCGAAAAATCGAGCCTGGCCTCGACGGTTGCATTCATGGTCGCCGGCATCGTCACCACCAACATCGTCTACCGACTGGTGGCGTCATGAAAACTGTACACGTGGTAGTAATTTTCGTACTGGGGATCGTCTTTGGGATAACCCTGAGCCGAAGCGGAGCGGCAGACTACTCGTTCATCCAACAGATGTTCCTTTTCGAGGATTTTCAGCTCTATGGCATCATCGGTTCAGCAGTCGTCTTTACCGCGCCAGGGCTCTATCTGATCAAACGGTACGGGAAGACGGCCAGCGGCGAGCGACTCCAGATCAAAGTCAAACCATTTCACCGCGGAACAATCCTAGGGGGAATCGCATTCGGCATCGGGTGGTCGCTCACGGGGATGTGTCCGGGGCCGATCTTGGTGAATGTCGGGGAAGGCAAACTCTACGCGCTGGCTGCGCTGGCAGGAACACTCGCCGGGACGTATCTGTTCGGCGCCTTTTACGAAAGGTTACGGCCCAGCTTACGGCTACCACCTATTGAGGAAGGGCCAGGACACGGCTAGGAGCCCGTCGCGTATAACGCCCCGGACTCCAGCCGTTAGCTTTTAGCG
>CAZDBH010000184.1:0-15154 GCA_964503485.1 uncultured Bradymonadales bacterium | reverse complement strand
CAGTCGTGTCCTGACCGGGCTTTTGAATTATCTCGCGCTGGGTTCCGTCTCAGTTCCCACAAGGTCAGAGGAATCCATAACGAACTCACCGTTCGAACGTTCTCGGGCATGTCGGGACACCCTGGAGGAGGTCCACATGTTACGAATTGCTAGGTCCATTGGTTTGTCCGCGTTGCTGCCGTTTTTGCTACTGCCCGCATGTTCCGACGATGACGGAGGCGTGACGTCGAACACGCCCACCGAAGGAACGGATTCCGAGATCGGGGACGACACATCGCAGGCTGATCCGCCCACCGGTTGGTCACCGGGACACGAGGACGAGCACAACGAGTCGACGAGCTATGACCCCGAGGACGGGGAACGACCACCCAATCCACCGAGCCAGATCGAAGCCAGTGATGGCGAGTACGCCGACCGAGTCTTCGTCACCTGGGGGCGGGTACACGATGCTGAGCGTTATCTCGTCTATCGATCCGTGAACAGCCAAGCGAGAGAACAGATTGCGACTGTCGACTCCGATCAGTTTCACTATGAAGACTGGCAGGTCTTTCCCGGCGATCGAAACTACTATGAAGTCAGCGCAGCAAACGACTTCGGCGAATCCGAGCCGGGCGATGGCGACTTCGGATTTGCCGACGAAGGAGAGACGGGCCCACTGCACGCGCCCTGGTCGGTCGAGGCGATCCCCACCTCTCAAAGCACAATCTTCCTCGAATGGGAGGCCGTTGACGGTGCGGGAGCTTACGGCATACGTGTGGCTGGAGCCATCGAAGAGCTCATCGAGCCGTGGGCACTGCAGGCCCAGGTAGAACAAACAAACTGGGAAGTGGGTGGACTCGAGCCAAATACCACCTACTTCTTTGTCATTACATCTCTCGAATTCTTCGGTGAACCCGAAGGAGCGTTCAGCGAAGTCGCCACCCAGACAACCCTCCCCGAACCCGATCTCGAAGCTCCAGAGCTCGAGGCAACCACCGACCGCATCGCCCGAATTGATCTGAGTTGGACCGAGGTACCCGGAGCCAGCACCTACCAGGTCTACCGCCTGCAAGACCTGGTCTACGTTCCGTGGACTGAACCAATGACCGACACGGAGTACACTGACACTGAGGTTGTCCCCAACCAGTCAGTTTTGTATGCCGTGCGAGCCTTTGGAGAGGGCGGGAGGCTCTCTGAACTGAGTGAACCGGCCACCGGCTCCTCAGCCTTGATTGGAAGACCGCATTCGGTTTCGGCCGTCGCCCAGGGACCCTACGCGGTTCAGGTGACCTGGGGCGCTGTGGACCAAACCTATCGCTACGTTGTCCTTCGGCGACAGACCGACCAACTCGAACCCGAAGCGATTGGCTACTCGGAAGAGGCCGTGTTCTTCGTCGACCGGGCGGCCGCTCCCAACACCCAGTACGCATACAGTGTCGCCGCCTTCGGTCCCGACCACCTCCGGGGTGAAACCAGCGCCGAGTCTCACGTGACCACGCCTGCCCTACTGCCGGCTCCAGGCACTCTGATCGCGACCGACGACGCACTCGATATCGTGACTTTGAGCTGGAGTCCGGTTGCCAACGCAATGTTCTATCGGCTGCAACGCGCCGCTAGTGGCTCTGGGCCTTTTGAGACTGTGAACGGCGAGGTGCTCGACAGCGAGTTCATCGATGAGCCACCGCGCCTGGGGGCGACGTTCTACTACCGGGTGATCGCAGTCGACGCCAACGGCTACGAATCGGCACCGAGCGCCGTTGAACAGGGCCGGGCCGCCCGTATCGAAAAACCCCGCAACGTCAGAGCCCAAACCGAGGCACCGGTGGACGGCATTCGCGTGACGTGGACAGCGGTTCATGGCGCCGAGACCTATCGAGTTCATCGCGCCAACGCCTGGGACGCACCCTTCTCGATCGCCGGGATCGTCTCTGCCGCCGGTCTTCCGGCCTTTCTCGATACGAGCGCGGAACCGGCGATGCTGTACTTCTACCGAGTTACTGCGGTGAGTCCCCGCGGTAACGAATCGATCATGGAGACGTATGCGACGATCGGGAACATCAGCTCGCGGTGGGGAGTGACGCTTGCCGCGCCCACTGGCCTGCGCGCGTCCAGCGGTACCTACGTCGACCAGATCGCCCTAACCTGGAACGCCGTCTCCGGTGCTGGTGAGTACGAAGTCTTTCGCTCAACCAATCGGAGCGGACCGTTCATCGCGGTTGGAACAGCATCTGAGCCGCAGTTCGTCGATGAAGAAGTCATTCCGGGGGTGACTTACAACTACTACGTCTACGCCGTCCGAGCCGATCGACTCCGGTCGACTGCGGGCTCGAACCTCGCCGCTGGTTACGCGTCTGAATAATCTCACCGGTACGCGGTATCGACTTCTGAAGCCCCCAGCGAAAGCGGGGGAAGATTCACAGGCGCGAAGCTAGAGCACCTGCCAAAGCCAGGCGGAATCCACCTCGGAATTACCCGGCGACATCGGTAACGACCTCCACAATCAATTGGCCGCCCGAGACATGTCTGATATAGGTCCCGCGAGTTTGTGAAGCGGAGAATCAAGACGTGCTGAAGACCGACGAGTTCTATGGGCAACTAACCGAGCGTGGAATCACGTTTTTTGCCGGCGTTCCCGATTCCTTGTTGAAAGATATCTGTGCCTACGTGACGGACAATACGAGTCCTCGGCGAAACGTGACGACCTCGAATGAGGGCAGCGCGATCGCTCTGGCGGCCGGTCATTATCTCGCGACTGGAGAGGTCGCGCTGGTCTATATGCAGAACTCGGGACTCGGAAACGCGGTCAATCCACTGACGTCACTGGCAGACGAAGAGGTCTACGGCATCCCCATGTTGCTGATGATCGGTTGGCGCGGGGAGCCGGGAAAAAAGGATGAGCCGCAACACGTAAAAATGGGAAAGGTCCAACTTCCTGTCCTCGAGGCACTGGGTGTGGGCTATTCGGTGTTGCCCGACGCAGATGAAGCCGCCGCAGCGACCCTCGAGGCAGCCCTCGAGGACGCCACCCAGAACTGCCGCCCGCACGCTATCGTCGTGCGCAAAGGGACATTCGAAAAGTACACGCTTCGTAACACGGTTCCCGTACCCTACTTGATGACGCGAGAAGAGGCGATTGCTGGGTTCGTCGCGGGAGCCAAGTCGACCGACTTGATCATCTCGACCACAGGAAAACCGTCACGAGAGCTGTTCGAGACGCGCGAAGCTCGCGAAGAAAAACATGATTGCGATTTCCTAACAGTCGGCTCGATGGGGCACTCATCGCAGATCGCACTCGGCGTTGCCCTGCAACGGCCCGAGCGCCAGGTCTACTGTTTGGACGGTGACGGCGCCCTGATCATGCACATGGGCGGCCTTGCGACGATCGCGAGCCTGGCGCCGCCGAACTTTCGCCACGTTGTGCTAAACAACGGCGCTCACGACAGCGTTGGTGGACAACCGACCGTGGGCTTCCAGATCGATATCTGCCGAGTTGCTTCGGCGTGCGGTTATAAATCCGTGTTCCGAGTGGACTCTGAGCAAGAGTTGGAAGGCACTCTACACGCCTTCAGGCAGGCGGAAGGGCCAGCCCTTGTCGAAATCCGAATCACCACGGGTGCCCGGGCTGACCTGGGTCGCCCGACGATGACACCCCAGGACCTGAAGCGCTGTTTCATGGCCGCCTGCGCTGGAGAAGAGAGCTGAGTTGGTGCGGGGCGGTTTTTGAGTTGGCTGCCACAGGCAAAACCGACTATCCTCAGACAGACTGCAGACGCCGGAATCAGGATTAGCCTGTAATCGGGATGAGTCTTCGAGCGTAGGCAGTTATAGGCACGAGGCAGAGCGAGTAACCGATGTCGAAACATGGATCCAACATAGCGCTAGCGCTTCTGATCGGTCTGGTCGGTTGGATGATCTTCGAAAACCAACGGGGATCAATGCAAGGCGAGGAGGCAATGGACTTCTCGCTGCCGGTTCTCGACAGCTCCGAGGAATTGGGCCCCCAGGATTTCGCGGGAAAGGTCGTTCTGATCGATTTCTGGGCCACCTATTGCGGACCTTGCGCTGAAGAGATGCCTGGCCTAGGCCGGCTCGTAGACAGTTTTGATGAGAGCGATTTTCGCTTGCTGAGTGTCAATGTCGATCCGCCGAGCCAGCGGGATGTCAGCCAAATCCGTCGCTGGCAGCGTCATTTTCGGATGGAGTTTCCCATTTTGCTCGATCCCGGCCCGGTCTCCGACGCCTACGGAGTCACCTCGATTCCCCACGTCGTCTTGATCGACAGGCGGGGTACCGTCCGCTTCGTGCACAACGCCGGGACCTCCGAGGATAGGCTGCGACGCGAGATCGCCGAGCTGATCGCCGAGCCAGGCTGATCAACCCAGCTCGAAAATAGGTGTGTTCTGCCGTAGGCACGCTGTTGGTGTGCCGGGCGGAGTCCTATTAGTTGATAGTGGCGGTGAGCCGAGCTCCCAGACCGTACCCAAAGAACGAAGGATCATTCTCGGTGGCCGGGACGGAGTGGAATGTGAAGCTTATTCCTAGTCCGAATCGTCCGTATTGGAAGGGCTGAAACTCCTTCGATAGCAAGACCTCACCACCCACGCCAATCACGTTGAAATGGGGAACAAAGTCGGGAGAATCGTTGGTCAGCTTGATCCACGACGGACCCACTGATGATGATAGGACGATGCCGGTTTGGCCCAGGTAGAACGAGACACCCGGCGCAAGGGTAGCCTGACTGAGTGTCGTTTCAGGTGCCTCCCAGACGTACTCATCACCGAGTACCACACTCGGCTTTGAGACAATCGTTCCAAACAGTGCGGTGTGCACTGCAAACCATGGACTGAGGGCGGTCCCGAAGACGAGCTCCCACTCGAATCCTGCGCCAGAAGCTGTCATTGGATTCAGATCATTGTGGGTCGTGCTACTCGCGTAGCCGAAACCCGTACTGTACCGAAAGAAAAAACCATCATTCAGCTCCACGGGCTGTGCCATAGCCGGCGTGGAAACTAGCGCAAGTGCCGCGATCGAGAGAACAAAACTTCGTACTGACATCGATACCTCCTCACTGCAAAGGAGCGATGACGGACCATACCTCGTGAAACATCCGAGACGAGAACCGGCCCCGTTCTATTCAATATTGTGTGGCTGTTTTTTCATTTCGATGTCGGTCGCCCAAAACCGCAGAGCCGATAGCTCGAGGCCCTGAAGCATGGAGCCTCTCCACAGGGTCGCTGCGTTGAGTAAAACCCCCCGGTGTGGTAGGCACGGCTTCGTGCTTAGAATCTGCGACTTCAATACGTTTTATGCCCCGACGGGTGGCGGTGTCCGCCAGTACTTGGACCACAAGATCGAGTTCATGTCTGGCCGGAAGGACATCTGCTACAGCATGATTGTACCCGGGGACAGCAATCGAATCGATACGGTGGGTTCAGCTCGACGGTACTGGGTCGCGGGACCGAAAATGCCCATGGCTGCGAACTATCGCTGGATCGCCAGAGCGAAGGAGGTCCGCCGAGTACTTCAGGCGGAACAGCCCCACGTCATCGAGGTCGGCGCTCCTTACTTGTCACCGTGGCTGGCACGAATTGCCGCCCGTGGCATCGATACTCGGTTGATCGGCTTCTGGCACTCATCCTTCCCCAGCTCCTACGTCTATGAAGGGCTCAAACCGATTAGCGAAGTGGTCGGACGGATGGCCGAGGCTTATGCATGGCGCTATGCCCGAATTGCCTACCGCCATTATGACGCCGTGTTCGCGGCCAGCCGTTTTGTGGTGGACGACCTGCGCCGACACGGTATTGGGCCGGTCGTTCGCACCCCTCTGGGAGTAGACACCGCGCTCTACACGCCAGAACGACGAAAAGACAACGCCTCGAGCGGCCTGTTGTACGTCGGTCGCTTGGCTGGCGAGAAAGGTGTTCGTACCTTATTCAACGCGTTTCCAGCAATCCACGACCAGAACCCCGAAACTCGGTTTACGATCGTCGGGTCTGGCCCTTTGGCCGACGATGCGAAAGCCTTGGCCGATCAATATGAGCATGTGCAATACCTCGGGTTCATAGCCGACAGGGAACGCGTAGCCGATTTGATGGCGAACGCTAGCGCGGTCGTGACGCCTGGGGGTCATGAGACGTTCAGCCTGACCACGGCCGAAGCGCTGAGTAGCGGCGTTCCGGTTGTTTGCGCTGATCAGGGTGCCGCAGCCGAACTCGTCAAGCTCTCCAAGGCTGGATTGCTCTACCGCGACGGTTCAGAAGCCAATCTCGCCAAGGCTTTGTTGCTCGTACTGGGATGGCCCACGGAACAACGGGCCGAAATGGTAGAAAGAGGGCGACAGTACGTGGTCGAGAATCACGACTGGAAGAGTGTATTCGAGCATCAGTTGGCTTGCTATCGTAGGATCGTGGGACGGATTCCCACTTGGGAGTAGGGGCTCGGCACGCATGCGAGCATACGGTTTCATTTTTCATGGCGGATAATGTGACAACTGAAGTAGGCGGACGCGGCTCAGAACCTGCGAACGAACCAGCGGAGCACGTCGAAGAGACAGTTGACGAGGGCTCCGCCCAGCGCCGACTTGTCGAGGCTGACCTGCTCGTACGTTCGGGACTCGCGACTCTGGATGGTCAATCACTCAGTGTTGGCCTCAGCAACGGCTCACTCGATCTGAAGGTGGCACTGCCCCTTCCGCCTCGGCCGCTACATCCTTCGATGTTCTTGCAAGTCAGCGAGGGCGGTCCGACCGAAGTAGCACTCGAACGGTGGTTTGGTCGGGCGGTTTCCCGTATCGAACGCGCGCTGCCCGGTCAGGTTCAGCTCGTACAGGATGCGCGCGAAGCACGAATTCAGTGGATTCCAACTCCTGATACCGCCGATGACGCCAATCATCGCGCCATCTCGGTCGCCGGACTAGTCGCTGAGAACTTCCAGTTTTTGTTGAACGATGGCGCGGAGTCGGCTGCTCGCCAATTGAGCGTGAGGCTGACCGATGTTCAGGGGCGGGCCGAACGCCTTTCTGCAACGCTGCTCGATCACGCGTTGATCAAACTCCCTTCTGCGGGCATCTTCCATTTGCTCGAACAAGTCGGTCCCGAGAATGAGGATCCGATCTGCATAGCACTGCAACGTGACGCAGACCTTCTCGCGCCGGGTGTAGGCAAGGGTTTGTACATTGCCCTCAGATTCCCATCGACGGTCGCAGAGGAACGCGACCTGCTGGGGGAGGTTCTAGCCGTTGTCGCGAGCCAACGGGTCGAGCTTCCGTTCTCGGTCTCTGACGACTACGGGCTGTTTGGCGAATGGAACGACCTTCGCAGCGCTGTGATCCTCACGCCGAGTGAGCCGAGCGAGCTGGCCTTTGATGACTACTTGCTGGCTGTTCGCGACCTGGTTCGGTTCTTTCGAAGCTACGTTGACTTCGTTTGGCAGGGCCACGACCCGTTCGTCTTGCTCGCGACTACCCCAGCACGGGAAGTGGAAGCGCGCCGGCAACACGAGGAAGCAGACGAAGAAGCCGAGGCTGGCTGGGCGGCCGAGCTAAAGGCGAAGTCGGGTCAACAAAGGCCCCAGGCGCCTGCGAAGAAGAAGAAGGTCAAGGTGCCCGAGATCGATAGACTCTCGGCACGGGAAGTGGTCAAACGAATTCAGGCCTCCCAGCCGGGCAAGAAGTACGACGTGTTCATGTCCCACCCCGGCTACAACATCGACAAGACAGTCCGCATTATGAGCATTGTGCTGTCGATCAGCTCAGACGAGGCGCGGGCATTGTGCGAAGCGGCACCGGTCGAGCTTGCGAAGGAGGTTCCGGCCTCCCGCGCGCAGCAGTTGAAGCAGGTGCTGGGCGGTACCGGCGCAAAGGTTCGGGTCGTCGCCGAAGACGAAGAAGACGAGCAATGAGCGCCAAAAAACCAAGCACGTTTACCCTGAAGCGAGTGATCGGGCTTTGTGTCGCGATTGCGCTAGCGATCGGACTACTGCAGCTCATCCCTGCACGCGAGGACCGCGCCCAGGCACTCACGGTCGCACAGTTTGCGGGGGATGACCTGCTGGCCCCGTTAGCTGACGCCCTGCAAGAGCAACGGATCTGGGATATTCTCAATGCAAATCCCGAGCTAGGAATTCAGCCTGAGAGCCTCAGGGCGCTAGTCACTCTACCCCTCTTCCGATCGGCAGACCCGAAACCTAGGGTTCAGCTGGTTTTGGACTGCAGTGAATCAGTCGCAACTGCCTTGAGCAAAGTTGCGGACCATATCTTCACCGTGACCGATCAAGGGCCGATTCTTCATATCGAAGCCCACGATCGTGCTGGCCATATGCGGGTCTTGGCGAGCCTCGAAGGCGTGGATGACCCTGCGTCGGGAACGAAGCGCATCGGTGATTGGCGATCGCTTCTACCCCCGGTGATCGCGATACTAATCGCTCTATTTCTGCATCGCGTCCTGTTCGGGATGATTGTCGCTGTGCTCACCGGCGCCGTTTTACACTTCGAGGGCAACCCGATCATGCGTCTTAAGGATGGCGCCGTGGATTATTATTGGGGGAGCATCGCCGATGAATTCTCCCTCTACATCGTGGGGTTCACCTGCGCATTGGTTGGAATGGTGATTGTGGCGACTCGGGCCGGTGGGAGCCAAGGCGTCATCGACGTACTTACCAAAGTCGCCAAGTCGGCCAAGTCGACACGTATTGCAACCGCCTTGATGGGGCTCGTCATTTTCTTTGATGACTACGCCAACACCATTGTTGTCGGTACCACTGTGCGCCCTATGTCCGATCGGCGGCGTATCTCGCGTGAAAAACTCGCCTATTTGGTCGACTCAACCGCGGCTCCCATCGCCGGGCTCGCGATCATATCGACCTGGATCGCCTTCGAGGTCGGTATTCTGCAAACGCTGATCGATCAGACCGGAATTCAACTCGAGGCGGGTGTCGCACTTAGTGGATATGGCCTGTTCGTGGCCATGCTGCCACTGCGGCTGTATTGTCTCTTCTGCCTGTTTTTTGTCTTTACCGGCGCAGTGTCCAACCGCGACTTCGGGCCAATGCTCCGGGCTGAAACCCGGGCTGCGAAGACGGGCGAGGTACTGGCACCTAACGCTCGCCCGCTTACGAGCCGCTCCATCTCGGAAATCCTGCCCCCCGTGGGCATCCGATACCGGTGGCACATCGCTGTTGTGCCGATTGTCGTCGTGATCGCAAGCGTTCTGGCCGGCATGCTCCTCTTTGGAAGGCCGAGCATTGAGGCGGCCCACGACTTCCGGGTCTTGAGTTTCGACAGCTGGAAGTATGCTTTTGGGCATGCGGACTCTGGCAAAGTACTTTTCTACGCGGCGTTGTTGGGCAGCGCGGTCGTCATCTTTCTCGCTGTGTCTCAGAAAATTCTGTCGCTGCCGTCGGCCCTCGTCACCTATTCCCGCGGCGTCCCGGCCATGGCTCTGGCGATCGCCATACTTATCTCGGCTTGGGCCATCCAATCGGTATGTGGAGACTTGGGTACTAACGTGTTCCTCGTCTCAACTGTGGGCGATTCGATCCCCGCGCTCATCTTCCCGCTATTCACATTTCTATTGGCTGCTGGCATCGCCTTCTCGACCGGTACTTCCTGGGGAACGATGGGGATTCTCCTTCCGATCATCTTGCCCTGGACCTGGGAGATGACCCAGGGTGGCGACGGGAGTGTCATCCTGGTGCTTCTGTCCGCTGCCGCCGTTCTCGATGGCGCGATCATGGGGGACCACTGCTCGCCGATAAGTGACACGACGGTCATGAGTTCGATGGCGAGCTCGTGCGACCATCTCGACCATGTGAAAACCCAGATGCCCTATGCGCTGAGCTGTATGGCAGTCGCCTCTGTCGGCTATGTGCTCGTCGCGGCCGGTGCACCGTGGATCGTAGCGATACTGACAGGCTTTGCTTTGATCGTGGTCCTTTTCATGGTCGTCGGCAAACGCATTCCCGAAGCTCCTGGGGACCCAGAGCCTGAGACTGACTCGCTGTGATCACGGCCCTTATCGGAATCGCCATCGGACTCACCGTTTTCGCGATTGCGAGACTATCGAAAGGACCTACACTCGGACGGCTGCCACTGTCGGACCCGACCCGCGAGGCCAAACAGGAACAGGCAGCCCAGGCCCGAACGCGTCTTTTCGTGGCCAATTTGGCAAATGCACTGGGTTGGATTCACGCCGACTCGAACGCCACCGAAGCTCGCGGTACCGTGGGTGGTCGGGAGGTCTTCGTCCGAGCAGGTCGTCTATCGAACGGCTCGAACGTCCTCAGGGTCTCGACCGAATTGGGAGTCAGGCTGGGCTATCCAATCGGCGACCCATCAGTCGTTGAGCGTGCCTTGAACTCGATGGGAATCCGCGGGCGCCGTCATGACACAGCGGCCAGTGGAGAAGCGAACAAAGCCATGAAAGCTGCGCTCCTGAAGCTCGAGGACGAGCACGAACTGGACGTAGCGCGCTTCAAGAACCTAATGGTCAGTCCGAGTCTAGCTCTGGTCGAGGGCCTCATGGTGATGGAGATCGTCACTCGCTTCAGCTCCTCGAAGGACTGGCCTAGGCAAGTTGAACTATTCGCCTCTTCTGCGGATTCGATCGCCTCTCTGACTGAGAAGATTCCGGAGGCCCTGTTCGCGGCCACGGCCGAGGCTCACGGCTATCGGGCGCGATTGACAGGGCTTACCAGCCTGACCGCACTCTTTCCTGAACACGCGGTAACTGACAGGGCCCTCGAGTGGGCTCTGAGGCACAGCGACGGCGGCCTTCGCGTGCTCGCCGCAACAAAGCGGGGGGGCCCGGATGTGCAGGAGGTGCTAGCCGATGTGGCTACCGCGATCGTCGAGCCGGCAAACACCCGAATCAGAGCCATCAGACAACTCGAGAAGCGTGCTGATAGTGAGCTGGTAACTCGGGTGATGTTGCAGCTACTCAAAGAACGCCACAATCCGAACTTGAAAAACATTGCGGTTCACTCCCTTGCCAGCCAGTACCATCCGGACATCCTGCCGGCTTTCCTGGCGCTGCTCGAGGAGAGCCGTGAAGGCTTGCGGATCCCTGTTTTGCAGGCGCTGCGCAGGCGACGAGATGCCGCTGCCGATGCCGAAGCCGCCGTCATCAAGACCCTGCTCCATCCAAACCCCGAGGTAGTGAGCGAGGCTGTCGACACGTTGGCTGTGATTGGTACGCTCGACTCGATTGAGCCCCTCAAGTCACTCTTTGATGGAGGCTTCGTAGACGAGACCTTTCAGCTCGGCGTCGAGACCGCGATCTACTGCATCAGGGACCGAGTTGGCGTCGATCTGGAAGGCGGTCGCCTCTCGATCAGCTCTGCCGGCAGCGATGGGCAGCTGAGTCTCGGAAGCGAGGGCGGCGCTGTGTCGCTGTCCGACGATGCGACTGGGAAGGATGCCTAGATGGGCGTCGGCCTGGTGTGGTTGGTTTGTTTCCTTGCGTGCGGACTGGTGGTCGCAAACGCGATTCGGCACCGTGCGGTCGATACTAAACGCCTCGTGAAGCCGAGGCTTCTCGCGAGTAGACGCCAGGACCGATTCGACAAACAAGCCTGGGGGCGTGCAGCCAGTCAAATGAAACTAGAACAGGCAGATGACTTCCTGCTAACCGGTGTAAGAAAAGGCTATCAGGTGGGAGTCTCCAGCAAGGCAAGGTCCATCACCCGGGTGAGAGTGTGGCTGAAGAGCGAGGCGGGACGAGGATTCTCGATTGGTTCCGTGGGGCTCGGCCGCGGAAGGACTTCGATACTTCCTAAAGAGGCAGCTCTGCTTCAACCGCTGTGGCAGGAAGCACTGGCGCTGGAGACACTGGCCAATTCAGAAGAGGTGTACGGGCTTTTTGATTGCGCCGATACCGGAGTTCTCTCGGGCGTGTACGTCCGCGATATCCCAAAGCGGCCGGAGGTTCCGAAAGACCTAATCACTCTGGTCGATCAGACGATTGGGGCTGCCTCTTCCCTCGAGACCGCCCTTGGATGTCTCGCCAAGCATGTCGAGACCTTGTTTCATTCGAGTGATCGGGACCATCAGCGGCGACTTCTGCTCCAGAGGCTCCTGATCAAAACCCTACCCCAGTCGGAGGCGGTCGGGCGATTCGTTCGCACCAATTTGGTCGTGAATGAACCGCTACTCCAACTGGAGGCGGCCATCTTCGTCGGGAGCGAAGCGATCGATACGATCTGCCAACTCGCCCTGCGCAAGGATGTCGACTCCAAGAGTCGGCTTGCTGCTCTTAAGCACCTAGAGAACCACCTACCGGGGCAATCCTTCGCGCCAATACTGATGAGTATTCTGGGTGAGCGCGCTGGCGAGGAGCATTTCCTTTTCGCGGTCAACGCTCTCGGGTCGATGAAGTACGAGCCAGCCAGAATCAAAATTGAGTGGCTCGTCGGACATCGCAACGCGCGGCTCGCTGACGCGGTTCTCACCGCTCTGGCAGAGTTTGGGTCTGCAAAGTCCCAATTTGCGATTCTCGTGAAACTCGAGGGCCTGCCGGCCGCCCAATGTCGCAAGGCGCTCTCCGTCCTTGGGCAGATTGGGGATGTGGAATGTATCGCAAGCCTCCGCTCGTTGTCATTTCGTGACCGAGAGACAAAAGGGGCGGTGAAAGACACGATCGCGGCGATCATGACTCGTCTTCAAATCGATGGTGACGGGGGTCATCTGGCGCTCAGCGAGGACGCGGGAGGCGACGGCGGACTCACACTAGCAGCCGACGACGGCGGTGGCCTCGCTCTCGAAAAGAGGCCACACAAGAGTCGGAAAAAGGGGCCAGACGAGGCGTGAAAACTGGGCCGGACATGTTATGATGCCGCCATTCGCAGTGACTGGAAGATTCATGAGAACGTTTCGCTTCATAACCATCTTGGCGTTGAGCGTTCTGGGTTGCTCTGCAAGCGCCCAAACACTCACGCCCGGCTTCTCGCCGGACCCGCAGACACTCAGGGGTACAGCCGGGGGACCGGTCGACGGCAGCGCTCACGGTAGCACGCCGCTCGGTGGCTGCTTCGGCTCGATTCCATCGAACCCACAGCATGTTCTGACCTTGACCGAGCACTTTGACTGGCTCTCGATTCAGGTGACCTCGTCCGGCGATACCACGTTGGTTGTCCAGGGCCCGATTGGGTGGTGGTGCACCGATGACACGGTCGGCCTCAACCCGGGCATGTCCGGCCAATGGGCCCCTGGAACCTATCGGGTGTTTGTCGGAAGCTACAACCCGGGCGAGAACCTGCCCTACACGCTGGAAGTCACGAGCCAAAACCCGGAGATCTACACGACCGCGAGCTCAGACACGCCGACGACGACGCCCGTCCCGGTTATCCCCGTACAGCCCGTTGTCGAAGAACAAGTCGTTGTAGCAGTCGAGGTTCCAGTCGACCCACCGACGGGTATCGATCTCGACGTGGCAGCGACCAATGGCCTTTCGGGAAACAGCGCCCTAACCAGTGGGTTCCTACCTGACCCGCACCTCGTCACCGGCACGTCCGGGGGAACGGTTTCGGCCGCAGAATTGGACATCGGAAAAGCCTCGAATTGTGCTGGGTTCGTGTCGGGCGCACCAAATCACGTTCTCACCCTCAACTCCTCGTTCAACTACCTGCGCTTTGACGTTGCCTCCAGCGGTGATACGACCCTGGTTCTTCACGGCCCCAGCGGTTGGATGTGCAACGATGACACCGTGGGGTTCAACCCCCGGTTGGACGGCCCATTCGTGCCCGGCACCTATCGGATATGGGTCGGGAGCTACGACCGGGGGCGAAACCACGACTATACCCTCGCAGCCAGCGAGTGGGCTCCTTGAGTCGACCTGGGCGCCATCTCCCTCCCGACCGAAGCTTGCATTTCACCGGACCGAGAACTCCTTAACTGACGGAATAGCAGCCTCTATCCGCGACCTTCTAGTGGTTGAAGGAGCCTGTTCCGTATGGACCTCTCAACCGCCTATATCTACGTTTCGTGTTGGGCAGCCTTCTGCCTAGTCGCACTGTTGGTTGCCATCGTCCGGCGGGCCGAAATCGAACTGTTCCGAAGCGAGTACTGGCGCCACATCTTGGTGCCTTGGAAAATTGGATTCTTCTCGGTAGCGCTTGCCGGTATCGTGGTCATGGCGCCCTATACCGGTGACCCGACGTGGGACTACGTCGATGCCGCCTTCATGGCTATCCTGGCGTACACGACTGCGCCCTGGGCGGTGGGTACTCTCTTTCGCTGCCTGCGCAGACAGAGTACCGCGCCGGCGACATTCGTTGCCGTTGCCGTGTGGATGTTCTCGGCAAGTTGGTCGTACGATGGGTACCTGTTGCTGCGCGATGGCGAATACCCGATCACATGGGCGTACAACATAGGTGCCTCGTCCTCCCTCTACCTTTTCGCTGGGTTGTTTTGGAGCCTTCAGCTGAACGCCGACGGTCGGCCCACTTTTGGGTTTCTCGAACCAGAATGGCCGATCAAGGCTGCGGCCTCACTACGCCGACTCCTCCCGTACGTTCTCATCATCATGGCGCCGGTGGTCGCAATGTTCCTTTACCTGCTGGTGGGCTGATCCTCCTACGAGTCGCAACAAGCTGAGCGACCACTTCAGAGGTTGGGTGACAGCGGGTGCCCCGCTGTCCTATCTGGGGCAGTCAATCTCCGATCGGGTTGATCACGATCGGGTTGTCGAAGTCCAGAGGCACGAGATTCGGATCCACAGAGTTGATCAGTGTGAACCGGTTGCGAGTCACTTCGGTGTTGAGTGAGTCAAACATGTCGCTGATCGAGTGCATGGTAGAGGTTCTCGACAGCTCGTCGTCCAAATCAGCTGTTCGCAGATAGGACCCCAAGCTCGAGTTGGTCGCGTACCCTCTCAATACGGTATCGAACCAGCGAACGGTGACATAACCGCCCAGCGTGCTGCTCTGAACATAGTCTTCCAGGTCGGTGTCGCGGACAACCGTCGTGTCGTCCGTCCTAACGTAGTCGGTCAAGACGATCTGGAGTTCTCTACTATCGAGGTAGTTCCCGAGCGCGAGGTCGAGTTCCGTGGTATCGATGAACCGGCCTATTTCATTTTGACGCACCACCGTTGTGTCGTCCGTCCTAACGTAGTCGGCCAATGCGGCATGCAGCTCCCGCGTATCGATGTAAGACGCAAGCTCCCTCTCGCGAACGACCGTT
>CAZDBH010000183.1:0-15155 GCA_964503485.1 uncultured Bradymonadales bacterium | reverse complement strand
CCGGCAGTTAAATAGCATGGTCGAGGATATTCGTGCCTCTCAAGAACGGGTTGCCTATCTTCAGCGTCTGTCGGCGTGGCAAGAAATCGCGCGGCGACTGGCCCACGAGATCAAGAATCCTCTGACACCCATTCTGTTGTCGGTTCAGCAGTTGCACGAGACCTATGATTCGGTGGCTGACCAACCCGATCAGTTTCGGGTATTCCTCGACGACACGATGGAAATCGTGGGGGAGGAAATCGGGACCCTGCGTGAACTGGTCCGCGAGTTTAGCGAGTTTGCTCGGCTTCCCAAGGTCGAGACATCGCCCGAAATCTTGGCTCAGTTTCTGGGTCACTTCCTACGCACCAACCCCCAGCTAACAGAGCGAGTTCAAATCAGGCTCGAGATTTCGGAGTCGTGTCTAAAAACGAAGGTCGCTCTCGACCACAATATGATGCGCCGGGCGCTGTTCAATCTCGTTGAGAACGCTGCCGATGCGGCCGAAGAAGCCGATCGAGACAGCCCGATCATGACGTTCCGCATTTCTAAAGAGGAGGGGCGGCTCATGCTGGTGCTCCTGGACAATGGGCCAGGTGTCCCGACGGAGAAGTTGGAGACCATCTTCGACCCCTACTTCACGACCAAAGCCCACGGTACCGGACTGGGCTTGCCCATCGTCAAAAAGATCATCTTGGACCACGGAGGCCGGATTGCGGTCAGCAATCGGCAATCGGGGGGATTCGAGGTGACCATGAGCTTTCCAGTCGAAGAAAACTGACGCGCTGGCGGCGGAATCCCTATTGTTCCTGGAACGGCACCATCCTTTATGGCATCCTCTTGTCAGTGGAATGAGGATCGGATCATGCGAGGGGCGTGGGACGACCACCCCAGATGCGATCGTCGAACTCGGTTAAACAACGGACAAATGACGAGCACTTCATCACAACGGTGCCGATTGGTCGCGATGTTTGTGATCGGTCTGCTGGGACTCTCGATTGGTTGTGGCCAACCCGAATCGACTCAGGCCGTCGAAACAACCGGCGAGGCCGACGCGAACGTGGAAGCCCCGTCCAGCAGTGAGCTCGATAATCCGGTCCCGGGAAACGTCGATCTGTCGGTGCAAGTTGATGCCGGGGTCGAGGAAGATGTGTACCGGCCCGATGTCCCCATCCAGGAGCCGGAGGACCCCTTCGAACCGCCCGCTCCGATTCTCGAGCTGCTGAGTATCGCTCCGGCACAGGGGCCAACCAACGGTGGTACCAATCTCGTACTTCTGGGACGCAACCTGACGGCCACGACCGACATCTATATCGGGGCTGAGTTGTGCCGAGATATCGATTTCGTAGACTCGACCAAAATACTGTGTGTCAGCCCCGAAAACGGCGCAGGTCGTGTCAGTGTGAAAGCCCTGGACGGCGATGAGGAGTTCGACCTCCCCGGTGTCTTCCTCTACGTCTCACCAATAGAAGTAGACCGGATCCTGCCGGACTCGGGTCCTGTTTCAGGTGGAATGCCATTTGAGATCTCCGGGGCCGGCTTCACACCCTCGACGAGTGTCTCAATCGGCGGCCGGGTGACGGCCGGTACCGAGGTGATCTCGAGCGGGATGATTCGAGCCATAACGCCGCCTGGTGTGCCGGGGCCGCAGGCAGTCAGGGTAAGTAATGAGTACGGCCTCTTTGTCGCCGAAGACGGGTTCACTTACTACACTCCGATGACGCTGCAAGCTGTCGTTCCGGGCGTCGGACGAGCCAGCGGTGGTGAGCCAGTCGAGCTGTGGGGGTCCACTGCCCTGGGAGCCCCCGATCTGTGGGTTCAATTCGGCCTGCTCGAAGCCTCGGTAACAGACTGGCCAGAAGAAGATGGCGACCCGGTCGGAGTCGAAACCCCGCCTGGCCCTGCAAATCAGCGAGTCGAAGTGCTCGTTTCGAGTGAGACCAGTGGCGAATTCGCACTAGCCAACGGTTTTCTTTTCCTGCCCGATGACCACCCAGACGGCCTAGAACACATCGCTCCCGATACAGGGGCCGCGAGTGGTGGCTACGAGGTTGTGCTTTCGGGCTTCGGCATCGGTCTTCACGACCCACTTCGGGTGTCTTTTGGCGGGGTCGATGCGGAGGTCTTGTCGTCTGGTGACGACTTCATCGTGGTACGCGCTCCAAGCCACGCACCCGAAACTGTCGATGTCGGCGTCACCGCAGATGGTGGGCTGGACACGCTCCACAATAGCTTTACTTACGTGCCGGGAATCGAGCTTCGTGGCGTCAGCCCGTCCAGCGGCGATGTGGCGGGTGGAACGCCGTTCAGACTGACGGGGGGCGGGTTCACCGACGGCACGCGCATCTACTTCGGCGGATTGAGCGCGATCGATGTCGAGGTCGAATCCTCGACGGTGATGACGGGCCTTACGCCCCAGGGCGTTCTGGGATTCACAGACGTCGAAGTCGCGATCCCTTCGGGTATCAGCGAAACGCTGATCGATGGATATGAGTACGTCTCAGAAGTCGAGGTCTTCGGGCTCTCACCGAATAGCGGCAGTGTCGCTGGAGGGAACGTCGTCTTGATCCGAGGTCGCGGCTTCGTCGAACCCATGGACGTCGTTTTCGCTGACCTGGACGTCATGTCGATGTCAGTGCTCGACTCCGCGACCATTCGAGTGGTCACACCGCCACACGATCCGGGTTACGTAAACGTGACTGTTAGTCGATTCGATGACGTCGTGGTCTCGCCGGAGCGATTCCTCTACTACGATCCATCGAGCGTGGAGTGGGGCGGCTGGGGCGGTGAGGTAGTCGGCAGCGTCAACGTCACGGTACTGAGTAATACCGGTATTCCGCTCCCCGACGCATACGTTCAGCTAAACGTGCGCGGTGAGTCCATGTACAGCGGTGAAACTGACGCAAATGGACAGATCACCTTTTCGGGAGACGACCTGAGTGGTGAACAGACGATTAATGCCACCCGACTGGGGTTCAGTTCGGCCACTGTTCAATCGATTGGCGCTACGAATGTGACCGTTGTGCTGTCATGCGTCCCCGACGGACCCTGTTTCGCTGCCGATGGGTGTCGCGATGAGTTTGTCTGCACATGCGGTCCGCCTTTCCAGGCACCGGGAGTGTGTCTGGTCGACCGGTTCTGCGGCGTCGAAGCGACTACGCAGGAACAATTCGATGCGATGTGCGTGCCCGAATTCCAAGAGACTACCCACGGAACCATCACTGGGCGGTTGACCGGCCTGCACAAGATAGTCAATCCAGGACCAAACGAGCGCATCATGGGGTCGGTCATCACGACCCAACCCCATCCATTCATCGGGTCATCGGTGGCCCCCGGGCTCGGCAATGTCATGGAAGATGACGGTCAATATACGCTAAACAGTCGGCTCGGCGAAGTCGCGATTGTCGCGATGTGTGGCGTCCAGAATGACGAAACCAACACCTTCCAGCCTCTACTACTCGGGGTGGAACGGCGACTGTTCGTAGTCGCGGGCGAAGTCCTCGAGGTCGATATCGAATGCAACATCGAGTTGACGGAACCGTTGACCATTAAGGCGGTCAATCCTCCACTCGACCTCGAGAGCGGTCCAGATAATCTGCGGCACAGGCCGTGGCTTCATTTTGGCAGTGAAGGCTATTATGGCTTGCCCGAGATACTGGCTGGAACCGAGGACATCTTCACAGATTGTTGCTATCCCCCACTTGAAGGCGACCTAGTCGGAACCGACTATTTCGTGGTGGGTGGAGCCTATACCAACCGCGGTTCTCCTCGCTCGATCGTCTTCCTCGACGGTGTGAGCAATCCCGAAGACGTCATGATCCTGCCGGAGTTCACGCCAGTTGTTCGATTGACGACACCCGGCAGCGCCGATCCGTTGATTGGCAGATATCTGGAGTGGGAGTTGACCAATGACAACTGGCCGGACTTCTACGACATCTCGATTGCCGATCCGCGCGACACAAGAATCGTCTATTGGGACGTGCTGGTGCCGGGGCGCGAGCAGCGTGTGAACTTGCCGTACTGGCCGGAGGACGCCGCGACAGGCATCTTCCCGAGCGGGTACTTAGTGCTCACCATCACAGCGGTCAACGCCATTTCGTTCGACTACGACAACTTCGATTCAAGCGACTTTTCCTTCTCGAATCGTCGCTCCTACTCGTACCAACGGTACTTTCTGAACAACTCGGGAGAAGGCGAGGAATAGGGAGCTGGGTGTGTAGCGGCGGTCGATTGCGACCCGCTGCGAATCTCAGGGTCCAGCCCTCGTGAAGCGATGACGTACGTTCATTGGCGAGCCGTTGAATTCTTCGAACTCGATCGAAGACAGAATCCCCACCAGGCAGCGTACGACGGTCGGATTTGATTCAGAGTCAGTCGCGCTGGCATAACCCACCGATCCGTCCGGACGAACGTTGATCCGAATCGTGACGGAGGAGCCGTCCGCCGGATCGAAACACGCTCTGAACGCGCTTCGTTCTCCACGCAGAGCGCTGTTGATCTGCAGCGGAGTGAGTTCAGTCGGCCCCTCGGGTTGAGCGGCGGCCTGTGAACTCTGGCCAGAGTCATCGTTCGACTCCTGGTTGTTGCTCGATTCACCGTTGTTGCCCGTGTTCCGAGTGCGCCCCAGCACGGCATCAGTCTGCCCTTCGAGGCTACCGTCATAAGGCGTAGGCTCAGCGGCAAGGGCTCGCTCGCGCTCTCTCTGACGTTCCCGCTCACGTTCCCGCTCACGTTCCCTTTCTCGCTCGCGCTCCCGCTCACGGGCACGCTCCCGGTCGCGTTCCCTCTGCCGGTCGCGCTCGGCTCTGGTCTCGGTCTCGTTCGCGACGGCTGTTTGAACAGGCTCTTCGTCGGGCTCGTTGTTGGCGACAACCTCGGGTTGGGCGGCATCGGATGCGGAGTCTGCAGTGTCTGCCCCATCCTGGGCGTCGGAACTCGCAGCGACGGCATCAGCCCCTACCTCACCCGCGTCTCCGGAGCCACTGGCGACGGCGTCGTCATCGCTCGACCCGGCATCAGCTGAGTCTTCGGCCACGTCGCCGGTGTTCGCGGTTTCCTCGCTGGAGTCGCTTCCGTCTCCCTGCAAGAAGAAGTAGGCCCCGCCTGCGCAGATTAGGACCAACAATACGAGAATGACCAGGTTGCGACGCCCACCGGTACGGAATGCGGCCGCTAGGTCCTCATCATCATCCGAATCGTCTTGAATATCGATTCCTGAGAAATCATCGGGATCGATCCACTCTGGCTCGTCGTCAACCGCATCCAGCGGAATGGGTGGCGGAGCTGCGTGAGCCCCGCTAGTGCGCAGCGGTGTGACTTGGACGGTCTGAGCGGAGGTAGAGATATGTTCGGCTGTAGGCGCCGAGGCCCTGGCGTGTGGACTCGTCTGCCGACGCGGGGCCACTCTGACCGGGGAATCGGTGGGCTCGCCCACCGATCGGACGCGCTGTCTGACCGCCGCAAGCTCTGCCGACTCCCTTTTCCGCACAGCCTCGGCCTCGCCGGTAACGCTGCGCCGAAGGGTGGTGTCTTCCTCTTGGTCCGTCCAGTCAATGGATAGGATCAGCTCGATGACCTCTCTGCATGACTGAGGTCGATCACTTGGCAGTTTTGCCATGCAATGCTCAATCAGGTCGTCGACTTGTGGGGGCAAGTTCGTCCTCAGGGTCGACGCCCGGGCGTGGTCGCCGCTGACGATGTTGACCATGAGCGCGTTGAGGTCGTCTTTGTCAAAGGGATACGACCCGGTCACCATGTAGAAAAGGGAAACTCCGAAACTGTAGATATCGGACAGCAGGGTCACACTCTTGCTATCGCGGAGTTGTTCGGGCCCCATGAAGTGGGGCGTGCCCATCGGAGCTCCCGTCACCGTTCGTGACCTGCCGTACTTGAACTTGGCGATACCAAAATCAGTCAATTTTGGGGTCACCGAATACATCTCTTGCGCCAAGAGCACGTTGCTGGGCTTGACGTCTCGGTGCACGATTTCGCGGCGATGAGCGGCGTTCAGGGCGCTGAGGAGTCCGGTCGAGACGGTTTTGATTTCGCTCAACAAGAGCCCAAGCGGCCGTTCTCGTACCGTTTGATCCAAGGTTGGGCCATCGATGTACTCCATGACCAGAGCGTGGATCGGATGGGCTTCGATACGGCCTTTGATAGCGACCACGTGCGGATGAGCCACTCGTGCCTGGATCAGCCCTTCTTCCACGAAGCGCTGGCGCACGACTTCATCATCGGCCAACGAGCCGTGGAGCACCTTTAGTGCGTAGGTTTGCTTGGTCTCAGCGTGGGTGGCTCTCCAGACAGATGACATCCCCCCTTTCCCGAGGGACTCCTCCAGTGTGAAGGCACGTATTTTCGAACCTGGCTGAAGGTAAAGCAAGCTGGGTCTCCAACGCCGAACTACCCTTCCTGGGAAGCGGCGAGCACAACTATACATTCCCACAAGTGTATATCAACATTCCAGGGCTCATGTTATGGATCCGGAGGTATTTGCGTTGGAGACAAGAGTGAGCGCGGCTCAAGAAATGGCGGGAAGCAACTCATCGACGGGCCGAGGTTTCATCGAAAGCAGCGGCGAAACAACCCTCTTTTACGAGTGTTCGGTGCCGGCCAATCACGACGGTCCAATGGTCGTGATTTTTCATGGCTACGGAGAACATTGCGGGCGCTACGATCACGTTGTCCGGCTGCTCGAAGAAGCCGGAATGGCTTGGTTTCGGTTCGACTTTCGGGGCCACGGACAGTCCAGTGGGCGACGGGGCCATATCGACCGCTTCGACGACTACCTGGACGATTCCCAGGCGGCGGTCGACGCGGCGCGCAATCGAAGTCCCGAAAGCCCCTTGTACATTCTGGGTCACTCGCAGGGCGGTCTGATTTCGCTCGTCTATCTTTCCGAGCGAAACGAGGCACTGCGCGGCGCAATCGTGACGTCACCCAACATCGGCTTTGCGTTCAAAGTACCGGCGTGGAAGGCGATCGTCGGTCGTGCGATGAGCCGGCTCATACCCACTTTGTCGCTGCCCGCTGACCTTGACGCCTCGACTGTGTCGCGTGACTCCGAGGTAGTTAAGGCCTATGTGGCCGACCCACTCGTTCACGGCGTTGCCTCCGCGAGGTGGTTCACTGAGGTCGTAGCCGCCCAGGAGCGAATCCTGGCCAACGCCAACGGCATCAAGACGCCGCTCTTTGTCATCCAGGCTGGAGACGACAAGCTAGTCGACCCCGAAATGACGAAGAAACTCTTCGCCTCACTCGGCTCGGAGGATAAAACGATCGAAGTGTACGACGGTCTGTACCATGAGGTCTTGAATGAACCCGAAGGTGAGTCCATCATGGGCTCGATCGTCGAGTGGATCTCAGCCCGTGGTTGAAGGCTCGATGCGAGTCACTATGCAACACGAACCTTACAAGACCTGTCGATTTCGGTGCACGCTGCTCGCAGCCTGTGCCATGTCGCTTCTCTTGGTCGCCTGCGGCGATGAAGAAGAGGTTTGGCCGGTCCGTGCCGAGTTGATGGCTCCGATTGAGCAAGGGCTCGCTGCGGACGACCCAACCGTGCGTGCCGAGACCATGCGGTTGCTTGCCGCGTCGGGTCTGCCAGACCTCCAAGAGCGGCTCAGAGCTGGGGCCGATGACCCATCCCTACTGGTCCGTTACAGCGCAATCGGTGCCCAGCTCGAACTCCGGCAGGATGGTGCAGAGCGAGCCCTCCTGCAGGACATCGGAACGGGCTCACGAGAATCTCGCCGAGACGCCCTCTTATTGGCCCTGCGTTTAGGTCGGCCCTCTTTTCAACAGAGCGCGCTCGAGCTTGCCCAACGTGAGAACCTCGGTGACCTACGGGACGCAGCGTTTCGCTACGCTCTGCTGAGCGGCTCCGCCGACGAGATCCTGTCGGACGAGTTTGTGATTGCCTACCTCAAGGACGATCCGGAGTTGTCAGGCGAAGCGCTCCGTCTTCTCGTGGATAGGCAGCACGCCGCCACAATCGACCGCATATCAACTTCGCTTGGAGCAGAGGATCACGAGGGGCGACTGTGGGCGCTTCGCGCACTGGGTTCATCGCCGCTACCGAGCACTTGGCCCTTCCTGCGTTGGATTCGGGCCAACGGCGAACAAGACGAACGAGAGCTCGCAATGCTAGCCCTCGTTCGTTTGGGTGATCGCAGTGGCTTGCGCGACGTGCTGGGCACGTTGAGAGACGGGCGCAGTGACTTCACACTCGAGGCCCTACGCGCCCTCTCTGGCCTCTCCGATCCGGACCTCAGAGATTCATTCCTGTCCTTCCTCGACCACCAGCGCCCTGAGATTCGGTTGGCGGCGTTGAATGGCTTGGTCGGTTTGGGGGTCACTCCTCTGGAGCTCATGGACCGCCTCGGCGAACCCGACCCCGACCTCAAATTCTACATTTCCGAGCTGTTGCTCGAATGGGATCCGAGTATCCTGACCAATCGACTGTGTCCGCGCCTTCGCATTGGCACCGATACGGTGAGGTCGCTCGAGTTTCTTTGGTTCCTCCGGACGGAGATCGGCGCTCAAGAGGAGTTGTCGGAGTGCAGGGGAGACTTTGAGTTCCTCTTGAGTTCGCAGGACTCCCAAGTCGCCGCGCTCGCCGCTAGGCTCTACTATTCGACAGAGGATTCGGGTGGCGCGATCCCGGTTCCTTCGGAGCAAAACTTGGAAGCGTTTTACGCATTTCTCGACGAGAGCATTTCTCGGTCGCCGAGGTCTTATCGGCATCTGTACCGTGACCTTCTCGATCATCGTCTCTTCACTATTCGGCTCATCGCAGCCGTGGGTCTTTTGAAGGCAGGCACATGATTTGGGAAACAGGGGAGTTCCCTGCTGCAAATCTCGATCGTCGGGCAGTCGTTATGGCGCCTGAAATCCACCACACTGCGTGGCGTGAACGGTTGGAGGTGGCGGGCTATCAACTCGTAGACTGCAATACCCCGGACATCGCCCTGCGGGCCATCGATGAACTGGTGATCGACATCGCCATTGTTAGTTTTCGAGGTGATCCGACCGACGCAAAATGGTTTTCACGCCAGGTCGTTCAGCGAAATCCGCTTCAACTTCTTCCCGTCGTAGGCTTGGTACCGGAAGGACTCGAGAAACGACTGACTGCGTTGCGATGCGGAGCGAACGCCACCGTCGTTGAGCCTGTTCACGAAGAAGAACTTTTGGCGGTCCTCGAAACCCAGATTCGCAATACACGCACGAGGCAGGACTCGTTGCGTCGCATGAAGCAAGCACGGACCATTCAGTCAGAACTCACGGAGTACCTGGTTCACGACTTGAGGAACCCCATCGCATCTGTCTTGAGCACACTCCATTTGCTCGAACAACAAATCGAAGGTGATGCAGCCTTGCGATTAGTCAGTGAAGGCAGAGCTGCCAGTCACCGATTGGAACGAATGGTCACCAACATGCTCGATCTCGCCCGGAGCGACGCCGGTGCCTTCAAGCTGGAGCGGATGTTGGTCCGGCTGGATGACCTCGTCGAAGAAGCGGTTGTTGCGGTTCGTCCCTTGGGGACCCCACGGGCCATCGAAATCAAACAGGATTTAGCCGACTTCGGAGAGGCGACGGTCAACGTAGATTTCGACATGATGACACGGGTGTTCGTGAATCTCCTCGAAAACGCGATCCGGCATAGTCCGGACGGCAGCACCGTTGCCATGCGCGCCGAGGCCGACCGCGATGGTCTTCTGTTGTGTGTCGATGACGCTGGCAGCGGTGTACCTGAGTGCGAGCGTCCCCATATCTTCCGACGCTTCGTGCGACTCAACACAGAGGTGACAGAACGGGTCGGTCACGGACTGGGATTGGCTTTTGCCCAGATGGTGGCTGTGGCTCACGGATTCGCCGTCGG
The DNA here is from genome assembly GCA_964503485.1 of uncultured Bradymonadales bacterium. Classification (GTDB taxonomy): domain Bacteria; phylum Myxococcota_A; class Bradymonadia; order JAFGEP01; family JAFGEP01; genus CAZDBH01. The sequence continues at coordinate 5,296 of CAZDBH010000183.1, read as the reverse complement.
GGTCGACACAGCGCCCTCCGGAGGCGGCCGATTCTTCGTTCGTGTACCGGTGCAAGCCTGAGCCCCGGGATGAATTAAGCTCCGACTCCTGTTACTCTTGATGTAGAGACTAATCGGAGTGCGTGATGGGTTCACTGTTCGGCTACTTATGCAATGACTTTGCGCTGGTGGAGAGTGCCTTCCACCAAGTAGCCGGAGCCTTGAATGTGTCGTCACCTGACACCGGATTTGGCTGGGGTCTCGGGTACTTCCAAAACAAGCAAGTGCTGCTTCAGAAGCGGTTGGCCCAGCCCGGTTCGCTCGATTTTGGCGAAACGGTGAAGGGAATCAAAGCCCATTGCATCATGGGCTGGTCTGGGGAACGAATCCCGTCATTGCGGAGCGACGCCGGCCCTCCCTATCGGTGTCGTCGATGGCTCTTGGGACACGAGGGGCCTCTCACAGACTTTGATCGCTATCGTGACAGTCTCCTCGACACCCTCTCTGAGCGCACGAGAAACAACATCCACGGTCGCCATCCCAGCGAGCTCCTTCTTCACTACTACGCCGATCAGATCAGACAGGCTCGCCCACAGCGCGACTTGTCCGAAGATATCGAGGGCCTTGTCGACACACTGGGCCAGAGCCTGATCGCCGCCCGGACAATCGCTCGGGCAAGTCAGTCGGAGGTCCCACCGGTGCAAAACGTCGTCATCTCAGATGGTCGAGTACTGATCGCTACATGCATGGGTCAGCCGGTTCGCTATCGAACCATTGAAGGCATCTTTGACGACCCGGTCCGCAGGCGAGAACCATTGTTTGCGGGCCACCGACCGCGCAAGGTCGACCATCCGACGTTCCGGGCCACCTTTGTTGCTTCCGGCTGCGACCGCGGACAAGAGGACTGGGAAGTCGTGCACGAACCGACCGTCCTCGTGTTCGACAGCCAGGCTCAAGTCACTCTTTATCCAATTCCCGAACAGTAGGGATATCAACCCGCTTCAAAACCGGCATTGTTTGTTCTATGGTCCGGCATGAGGCCTGTGACCTCATTACCGGGAAGTCTGATGAAAAACGCCGTCTTAGCTTATACCGTTCTCGTAGTGATTTTGGGCTGTTCTGCGACCGTAAACGCCCAAGAGACAGCCATTGTCTTTGATACTGCCTTTGACGGCACGGGCCCGGCGCTGCAGGACCGCTTCCGCCGAGCGGTTCACGATGGACTGAACACAGCCCCTCTCTTCACCGTCCTGACTGAGGGAGCCACCCGCCAACGGCTGGGAGACGACGCCGATCGCCTCATGGCCTGTGGCGGCGAATCGAGCTGCGTCAGTGAAGCGGGCGCGATAACCGGCGCTCAGATAGGTGTTGCGACCAGCGTGTCGGAGGCCGGCGAAATCTACACGTTCACTATCGATGTCTACGACCTGTCCAGTGGAGACGGCATCTTCTTCACCGACGCCGAGTGTGTGCTCTGCACGGTGGAAGAAGCCCTCACCACGGTTACTGAGATGGGCGAGGAGGCGGCTGCCTCCTTTTCGAGCGGTGCCGTCACCGCGCTCGGAACGAAGCTCTTCATTACCGTGTCCCCTTCGACTGCTGACATCTACGTCAACGATACTCACGTCGGTCAGGGTTATGCCGAGGTTGAGGTTGCCGGAGGCACCCATTGGCTGCGGTTCTCGGCTGATGGTTACCAAACCGCCGAATCTGAGCTGCCGGTCGCGGATGGGGACGAGGACAAAGAGATTTCCGTCACGCTGTCCGAAGGCGAAGACGAGGCTCCCGCGGTTCGAGGCCAGGGGTTGCTGGCAAACGCCGATACGACGGTCCTGGGCAGCGTTTTCGTGGGGAGTGGCCTTGTTTCGGCTATTACCGGAATCGTTCTCATCGCCATCGATGGCGATACGACCTGCAGTGATGGCGATCTCGAGGACTGTCCCGAGGTTTTCGATACCAAGACCGGCGGGACGGTGCTTACCGTGATGGGGGCAGCGTCCCTTACCGCGGGTGTGTTCTTTTTGCTTTGGGACACGTTGGCGGGGGAGCCACAATCTGCCTCCACTCCTTCAGTGGGTCTCGGCTTCTCGACCGATGGCCTGGGCGTCGTTCTGGGCGGCCAGTTCTAGCGTATAGTGCGGAGAAGGGTTTGCCGTGAATATTCTTGGTATCAATCACTCGAATGAAGCGGCGGCAGCTCTCTACTCGGATGGACGGATTCGATCCGCCTATACCGAGGAGCGCCGCTCGAGAGTAAAACACGACGCCTCCTTTCCACACCGAGCCATCACTTCGGTGCTGGGGTGTGAGGACAAAGTCCTGTCAGACTGTGAGGCCGTGGCGTTCTTCTGGAATCCGATTCTTCATATGGATGCGGCCAATCGTCGACTGACTGCGTCGCCTCGAAGCCATCTCGAGTATCTTTACAGTCTGCCCAACAATCTCTGGCCCGGCGACCAGCTGTCACAGCAACCGTTTGTGGAACTATCGCTTCCGGTTGGGGATTCTCCGAAGAGGGCCTTTTTCATCAACCATCACCTGTGTCACGCCGCGCACGCTTTCTTTGAATCACCTTTCGACGAAGCGGCAATATTGACGGTCGATGGATACGGCGAGCGTACCACCACCTTTATCGGTAAAGGTCGTGGCAACCACATCGAACCCGTCATGGAGGTTCGATTCCCCCACAGTATCGGCTCGGTATACGCCGCTGTGACAACGTTCCTGGGCTTTCGAGCCAACGCCGGCGAAGGCAAAGTCATGGGCCTCGCCAGCTATGGTGACCCGAAATACGTTGGGCTGTTCAGAGAGCTTTTAAAGCCCTCGGCCGACGGTTTTGAGGTAGATCTTTCCTATTTCTCGTACTTCATGGATGGTGCCGCTCGATTTAATGACAAACTCGTCAAAGCGTTGGGTGAGCCACGCCTGCCCAACGCGCCCATCGAAAAGCGCCACGAGGACGTGGCCGCCTCTCTTCAGCTCGCCGCAGAAGAAGCCCTGATCCACCTGGCAAAGCTGGCCAAGGAGAAGACAGGGCTCGATCACTTGTGCATGGCGGGCGGAGTCGCGCTCAACTGCGTAGCCAACGGTCGAATTGTCGACGAGAGCGGCTTCGACAGCCTGTTTTTTCAACCCGCATGTCATGACTCGGGAACCAGCGCCGGCGCAGCCCTCTACGCTGCTCAGATGATCTTTGGCGAAGAGCGTGAGAAACCGGATCCGAAGACCGATTATCTTGGACCTCAGTTCGACGCTGACCACCTGAGAGAGGTGTTGATTCGCGCCGGGGTCACGTTCCGAGAGCCCTCCGATCTGTACGCAGAGGCAGCCTCTCGTCTTAACCAGGGCCGAATCATTGGCCGATTCAATGGCCGAGCCGAGTTTGGACCGAGAGCGCTTGGAAATCGAAGTATCCTGGCAGCGCCCGGACCTGAAGCCGTGAAGGACACCGTGAACGCGCGCGTGAAATTCAGGGAACCATTCAGGCCATTCGCCCCCTCGGTTCTCGAGGAGAAGTGTGGGGACTACTTCGATCGGAGCATTCCGAGCCCGTTCATGCTGCGTGTTTACAGCACGAAGAAGGAGCTGCGCGAACATCTGGGGGCCATCACCCACGTCGATGGGACCGCTCGAGTTCAGACGGTCAACCCGCGACAGAATGACGACTACTACCAGCTCATTAGCGCCTATGGAGCACAATCGGGTACATCCTGTGTGCTCAACACCTCCTTCAATGTACGTGGCGAACCCATCGTCGACACACCAGAAGATGCGCTCAAGTGTTTCTTCACTACCGATATGGATGACCTGTTCTTGGGACCATTCGCGGTCGACAAGGGCTAGTTGCACTTGAAGTCAGGTCCAGCCCAGCAGAAGCTGTTCCTTCCCGTATGTATCGTGGCCTTCGTCGCCTTTCTGAGCTTTGCCAACAGCCTGAATAACGAGTTCGTCATCGACGACCGCTACAACATCGTCGAAAACGAGGCAATTGCGGACATCGGCTCGGCGCTCGCGACTTTCGATGAGGCCTGGGGGGCTAGCGCCTCTGGCGAGATGGACGTCGCCATCAACACCAACTATTGGCGACCCTTTGCGCTGTTGACCTACTCCATCGATCGCACGATATGGGACCTAAATCCGACCGGGTTCCACCTCACGAACGTCCTGCTGCACTCCCTGTGCTGCGTCTTGGTGTTCCTTTTGGGCATGCGTCTGTTTCCAACCCAGCGGTGGGGCGTGTTCGCCGCCGCTCTGATATTTGCAGTCCACCCGGTTCACACTGAAGTCGTTGACGTCATCACATACCGGACCGATCTGCTCGCTGGCCTCTTCTATGTCGGTGCCCTACTTGCGTGGGTGCATCCGAGAGGCCCCGACGACAAACGGTCCTGGGTCGTGATTGCGATTGCCTGCCTCTGTTTCTCGGCCGGGTGCGCCTCGAAGGAAATGGCAGTCAGCGTGCCGGTTGCTCTGGCGCTACACGACCTGTTGTTGGTGCGTTCCAATCCGCGCAGGCGAGTCCTCGAACTGGCACCTCTGGTCCTGCTCGCTGTCGGCTACATGGCGATCCGAGCGGCCCTTCTGGAACCCTCGCCACTCTCTTACTTCGGAGATGCCTCCGGTTCGGCGACTGCTCTGACGATGATCGGCGTTTTCGGACGCTATCTGGGCGTCTTGGTCTCCCCAGGTCGGCTCAACTTCTTCTACGACTGGTCTGTTCTACCGATTGAGACCGAGGTGGGCTCAACAGTTGTGCTCGTCGGCATCGCTTGTCTAGTCGGCTACTTTGGCGTGTCCATCTGGCTTGTGCGGCGTAAGCCTCAGTTGGCCTTTTGCCTCTTGTTGATGCCGGTCATTCTTTTTCCGGTCAGCCAGGTTGTCCCGACCATCATCGCGATGGGAGAGCGGTTTCTCTACGTCGCCTGCGCCGGCCCTTTTCTCGCGTTTTGCGTGGCCATATTCTCCTTCTTCGAGACTCGCCAGAAGCGCTGGATCCCGGCAGTCGTATCTGGAGTAATCGTTGTCCTGTTTGCTCTGCTGACGATCGCGCGCAACGCCGACTGGCACGATGACCGATCCATCCTAGAAGCATCCACGAGGGATTGGCCCGAGTCGTTCAACCACTGGCTGGAGCTTGCCAGGTTGGAGGAACGGGAAGGCAACCTCGAAGTTGCCCTCGGGTTGTATGACCAGTTGGGGGTGGAGTCAGCGGTTCGGCGGGTTACAATTGCTATCGAGCACGAACGGAATTCTCCGGAAGTTCCCGACTAGGAGCCTGTCGCGCATAGCGCTCCAGGCTCCGCCATTGGCTTTTAGC
>CAZDBH010000182.1:0-15200 GCA_964503485.1 uncultured Bradymonadales bacterium | reverse complement strand
GGAGAAGGGAAAGGGAGAAGGGAAAGGGAGAAGGGAAAGGGAGAAGGGAAAGAGATCAGAGTTCGCCAACCTAGTAGCGATTTTCGCCCAGAACGTGCACCCTAACGGCGTTTCCTTTGACGGACTTTTCGGCGGAGTCAGAAATGAGCAGCGACACACTGGTGAGGCGAGTCAACGCGGGCGATGCGGCAGGGTTTGCGGATTGCATCGCCGAAATGGACGATCCGTCCGTATCGGGCGCGACGTTCGAAGGCCTGCGCCTGCTCGATTTCGATTTTACCGGCGTCGACCTGTCGAACACCGAATGGAGCGACTGCAACCTCGAGAGAGTACGTTTTGGCGACGCCAACCTCGAGGGGGCGTTCTTCGATCGGGGCCAGCTCACCGAGTGCACCTTTTCGGGCGCAGACCTCACCGGTGCATCGTTCGACGCGGTCATTCTGACTCGCACAGAATGGCACGCAATCACGACTGAGGGCGTAGAAATGGAGAACTGCCAACTCACGGACTGCACGATGCGGGATCTAACCCTAGACGACGTGAGCTGGACACTCCTAAGCGCCAAAGGTATCGGATTCGAACAAGTCAAAGGGCAATCCGGAGAACTCACCGGCCTAACGCTGCGGGACGCGACCTTCGAGGACGTGGATTTCAGCGGGATGACTTGCGAACGCTGCCGCGCCAGTCTCAAGGACGGAGGTACCCTTCCTGCCGGCTTTAGCCCGTTGGGCCGGCGCCGCAGCGTGATGTGATGGCATGCGGCTGTAACGGGCCAGAGCTTCACCGACGACCCCGGATCGGTTAGGTTGCGACACATGCGTGTTGTACCAGCCACATTAACTCTCTCGAGCCTCTCACTTCTTCTCTGGGCCTGTTCTGACGATTCCGCCCCCGCCACCGATAGCTCGGTCGAGGAAACCGACGTGGTCGAGGAGATAGCCGACGACGAAACCGACGTCGAGGCCGACTCTGGGGACGATCCCACTCAAGTCGTCTACAGTGAGGAACGCGAGGTCTGCGCAGACAGAAATCCTCAGCGAAATCCCTATTTTGGCGATTTGCATGTGCACACCGCCTACTCCTTTGATGCATACGCCTTTGGAACGCGCCACGAACCGGCCGCAGCCTATCGGTTTGCACAGGGGGAGCAGCTGATGCTGCTTCCAAATGATGACGAGGGCAACCCAACCCAAGCTCAACAGCTGCGCACACCTCTGGACTTTGCGGCACTCCGAGTATCTCGGTGCCGTCAACCACTGCTCAGAGCCCGGTTCCGAGGTCTATGATACGCCAGTGTGCGTGTCGTTCCGCGACGGGGACCTGAACGACTTCATCGCCTGGGGTACACCCCTAACCGATGAGGACCCAGAGCGGATCGCCTCTGTGTGCGGCGCCGAAGATTCCGATTGTCCGGCCGCAAATCGGACCGTTTGGGCCCGGGTGGTGCAGGCCGCAGAGGACGCCTATGATCGCTCGTCGGAATGCTCCTTCACCTCGTTTCCGGCCTACGAGTGGACAGGGAACACGGCCGGTTCGAATTTTCACCGAAACGTGATCTTCCGCAACGGCAACGTGCCCGATGCGGTGACGTCATACTTCGAGGCCCCCACTCCTCTGCAGTTGTGGGAAGCGCTGGCAGCCGATTGCACAGAAGCGGACGGTTGCGACGTGATGGCCATACCGCACAACTCCAACCTGTCGAATGGGCGCATGTTCCAGCCGTCTTACCTCGGCGCAGAAACCCTCAGTGAGGAACGTGAAATCGCTGCGCTCCGCGCTCGGACCGAACCCGTGATCGAAATGTTCCAACACAAGGGGAACTCCGAGTGTATCAACGGAATCTCTGGCGTGCTCGGCGTCGAAGACGAGCTGTGTGACATTGAGAATTTTCGCATGTATCAACCCGATTGCAGAGATGAGATCGGTTCCCTCGGCATGATCAATCAAGGCTGTGTCTCGAGGTACGACTACACCCGAAACATCTTGCTTACCGGACTGGCTGAGCAACAGCGTATGGGGGTGAACCCGTACCAGCTGGGGATGATTGCCAGCACCGACACCCACAACGCGATTCCGGGCGCTTCGGATGAGGCGACCTACCTAGGGCACCAATCTGGCCAGGAGGCCACTATCGAGGGCCGCCTGGCCTCCACGAGCACAGTGCTTGGATCAACCAACAACGCCGGCGGCCTAGCCGGAGTTTGGGCCGTCGAAAACTCCCGCGACGCGATTTTCGATGCCCTATCGCGCCGAGAGACCTTCGGGACGAGCGGATCGCGTATCATCCCCCGCTTTTTTGGCGGAACGAACCTGCCCGATAACATGTGTGATCGGGCGGACATGGTCGAGCAAGGCTACGATCAGGGCGTGCCGATGGGCGGCACTCTTCAGGCTGAGGCTGGTTCCCCCAGCTTCGTTTTCAGCGCGATGCGCGATCCCGACGCCTCGCAGGCGCCGCTTCAGCGACTCCAGATCGTGAAAGGCTGGGTCGAAGAGGACGGTTCCATGCACTATGACGTTTTCGATGTGGCCGGGGACGCGGACAACGGCGCTTCTGTCGATGAAGAGACCTGTGAGCGGCAAGGGGAGGGCGCCGAGTCGCTTTGCGCCCAATGGACCGACCCATCATTCGACCCGGAGAAACCAGCCTACTACTACGGCCGTGTAGTCGAGAATCCCTCTTGTCGATGGACTTGGTATCAATGTCTGTCGATCGAAGAGGAGGACCGACCTCGATTCTGCGCGTCCAGAGACCGATTCACCCAGGAGATGGCGTGGACGTCGCCGATCTGGCTCACACCGACCGAATAGTTCACCGAGGCTAACCGATATTGTGCATTACACGTACTCGATATCATGAGTAGAAAAGCAAAGCGCTGGCTCGTGACTATTGCGTCCGTCTTCGTCGGTCTGCTGGTGTTGGGAGTCATTGCTGCAACACTCGTGGGTGTTCATACACTGACCTCGGACGCCGAGCCGTTTTCGACAGCCGAGGGCTTTCCCTATCAGCCATTTGACGACCTGCTCGCCAGCGTAGTCCGCGACGGCCGAGTCGACTACGAGGCCCTTCACGCCGACCGTGACCACTTGAACCGATTCGTCGCCACACTCGAGACCACCGGGCCACGGTCAACTCCCGAACTCTTTTCCTCCCAAGAGGAGCGCAAGGCCTACTACATCAACGCTTACAACGCGCTCGTGCTGTTCGGCGTAATGGAACATTGGCCGATCGAGAGCGTGCACGATGTGCACGGGATGGTGAACGTGAAGGACGGCTTCGGCTTCTTCTGGGCCATGCGGTTTCGACTCGATGGGCGCAGCATCAACCTCTACGACCTCGAACACGATATTCTGCGCGTCGATTTTTCTGATGCCCGCATCCACGCTGCGATCAACTGTGCGAGCGCGTCATGTCCAGCCCTGCGACCTCACGTTTACTCACCCGAGTTGCTCAACGAACAACTCGACGCAGCCGCAAGTGAGTTCGCCTCAAATGCACCCCATGTCGAGGTGTCTATTGGCGAAGAAGTTGTAAGATTGTCAAGCATATACGATTGGTTTTCTGGAGACTTTGTAGGGCACGCTGAAGCCGCGCAGTTGGGCGACGACGTGCTGTCGTGGATTATTGGCTACGCTTCCGAAGATGCTCGCCGGCAGCTGGAACACGCCCTGGGCTCTGATTTTGCTGTTGAATTCGTCGAGTACGACTGGACACTGAACGGACTCTGATAGCTCACTGATGAGCCCTCTTCGCTGGGTGTATTCAGTGTTCAGCTGTAGCTGGTTAGCTCTCTGTTTCTCTAGTTGATTCTAGATGTGGTCAGACGACGGTGCCCGTCCGGGGTAGCCTACGGGAATGCGACGACCCAGTCCTTCACACCCGGTTCCAGCTCAACCGCGCGCCATTGGCCCGTTAGCCCGAGGCCCTTCATTAGATTCGCGACCTCGTGTTTTTCGGCAATCCGCCTCGAGATCAGAAGCTCACCACCCAGAGCAGTCTGGGCCAGTAGGTGAACTCGAGTGACTGTGGCTCCGAAGTAGTCGAGTTTACCCCCTTCGGTCGCCATCCGCACTGGACCCTCGTGAATTGTCCTGCTGATTGGCACCGGTGAGTCGGACTTGGCGCCAATATCGGCTATCACTCGAGCGCACAGCAGTGCGTCCATCGTGCGACTGAAGGCTGCCTGGAATCCAGAGTCCAACGCCCTCACGACCGCACCGTTGTTCGATTGAACGGCCTGCCACATCGCTTTCGCGACGTTGTCTGTGGCCGATTTCTCGGTCTGACCTCCAGTTTGATCCCAATCACACACAAGAAGCGTAATGCTATCGACTGGCAGCTGCTGGTCTGCTTCCAGTACCTCGTCGGGAAACAGCTCACGAAACGCTTCCATCGCGCCCGCTCGGCTCGCCGTGAGTGCGTCGCGTCTATCCATTTCGCGTTCTATCCTGAGCAGCAGTGTATGGCCGGTAGTGTTTGAGAGCGTGACTGTTTGTTGCCCGTCAACTAGCGAAACCGGCAGATTATGACCCAGACTGCTCTCAGAGATCGTCAGGTCGAGACGCACCGCGCCTCCGTTGCGCTCGACCTCGAAGAAGTGAGAGTTGCTCAGCTGAGCGCTGCGAATCAGGTAGTGGCCAGCCCCCAACCGCAATTCGATCCGAAGCAGCTCACCCGGCTCTAGCCGAACCTGTGCCGCTACGTGGGGCGAGCCTCCCGGATTACCGATACAATAGGTGCGAAGCTCGGTCTGCTGAATCTGCGGGGTGATCCTGAACACCATCTCGACGGCATTGTCGAAGTCGAATTGGTAGTCGAGGTTGCAGGCCACGCAGTGGCCGTGTTCGCCCAACGCCCGCAACGATTCTCTTATCTGTGAGGGAATTCGGCAGCTCGGGCACAACAGATCCCACAGCATCTCGAAAAGGCCAATTTTGGTGCCGTGTAGACAGGCCTCGATGACACTTTGCGGAGAAAGGCCCAGCTTTTTGGCCAGAGCGATTGGCTGGATCCGAGCCAGCTGTTGGGGGCCGGCGGAGCGAATGTACTTGCCGAGCATCGCTGTCACATCGGCGGGGATGCCACGCTCCCTCAGCTCCACCAGTTTGGTGTCGAGGTCGGAGTTTGGCTTCTGCTTTGGCCCGCCTCCGAACGGGTCGAAGGGGTTTCCGTCCTGCGAATTGCCCTGCAGTAGGGCATCGATTCTCGGGTACACGATGTCCAGTTTCCTCTTCAGACTCCGCCCGATCTGCAAGGCCGCTACCATGCGGCCAAAAATGTTGCGAGGGCAGACTGTGATCGTCTGAGTGAGTTCGGTTCCCGACCCGGGCAGCGGGTTGAGACGCAGGTCTGACACATACCATTCGATCGGTCCCTTCACGAAGCGCCGTAAGACCGCGAATCGTTTGCCCGCGATCCACTCGAACGGCTCCTCGGCCCAAGCGATATTCAGTCCGGCCGCTCTCGATTCAGCAAGGTACGACGTCGGCTTGTTGTCGCTGTATTGGGCCGTGTACTCCACCGGCGCCATCCCCGCGGCTCGGTTGACCCGGTCGGTATTCGAGACGAAGGGCCAGAGCTTGTCTGGGCTCGACTCCATGCGCCAGGCGAACTGAAAAGCCCGAAGCGACCCTGGTTCGTGGGGCGGGACCGCAGGATGTTCCACAGCCAGGTTCGGCATCTTCCCAGTCAGTTCGGCGAGGGCTGTCTCTAGCGCCTTCCCATCCTTGAAGCGCTGCCGAGGGTCCTTCTTCAGGGTCTGTCCCACGAGGTCCGAGAGCCCACTCGAGACCGAGCCATTGATCTCGCGGGCAGGCACAGGTGAGTCGTTCAAGTGTTGAATGAGCACAGCGACGATCGAGTCCCCGGTGAAGGGGGGTTGCCCCGTCGTTAGATGGAAGAGCGTCGCGCCGGTTGAATAGATATCCGCTGAAGGACTGACGTCCTTACCCATGCACTGCTCGGGGGCCATGTAGGCCGGCGTCCCGATCGGCGACCCGTCTGTAGTCAGCTTTAGGGCTTCGGTCCCTTCCACGTGGTGGGCAATGCCGAAGTCGACGACTTTCACCCGACCAGAGTACGAGCTGCGTTGTTCCTCATTCAGCGGGGCCGCGATGATGACATTCGCCGGCTTGATGTCGCGATGAACGATACCCCGTCTGTGCGCCTCAGTTAGTGCCCGAGATATATCCGACACGATTTCGACGCTCTCGGCCTCGCCCAAGTGGCCTTCTTTTTCCAGCAAGTCGTCCAAGCTCATCCCTGCAACGAACTCGAGGGCCATGTAGAAGACGCCACGATCCTCGTTCGCATCCAGCAGGTTAGCGACGTAGGGGCTCCGTACTCGGGCCATGACCCGGGCTTCCCGCCGAAACCGCTTCATCGCTTCCTCCGAACCGAGCGCCTCCGGTGTGAGTACCTTGATCGCGACGGTTGTGCCGTCGACAAGGCTCTCAGCACGGTAGACCTCACCCATGCCGCCCTTGCCAATACAGGCCAGCAGTTTGTAGGGCCCGAGCGTCGAACCCGCTGTGACCGGCTCTGGAACGCTCTCACGATGAGCTACAGATGCCGCCGCGGCTGAGTCGGGCACAGTGTCCTTTTGCAGCGCCCCGTCCACAGGAAGCGTGTCCTCTTGCCCCGTCTCGGCAATTGACGAGAAAAAATGCACCACCTCAGCTGACGTGGGACGCATTTCGGGCGGTCCGGAACGCATTGAATCGAGAAACCGTGAGATGGGTTCGGCGATTCGCAGGGGTTCACCCTTGGCGGCGGCGCCTCCCCGGATGCAGAACAGGGCAATCTGGGCGACGCCAAACACATCGGACTCAACACAGGTGAGACCGTCCTTGTGCTCCCGCGCAAGCGCGGTTCGGTCTGCGGAGTCCCAGCTGAGGTACGGAGGCGGCATCGTTTCAGTGCCGCACACATCGATTACGGGCGCGCCGTCCACCATCTGGATTGCCGAAGGACACAATTCGCCGTGAAAGAGCCCGAACCGGTGCAGCTCCCTCAAGCCGCGGGCCAGCGCCAAGGTCAGTGCCCAGGTCGTGTCCTCGTCGACTGGCTTCTGTTTGATGACTTCAGAAAGCGGGGATCCCTCGTTCCGAAGGAGGGCGATCCATGGAGAGGAGGAGTCCAGGTCGCGGGCAGCTATCTGCAACAGGGTCGGGTCGTCGAGCAGCGCAACCTTCTCGAGCCGTTCTCGCAGCCACGCCCATCGGCTCGGATTGCGGGCAGATCGCTCCAGCGAACGGAGCTCGAACACCTGATTAGAGCCCGGCCGTGTAGCCAAGTAGCTCGCCCCATCAGGACCAGCTCCCAGCTGTGCTTTTACTTGATACCCTCCCAGGATCACGAGCCGATTCTAAGATAGACGGCCGCGAAGGTGAACCGTGTGAGTGAAAATGGAACCACGTCCAGTGATTCAGCGACAAAGCCGAACTTGGAACACGACGTCTGACCGCGATCGGTGAGTTGCACGAGCGATGCCGTCGGCGAGTCTCTCGAATCGACTATGGTCGGCCTTGTCGCGGTCAATATCCGACAACTCCGCCACGACACTGGTGCTGTCGGCCTCGCCTTCTCCGATCCCGACACCCATGACTTCTAGGGTTCGGAGCGGTTCGTTGGGAAAAATGGCCTCGAATTCTTGCCGCACGCGCTCGCTTAAGTGAGCGATCAAGCTGTCGCCGCTGACACCGAAGATTTCGACGAGGAGAGAGGCCACCCGCTACTCCGGAGCAGCTGGAGCATCGCCAGGACAGACGATTTCATGAATCATATCGTAGGTCGCCATGAGGCTCGCGAGGTGGCAACCCTCGGAGGTTCGTGCAGAGGCGTCGAGCTGTGAGCGAACGCCCTCCATCGCGGCATCAAAACAGGTTTGTAGACTTGCTGTATCTCCTTCGAGTCCGCTGATACGCGTCTCGAAGTCCCAGTCTTCAGCGGGTCGGACTCCCCAGGTCACGCTGAGACGGGGATCGACGCCTGCCCACTCCGCGTTAGCCGCGGCAGCTTCTCGCCAACAAGCCACCGCCGCCTCCTGAATGGCATCCTGGCGAACGATCGCTCCGTAGCCCTCGGCCAGCGCCCGGTCCTCGTCGCTACACTGACCGCTGAAGCTGCGGCTCGCGTCGCGAACTTGGCGCAGGGCACCCTGGGTAGGGTAGGGGCTGACTTCGATGCTGTCGCATACCGCTCGACCAACCTCAGCGATATCACTTCTGTAGGGATTCGGGTGGTCGACTTCACAACTCACCAGGTGACAAGCCGTCTGAATGATTCGAGTACGACCGTCCCAGGTTGTACCGTTTGCGAGCGTCTCGACCCCGTTCACAGTGATTTTGAAGCGCGCGTTCTCGAGAGTGACCGCTTCCTTGCTAATCGTGACCGGGTAGAATCCACCACCGGCGGTGAGCGTCGCGGTCCCGTCGGCGATGCTCACCTCGAGATTCGACGGCCGATCGACAGTTAGTCCCATTCCCTCGACGGGAGCGTCCTCCAGTGTCTCGGCAGCCGCGAATTCCTCCGGTTCGTTGCTCTCGGGCTCCGGCTCGGTCGTCCCCTGGTTCTCGCCGCTGTTCTCTGCAGCGGCCTCTTCTTCAGCCGAATTCTCTTCCGATTGCTCGGCTTCAGAGTCAGTGTCGTTGCTCTTGCTACAGCCGGCGAAAGACAGTCCGAGGGCAAGCCAAAGCAGGAAAACGGTGCGCTTCATTTCGCTTCTCCGAGTGATGTTTCGATACGAAATTGGGTGGGAAATGTATCTGAAGCGAACCGGAAAGGCTAGCCTCGGCGCGCGGGAACGATGTGCGACTATCGCCCAGGTGTGCTGGCAGCTCCGTACCAGCGAAGACCCGGAAAGGTCCACAGCAGCTCCGCTTCGCCCGTGCTTTCGTTGATTTCGATCAGGTGGCCCTCTTGGGTCAGGCCGAAGAGGAATCCCCAGGCAGCCGTGAGGCCAAAGACGTCTTCGACGCCCATGAACCCAATCTCCGCTCCGGTTCCAGTCGTCGCATCCAAGAGAACAAGGGCGTCATTTTCTCGGCGATGTTTGGAGCTCATGAAGAGACTGTTGTCTTTGTTTACCACGCAGTCGCCACTCGAGATGAAACCGCCTCCCATGGCTCCGACCAAACTAGTCGACGCATTGCTCAAGTCGATTGAGTACAAAAAGTTGCCCGACGTAAGAAAAGCGTTGCCATCCAAATCGATCGCCAATCCGTTCGGCGAGCCCTGAATGCCACTGATGTCGCCCACCTCGACCCAATCGCTCGAGGGACTGGCAAGACTGTAGAGTTTGCTCGCAGAGCCCCCGTACAGGGTGCCGTCGGGGTGGGTGTCCATATCCCAAATGTCGGGGATTTCAGTGACCTGCTGCGCAACGTGCAAAAAGGGATCGACAAGATAGAGGTAATCATCAGTATGGGCGTAGAACGTACACTCGATACCGTCGTTCATGCCGCCGAAACAGTCATTATCGAGGTAGTCGCAGATTTCACCCAGCCCAGGATTCACCGCGAACTCTTGGTCGTTGCAATCGGTGCCGCCGCAGATAGAGGCGATGTAACCGTCTCCGTCGTCGTCTGTAGTGCACTGGAGATCGAGGTTGGAGCGATCTTCGCCCCCCTGTCTATCCGGAGCCGTGTCGTTGATGATGACGTCGACTTGCGGATCCCCATCGACTTGGCTAACCCCATCGTCGGTAACGTCCCGAACCCCCTGGTCCCGTTGGGGCGTCTCACCGTCAGGCCGTTGCCTTTGCCCTCTGTCGGTTCCGGCGTCTTCAGAGTCGACTCCACCGCCGTCTTCGTCAGAGCAGCCCGCTCCAAGACTCAATAAAACGACCAGTACTGCTGTGAGCCATCGGTTCATGGGCGGAAAATCCCCTATCTGGCAATCTCAGTCAACTACAATCCGAGACCCAAGCGTCGTCCCGAGCATGCGCGAAAGAAAACGCTGCCACGGCGCTCCCTTTTCGCAGGCTTGATCGTCCGCATAGTAGTCGTTTTCAGATCCAGCGCAACCGGCAGCGTCCTGAGGAATTGTTGCGTGGTTTTCGAGATATCGCCTTGTCATGTGTTGCAAATGGATCACATTGTGTTACGTTGTGTCGGTAGGTGATACACGCAAGGAAACATCATGACCTCAGAGCGCAAAGAAAAAGTGATCCACACCCGGGTTCCCGAGTCTCTGGACAGCGAACTCAGAGACCGGGCCAAAGGTCTGGGCATCTCGATGTCGAACCTGGTCAGGAACATCCTCAGCAATACCGTAGGACTCGTCGAAGGGATCGTAGCAGACAGCGCCAGTATTGCGCGCGCGGCCAGCGGCGACGATCAAGAACAGATGGGAGCCCCAATCCCCGTTCCCTCTCGCGTGCTCGGCTGGCAGGAGTGCGTCCTCAGCCTCAATGCCGTCTGCGACGAGTGCAATGACGTGCTCACAAAAGGGACAAAGGCCGCGGTGTCGGTGGTGGAAGGAGCTGGGCCAAAACGCATTGTCTGTCTCTCGTGCATGGAGACCATAATCAATGACTGACAACAACACCCCCAAGCTGACTGAGAGCCAGCAGCGACGAGTGCGGTTCTTCGATCGATTGTCGCGCATCGCCAAAGCCACTCAAGCCTCAGCTGAAATGGTGGCAAACGTCATCGAAAACGCCGAGAAGGTCGTCGACGACGTGTTGGCAGACTCCCTGACCTTGGCGGAGGAAGCGACTGCCCTAGGCTCAGTAGCCCTCGAGCGCTCGAAGGGTATGGGCCGGAGTATCATTTCGACGCCTCGGCTCACTCGCATCGTAAAAGAGGTCATGTGGGTGGTCGCGACCTACAAGATTCAGGCGAAAAAACACCAGTTACTCGGCACCACTTCCACGCCGGCGGCGACTCACCGTCTGCACGCGGCAAACGCTGACCGGCTCTACCGCATGTGTGTAGAGCTGCGCGGTGCACTGATCAAACTGGGGCAGCTCGCCTCGGCCAGGGTCGATCTGCTGCCGGAACCCTACATCGAGAAACTCAGCCTGCTGCAGGACCAAGTGCCGCCGGTCCCCACCCCCGAGATACGGGCCAGAATCGAAAAGGAACTCGGTTCACCGATCGAGAAACTCTTCGAGACCTTCGACGACGAACCATTGGCCGCAGCGTCTTTGGGCCAGGTGCACCGGGCGAGGCTCAAATCCGGCGACGAGGTGGTCGTCAAGGTACAAGTACCGGGCGTCGACCTGTTGGTCGAAAGCGACCTCGCCGCGCTGCGAGTCATCGCGGCCGCACTCAAGGACCTGCTGCCCCAGGTTGACCTGATCACCATTGCAAACGAGATCACGCGCTCGGTTCGACTCGAGCTCGACTACGAATTGGAGGCGTCGAACGCGACAGCCTTCCACGACAAATACCAGGACCGCAAAGTCGCCGTTATACCGCGAGTCTTCGACGAGCGCTGCTCGAAGCGTGTCCTAACGCTCGAATGGCTCGAAGGAAAGCGCCTAATACCCTACCTGGATGCCTGCCTCGAGGACGAAGACGGCGAGGACGATCGGGACTGGCTGTTCGAGCTGCTCGTGAAGGGCTACGCCTCACAGATTCTCGAGCACGGCCTCTTTCACACCGATCCCCACCCCGGCAACTTCCTGGTACTACCCGGGCCCTCCCTGGGTTGGCTCGATTTCGGCAGCGTTCAGGTGTACGGCGCCGACGTGCGAAAGGCCTACGCCGACCTTGCTGGCGCAATCATGGTCAACGATCCCGAAAAAATGGCCGAACTCTTCGAAGTGCTCGGCTTCAGCGGTCAATCGGGCCAACGAGAGGAGTTAGCGGCCTTCGCAAAGGTCTTCATGGCGGCTTTTAGAGACGATTTGGCGGGCAATATGGCCGACTTGGATCCGCAGGACCAGATGGAAAAGGCTATGGCCTTCGTTCGCGATAACCCAATCGTTCAAATCCCTCAGCATTTTGTAATGTTAGGTCGAGTGTTCGCGACGGTCGCGGGCTACGTCCTGCACTACAAACCGAACCTCAGTTTGTACAAGGTCCTCTTGCCTTATCTCGCGAACGCGATGCAGCAAGTGCCGTCGACCCCCGCACCCGAGTGACCCGCGCGCCTAAGACTCGCCAGCGCCTGCAAATTTGATGAAATGAACTTGCACCAGTGCGGGCACCAACAGAAGGTCGGCGAGCAGAGCGACAATCAAACTCAGGGGAAGCAACGTGCCCATCACAGCCAGGCTATAATAGTCGCTCAGGGCGAACGGCAGGAATCCCGCAACCAGAATAATCGTGGTCATTACGATGGCACGGCCGGCAAAAGCAAAGGTCCGTCGGAGCGCTTTCCGCCGATTGCCTGTGCGCTTGGACTCGATTCTCAGACGAACGAGAAAGTGGATCGTGTCGTCAACGCCGATTCCGACTGCGAGCATGGCGACCGCCATCGAATCGGAGTCCACGTAGCTGTAGAGACCGCCCAAGACGCCGCCCAAAACCACCAAGGGCAGTACGTTTGGAACCATCGAGGTCAGGGCATTCCGGAACGACCCGACCGCGAAAATCATCATCACGGTAATGACGAAAATCGAGAGCAAGAGACCGTTGCGCTGGCCCTCGAGGATCTCATCCAGCCAATCTCCCAGTAGAAACATCAGTCCTGACGGTTCGACTACTGCGGTTTCATCGAGGGCAGTTTGGGCGTAATCGACCGCGTAAGCCCCAATTGCTGAGTTTGAGCGGACACCATCGGGTTCGAGACGTAACAAGATGCGCATAGTCTGGCGCTTGAAGTCGAGCAGCCTCCCAAGGTCTTGACCATCGCCATTTTGAAAGAGTTCGAGCAGCTGGGTCAGCCCCGCCCGAGTGTCGGGCAAGTCCACTACAGCTGCCCGATCAGGGGAGTAGGTTGCGTACAGTTGTTTCATGAGGTCGACCAACGAGAACGCGGCGGTCACCTCGGGTAGTTCGAGCAGCGCATCTTGAAGCTCCGCGACCTCGGCGAATCGGTCAGGATCCAATAGCCCGTCTCGTTCAGGCAGGGTGACATAGACGTCAATCGCAGAGGTTCCCGAGAACTGTTCATCGAACCACGCAGCATCCTGCCGGACGGTGTTGTCCTCGCTGAGCCGTCGCGCGAAATCAGCCTCGATATGGAGGCTAGCGATTCCAACCCCCGACAGGACCAACAGCACCGCGAAGCCGCTGATCACCGCCTTGGGTCGATCACAGGCTAGCTTCTCGAGCAGTCCCAAACAGGAGTCGATCCAGTCCTGAATTTTGGACGTTGCTCCCTTTCGCAACGGCTTCGGTTCCGGCATCCACGAGAAGATGATGGGCACCAAGGTCATGGCAACCAGGAGGGCAGTTGCAACGCCGACGCCCAAAACGACACCGAGCGTACGGAACATCGGTGTAGGAACCAGCGACAGGCAGAAGAATCCGGCGAAGGTCGTCGCCGATGTATAGAAACAGGCTCGGCCGACGTCTTCCGCTGATCGGACGATCGCCAGGTCTTTAGACCGGCCATCGCCAAGCTCGAGCAAGTAGGCCGAACAAAGATGCACGACATCCGAAAACCCGACCACCATGATGACGGTGGGGACCATGGAGATCATGATGTTGATCTGTGGATCCAGAGCGACTGCGAATCCGACAGTCCAAATGACGGCGACCAGGGACACGACGGTGGACATTACAGCCGGCCAGAGCCGCCGGAACATCAGCCACACCGAGATGAGCAGAACGAGGACCACGATCGGAAAGATCGTGACCAGACTGAACTCTGTTTGGGACACGGCCTCGTTGATCGTAAAGAGCAATCCAGCGCTGTGCAGCTCCTCTTCGGGGAACCCCGCCTCTTCGAATACCTCCATGATGGCGTCACGAATCAACGGCAGCGACTCGGCGGGACGGGTCTGGTCGGGTCTGATTTCGAGCAGAACCACAGCGTACTCACCGTCCTCGGACACCACTAGCCCCCCAGACAGGGGGTTGTCCCGAATCTCGTCCATCAGCTCGGGGATCTGTTCGGGATGCTCGAGCGCGATTTCGTAATAAGGGTCGACCTCGATGGTGGTGCCATCACCCTGAATCCGCTGAAGATCGAGAATCGTGAAGGCTCGATCGACGTCGGCTAGCTCTTCGAGGTTCTCTGTGAGCTCCGAAAGCACAGCAACCGACTCGCTGGACAGCGGATTCGGCATCGGGATCGCGATGGGATTGACCTCTTCAGTCCCGAACTGCTCGGTCCGCTCGACATAGGCGTCGTAGGCGGGACTATCCCCAAAGAACATCTTTTCGAGGGAGGAAGCCATCACCGCGTGGCTCATGGACCAGGCCCCGAGTCCGGTGACAGCCACCAGAAACAGGGTTACGAGAACACGGTGCTTTAGGACGAATCTAAAGTAAGCAACCACATCAGAGATTTAACATAGTCGGGCGGAAGGCTCTAGGAACCGGGACGGGGGCCAGGTCTCAGCCTTGGCCAAAAAAACCTACCACCTCCCCGAAAACGAGGTTATAAGCCGCCAAATGTTGTCCGACGTTGCTTCAATTCTCCGCTTTCACATCATCATGGTCTCGATCGGGGCGTGTATCGTCTTTGGTTGGTTGATCACCGGTGAGTACCCATGGGCAATCGCCTTGCTCGGTGGTGTCGACTGGCTCCTTATCAACCTTCTCAACCGCATCACCGACCTAGAAGAAGACCTGACAAATCAGATTCGAGGCACCGAGCGCGTGGCCTCGAACAAACGCTTGTTCTCGATCGCCTTCGGGCTGATTTTCGTGGCTTCGTTCGTGGTCAGCACGCTGGTATGGCCCGAACTGACTGTCTTCCGAGTCGTCGTGCAGCTGATCGGTCTGGGCTACAGCATTCCGATGGTGCCCACCCTCAAGGGATTGAGGCGCTTCAAAGAAATCTACTTCTTGAAGAACTTCATGTCGTCGGTGCTCTTCGTTTTGACCTGTTTTGTCTACCCTTGCGCCGCTGCCGGATACGTCAACGAGCTGCCGGGTGGATTCGCCTCGATCGCAGCGTTGGTTCTCTTCTTCATCCCGTTTGAGTTGACCTACGAGATCCTCTACGACATGCGTGACCTGGAGGGCGACACAAAGGCAGGGATACCGACCTACCCCGTCCTTCACGGCATCCACCCGTCACCACAAATAATCGATGCGCTTCTCATCTTCTCGGTGGTTACACTGGCGCTCGCGGT
>CAZDBH010000181.1:0-15230 GCA_964503485.1 uncultured Bradymonadales bacterium | reverse complement strand
CTCGATGTTCGGAAGCCGGTTGCTCCGCACGTCTGTGAACTCGCAGCGCTTTGGGCGGTTCTGACTCGTCTGAAACGCCCCGAACCCGACCGCTACCCTGAAGCGCTACAAGAGACCTTGAAACAGCTCACACCTTCGGAGAAGGCTGACATGTACGCCACCGGTGCGCTCCCGGATGGGCTCTCGAGTGATGCAGAACGGGAGATGCGCTCCATTATCGGGGATCTGTACCTCGAGACTGCCGCAGCCAGCGACTACGAAGGACGTTTCGGAGCCAGTCCACGCGAGATCAAGAATATTCTCCTAAACGCTGCGCACAGCGACGAGCACCCATGTTTCTCTCCGCTTGCGCTGCTTGGAGAGCTTGAGCAACTGGTCTCGGATCCGACAGTCTACGAGTTTCTTCAACTCAAGCCTGACGGTCTCTACCACTTGCCGGCCGATTTCGTGGACCTGGTTCGGAAAACCTATCTTGATCAGCTCGACGACGAGGTGCGATCGGCGATGGGTCTGATCGAGGACGCACAGTACCAACAGCTCTTTGCCCGCTACGTCGACCACGTCAATTTCTGGGTCAGAAAGGAGAAGATGCTGAGCGCGGTGTCCGGCAAATACGAGCCGCCGGACGAGCAATTCATGCTCGACGTCGAAAAGAAGCTGGGAATCGAGGAACACAACGAGGACTACCGGAACGGGATCATTTCGTCGATCGGCGCTTTTCGCATCGAACAGCCCGAAGCTGAAGTCGACTACGGGCGCATCTTCGCGCGCCAATTCGAGACGTTGCGCGCGAGCTTCTTCGAGGAGAGCCGCGAGGCGATAACCAAAATCAAGATGAACCTGTTGCGCTTCTTTGACGGTGACATCGCGGACTTGGCACCGTCAGATCAACTACAGATCGAGAACACGATGGCCAATCTCTCAGAGAACTTTGGCTATACCCCGGAAACAGCAAAAGAGGCGGTGGGCTTCCTGGTCCGCCAGCGCTATCAGGACGCTGAGTGACACTTCGAGTGAAAGTGATCAGGAAGAAACGCAGGGGTCCCGTCTTCGTGGCTGCGGTCGTCATCATCACGGCGGTCAGCTGTTTCATGCTGGGTCTCGGCATCGCTCGTTTGTTGGTCGGTTCGCCTTCCGAAAACCAACCGGTGCTGGAAGGCCAAAATGGCGACCAACAAAGCGGCGAGTCACCCTGATTTCTCGATCGTCGAAGGTTGATCGCACTGGCCCCTTCCATTTCGTCGCGTTCCTTCCTATCCTCCCTTCTATGCACGAAGGCATCTGCGTAACGGGCTCGGGTATGCGAATAAGTCCGATTTCCTCCATCCTTGCCGTCTTGGTAATGGCGTCGCTTCTCATCGTCGGATGTGGAGAGGATGCCCCCGTCCAAGTCAGCGTGACTCTGCAAGCGACCGAACCCCTCGATGGGGATCCGTCACGAGTCGTTGTCTTTATCAAGACAGATCCGACCGCGACGCAAGAACGCGTGATCTATGACGGTCAGCGTGATTTCGCCTTTTCGGGCGACCTGAGTCGGCAGGAACTGACCGTCGGCCTGCGCCCTGGTGACGAGTTCACTGGCGAAGTCGTACTGTACGTTCAGGTCCGCAACGATACGGGGATCTTGGGCACCGGTGGCGGGATCTTCGACGTCTCGCAAACCGGTGGTGTGAACCTGAACATCGCGCCGTACAGCGTCACGTGTGATGTGGACGCCGACGGCTTCCTGGGCTGCCTTGATGAGGATGGTGGGAGCACCGGCTGCTGCCAGCACATCGCCAGCGCCGCTGTATCTGCACTCAACGATTGTGAGGACGATCCGGAAGGCCTTGCTGAAGACTACAGCGCGTTTCAGTCTGAGTTCCCTCTGTTGACCTGCGACCTGGACATACTGGCCCGCGACATCCATCCCTTTGCCGAGACCGGTATCGAAGCGACGGGGTGTCTATGCTCGAACGGCGTCGACGAAGACTGCGACGGTACCGACTATGTCTGTCCTTCAACCGACGCTGACAATGACGGCTACACTGTACTGCGGGATTGCGACGACACCGATGGTGATATCCTGCCCGGAGCGCCTGAACTGGGAGACGCCATCGACAATGACTGCGACGGCCTAGTCGACGAGGTCACCTGCGGCATCGACCGCGACGACGACGGTCAGTGCCCGCCCGAAGATTGCGACGACACCAATTCCGGTATCTACACGGGCGCGCCTGAGAGCCCCAACAACGGCATCGATGAAGATTGTGATGGCCGCGACACCGAAATCCAGGAACCTAACGACAGAGACCGAGACGGCTTCGTAGATGAACGCGCCGGCGGCGATGACTGCGACGATTTGGATGCGGGTATCAACCCTGAGGCTACAGAGCCGTGCGGCGGAGAAGTCGACGTAGACTGTGACGGTGAACTCACAGAGTGCCAATCGGGTGATTTCGACGAAGACGGAAGTGTGTCAGCGACGCAGGGCGGGGATGACTGCAATGATACCAACGCCGCCGTCAATCCAAACGCTCCCGACATCTGCGGCGACCTGATCGACCAGGACTGCGACGGGGTGGACGCCGACTGCGCAACAGACGGCGACGGGGACGGCTATGTCGGGGCAGACGACTGCGACGACAGTGACGCCACGATTTCTCCGGAGGCGATCGAGTTTTGCGATGGCATCGACAACAACTGCAACGGCGTTATTGATGAGGGCAACCCCCTTCAACGCACCGCTGACGAGACGCCACAGACAGAACGATGCGGCGCGTTCCCCGATGTTGGTCTGTGTGAGTTTGGGTTCAACGTCTGCTCAGAAACGGCGGGCAACTCGATTTTTCTGTGTGCCTATACGGTGCCACCTGCCGAAGAGGCCTGCGACGGCGAGGACAACGACTGCGACGGACAGACTGACGAGGACAATCCTGATGCGGGCTCTGCATGTACCGTTGACGGCGAATTGGGCGCCTGTGCGGTTGGAGTGGAGGTTTGTGAGGAAGACGGAGATGGCACGCTGCTGTGTGTGGGTCCTGAAGCGGCCACTGAAGAGTGTGACGGCGAAGACAATGACTGTGACGGGTTCACAGACGAGAGCGACACCGATGAAGAGAGCCCGCTGACTCAGAATTGCTACACCGGGGCCGATGGTACCGAGGGCCAGGGAATCTGCGTTGGTGGTACTAGAACCTGTGTTGAAGGACTGCTTGAAGACTCGTGCGAGGGCGAGGTACGTCCCCTGGAAGAAACCTGCGCCAACATGGGCAGCGATGATGACTGCGACGGGGAAGACGACAACATCGAGTCGCTTGGGGAAGCCTGCACCAGTGACCTCCTCGGTATCTGCTCCAGTGGTACCTTCTCTTGCGTCACCGAAGAGCTGGTCTGTCAATCTGATGTGTCTGCGGGTGATGAAACCTGCGACAACCCGGGTTTTGACGACGACTGCGACGGTGTGCTCGACAACATCCCAGGGCAAGGTGGTTCGTGTACCGTGACGACGATGCCGGCTGGATTTGACGGGTGCGTGGCCGAGGTGGGAGAAAGTGCCCCGGATTATTGCAAAGCGGGTGTTCTTCGTTGCATGGACGGTCCCGCGCTCTTCTGCATGCCCACTCTGACCGATTTTTCATGCGGTTTTGAGACCTGCTCGAACAATTTTGAAACCGGAGTCTACGAGACTGCCGACAACAACTGTGACGGCATAGAGGACAATATCACGGACCTCGGCGACGAGTGTGTCACGGGCTTTCAGGGCATCTGTGACCCCGGTACCTATCAATGCTCGGATGATGACCTAATCTGCCAAGCCAATGTCACTGATGGCGAGGAGGGTGCGACATGCAACGGAGAGGACGATGACTGCAACGGCATTGTCGACGACGTGACCGGCTATCTCGAGCCCTGCAACGACGCACCCTTCGACGGTGCCTGTAGCGCCGGCTTTAGACGCTGCAACGACAGCAACAACTTGGTCTGTGTCGCGAGTCGCGAACCAGCGGGCAACGCGGGCACGACCGATGAGACCGTGTGCGATGGTGTCGACGACGATTGCGACGGTGACATTGACGACGGGTTCCGCGGAACGACTTCGGGCCTCTACGACGAAGACCCGGCCCACTGCGGTGCCTGCAACATCGACTGCACGGGACCGGGTCAGAGCTGTTGCGACGACCTGTCGTGCGTAAACACACTGATCGACGAAAACAACTGTGGTGGCTGCACCAATACGTGCGCAACGAACGAACTCTGTATCGATGGTGATTGCCTCTGTGGCGGTGACGAGTGCGCGACGGGCGAGACCTGCAGTGCGGATTTGGGCGCTTGTATCTGTGGCAGTGGTCCAGCCTGCGAGGATGATGAAGTCTGCAACGGCGGCAGCTGCGAGTGTGGTGGCGATGTTTGCGGTACGAACGAAGTGTGTGCCACCGATGAATGCCAATGCGGCGGCAGTGCCGGTTGCGACGCGGACGAGGCGTGCCAGCTGGTGGATGCGGCGCTCTCTTGCGTCTGTCTGAACGATGACGCCTGTGACGGCGCCGATATCTGTTTCAACGGGGAATGCCATAACCCACTGACGTCTGAGATCGCCTGTGGTGCGCTAGACCCGGTGACCTGCCGAGAAAATGAGACCTGTGACTTGGGAAGCTGCCACTGCGGCGCCGATGACGATGAAGTGTGCGGAGAGTACGAGCTGTGTACCGCTCAAGAGGACTGTGAATGCGGCGGTGAGGCCGCCTGCACGGCACCGGAAGTCTGCGGTGCGCTCGAAGAATGCCGGTGCGGAGACCGAACGAGCTGCGTCGCACTGAACGAGGCCTATAACGATGAGAGCGTCTGCGTGGCAGGCGAGTGCCTCTGCGGCGGTACCGTCGAATGCGACTTCGACGAAGCCTGTTGCAGTGGCAGCTGCGAGGAACGCCTGACCGACGAAAACAACTGCGGCGCCTGCGGTAATGTGTGCAACCCTGGCGAGGAGTGCACAGACGGCGTCTGCGAGTGTGACGGTGATACAGCCTGTGATTCAGGCGAGTTCTGCTGCACTGACGGCTGTTTTGATTTGACCGACACCGCCCACTGCGGTGACTGTGACCTAGTCAGCAGTTTCACAGCGGGCACAGGCCGAGGTTCTGCGAGCGTCTGCCGACCTGGTGAAACCTGTTCAGATGAGGGAGATACTTTCTTCGAATGCGACTGCAGTACAGCGCTTGGGGCGTGCGATAGCGATGAATCGTGCTGTTCCGTTATTGGATGCAGCGATTTAACCAGCAACACCCATTGCGGTGAGTGTCTGCTGGCGGCGAACCCGGGTGATAGCGAGAACATTGCCTGTTCGACCACGCCCCTGCAGGAATTCTGCAATGGCTCGGGCGAGTGCGTCTACAACGATTGCATCGGCGGAACGGTCAACTGCGGTACCTCGGCCTCTCCGAACTGTGTGGTGGAGTCAAACACCCAATGCGGTGACAGCGACGCCGTTGTCTGCGTGGATTGTGAAGCAACGGCTCCCTCTGATAGCCATCAGGGCGTGTGCACGTCGAACGAGTGCGTCTACAGCTGCGACAACGAACATCTGGAGTGCGGCGGCGCGCCGGACGACTGCGAGACAGACGCTACCGACGAGGCGACCTGTGGTGGTTGCGTGGCTTCGGCATGCGACACAGTGAACCTGGAAACGTGCGTCTCTGATGGGGCGGACAGCTACGAGTGCGACTGTAACGGCACTGCCGTCGAGGACTTCACAGGTTCCCAGGATTGTTGTAACGGCGCGGTCGTTGACCTAGACAGCGACAACGCAAACTGCGGCACGTGCAGCACCAACTGTACGACGTCGACGGGTACGACCTGTCAAAGCGGATCCTGCGAGTGTGGCAACAGCGGTGCAGACTGCCCGCTCAATGAAATGTGCAGTGGCAACGACTGCCTTTGCGGAGTCAATCCTACATGCGCAGCAAACGAGACCTGCAACGGCACCAGCTGCCAATGTGGTGATGGACCAGCCTGCACCGGCAACGAAACCTGCCAGGACGACGGGGACGGCGGATTCCAGTGTGAGTGCGGTGGCTTGAATGCGGCTTGCACCGACAATCTGACCTGTACGGCGGGCGGGGAATGCCAGTGCGATGGCACCGTGTGCGGTGCTGGCGAGACCTGCGACGGCAGTGACTGCCAGTGCGGCGGCGGAGATGCCTGCATCAACGGCGAGGTGTGTACGGGCGGGGTTTGTAAGTGCAACGGTGTCGAATGCCCATCTGGCGAGGTCTGCGACAGTGGGCTGGCCTGTGAGTGTGGCGGCGACCCAACCTGCAGCGACGGATTGTCCTGCGTTGATGGCGACTGCGAGTGCGGGGTCACCGGCGCCGACTGCGGAACGACCGGGACATGCGTATCCGATGAATGCGAATGCGGCGGCGGGCCGGTGTGTACCAACGGCGAGGTCTGCGATACAGGCGTGTGCGAATGTAACGAGGTCGTCTGTGACTCCGGCGAGGTCTGCGACGCCGGAACCCAATGCGAATGTGGAGCCACGGGAGACACGTGCCCAGGCAATCTCGATTGCGTGGGAGGCGACTGCGAATGCGGTCTGACAGGCGCTGCCTGCGCAGCAAACGAGACTTGCAACGGCACATCTTGTTTCTGCGGCGCCGAGCCTGCCTGTACCGACGGGGAAGTGTGCGCGTCCGACGGTGAGGGTGGTTTTGAATGCCAATGCGGCGGAGTCGCCTGCCCGGCCAACGAATCCTGCGTCTCGGATTCCTGCGAGTGCGGTACCTCCGAAGAAACCTGTTGGGGTGGCCAGACCTGCAAGGACAACGGCGCCGGCGGATTCCAATGCGAGTGCGGCGAATCCGACATCGCGTGTACCGCCTCCGAAACGTGTTGTGACCAAACCTGCGCTGACCTGACCAACGACACCAACTTCTGCGGAAGCTGCAGCGTCGACTGCGAAGACCAGTTGAACAGCGGATACGTCGAACCAGAGAATACTCAGATGAATGCCGCGTGCATCTCGAGTGTGTGTTACATCGAGTGTGAAGACGACCCGGCAGCCGGCGACCTCGACTGGAGGGAGCGTCTCACACGGGTCGCCGACGCCGACTGCGGTGGCACTGGCCTAGCAGCAAACATCAACACCTGCGATTCGAACTTTGCCGATTGTGAGCTCTTCGCCTATTCGCACCCCTATGTAGCCGACTCGGATGCTGAGGGGTGTGAATCGAATCTGGATACTGGAATCGATCTGGGAACAGACGCGTTCACGAGCCATTGCGGACAGTGCGACTACCTGTGCGACCAAAGCCAAGCGTGTGCCTCTGGCGCCTGCTCCTGTGGCGGAAACGAGGATCGATGTGATGATGTCGGCGCGGACATCGCTCCCGGATTCGGTGGCTACTGTTGTACGGCAGGCGACGTCTGTGTGGTCCGTGACACGACCAATTGTGAGAGTTGCGACGCCGATAGTGGTACGGGTGCGTGCATTGCGAACGAAACCTGCGACAACACCACCGATCCCGGCGTCTGTGAGTGTGATGGGGTTGCGTGCTTGGGTGCCGACTACACCTGTGACGGCAACGACTGTCTTTGTGATGGCGTGGTCTGTAACGATCCCGCGACCTGCACGACTGGCGGTACCGTCTGCGATTGCGACGGTGAGACTTGCTTGGGGACAGGCGACATCGTCTGTGATGGCAGTGACTGCCTATGCGACGGCAGCGCGTGCAACTCCCCCTTCGAGTGCAACGACGATGGCGGCGACGAGTGCCAATGCGGCGGCGTTGCCTGCAATCCCGACAACAACGACTGCATCTTAGGTGTATGCACCCCTGACTGAGGGACGACGAGCTGTGGAGCCGATTAACAGCGTGATGGACTACAGTAAACACGAAGATCAAGCGACGCGGATCGTCTATATCGACGAGACCGGCGATCAGACGATTCATCTCAGGCGTTGCCGCCTCGTTCGGATGGGCACCGAGGAAGAGCCAAAGGTTCACCTCTTCGACCAGCCAACCATCCGTATCGGCGCCCTGAACGAGAACGATCTGGTTCTAACGAATGACACGGTCAGTCGCTTTCACTGCCAAATCGTGCAGGAGGAAGACGACTACATCCTTCGCGATCTGAACAGCACCAACGGCACGTTCATCGACGGCGTGCGAATCCGCGAGGCATTTCTTTCTGCTGGCTCTCGGGTCAAGTTGGGGGAGTCGGAGTTCACCTTCGAGCCTGTCGACGAGAAAATCTTGGTCGAGCCCGCGAAGACCAACAAGTACGGCGATATCGTTGGACAGAACATCCGGATGCGGCAGATTTTCCATATCTTGGATCGCATTTCAACCAGCGCCGCCACCGTTGTTATCGAAGGCGAGACCGGCACTGGAAAAGAGGTCGTTGCTCGGACCATTCATCAGAAGAGCAATCGCAGCAATGGCCCGTTCATCGTCTTCGACTGCGGCGCTGTGCCTGAAAACCTGATTGAGAGCGAGCTGTTCGGACACGAAAAGGGCTCGTTCACTGGCGCTGCTCGAGCCCGAAAGGGTCTATTCGAGATGGCCCACGGCGGAACCCTTTTTCTGGACGAGATGGGTGAGCTCTCGATCGATCTGCAACCCAAACTGCTGCGGGTTCTCGAGTCGCGAGTGGTTCGCCCGGTCGGTTCTAACCGGAGCACACCGGTTGACGTCCGGGTCATCGCTGCGACCAATCGAAATCTAGCCGAAGAAGTCAGATCGGGGCGTTTTCGCCAGGACCTCTTCTATCGTCTGTCGGTGGTTCGGCTCCTGTTGCCGCCGCTCAGGGAACGGATTGACGATCTTCCTCTGTTGATCGAACACCTATTGGGCAAAGAGCACGCCAATCGCTCATCTGACGGTCACCGTCGAATCACGACGGTCTCCGCTCCAGCGCTCCGCACGCTAAAGAGTTACCAGTGGCCCGGCAACGTGCGTGAGCTCGCAAACGTTGTTGAGCGGGCATGCTCGTTCTCAGAAGGCATGACGATCGAAGTTGACGATTTGCCCGACTACATCGTGTATGGGCATCACTCCCACGATAACGCCGCCGGAGCAGCTCCAGAGGTCGACCTGAAGTCGACCGACGAGGTGAGGGTCCCCTCCGATCTCGCCGATCTGGCTTTCAAACAAGCGAAGGAGACCTGGTTGGCGGCTTTCGAGGCCGACTACATCGAGAATCTCCTCAGTAAAAACAAATTCAACATCTCCTCGGCGGCCCGTGAAGCCGATATTGATCGGAAGTACTTTCGAAAGTTGATGAAGAAGTACGGAATCGACTCGAAGTGACAATTGTTTGCAGGTTGGTGTCGTCAGACCGGATCCTGATCGGAGCGCCTCTTGCGTTTCGATCCAAGCACAACTGACGACCCCAACGAAGCGAGCCAACGAGGGGCAAGCGGTCCAAATGGAATCTTACCTTGACCGTCTTTCACGCTCGCGAATATAATCGGTTAGCGTGGGCCCACTTCACATCGTAGCGATGGGTCGGGCTGCCAATGCGTCAAGAGGCCCAAAGTCTCGGAATGAATCTTCCCGAAAGACTAGGAAAATACCTACTCGTTGAACGTATCGCCGTCGGTGGGATGGCTGAGGTGTTCAAAGCACGAACCGCCGGTTTGGGAGGGTTCGAGAAGGTCCTCGCGGTCAAGCGACTGCACTCCAAATACAGCAAAGACGTCGACTTCATCAAAATGTTGATCGACGAAGCGAAGATTGCCGTTCAACTGGCTCACTCCAACGTCTGTCAGATCTTCGATCTCGACCGTCTGGGTGAGCACTACTTCATTTGCATGGAGTTTATTGACGGACGGGACCTGCACCGAGTGCTGCGACGCACGATGGCGTCAAAGCGCCTGATGCCGATCGACGTGGCCTGTTTTGTGGCCAAAGAGGTCCTCGCTGGTCTCGACTACGCTCACCGGAAGGTGGCCGGTGACGGGACTCCGATGCACATCATTCATCGCGACATCAGCCCCCAGAACATCCTGGTTTCGTGGGAAGGTGAGGTGAAGATAGTCGACTTCGGGATCGCCAAGGCAGCACGTCGCGCCTATGAGACTGAGTCGGGCATCATCAAAGGCAAATTCTATTATATGTCGCCCGAGCACGCTCGTGGCGGCGACCTCGATCGCCGTAGCGATATCTTCTCGCTAGGCATCGTATTGTACGAAAGTCTAACCGGCGACTCGCTCTACAGTGGTGTCAGTGATACCCAGGAAACCCTGCTGAGCCGAGTTCGCAATGCTAAAGTAGCCCCGCCGAGCAAGAAACGGCGGGAGATTCCGAACCGGCTCGACCGGATCGTGATGAAGGCTCTGGCAAAGAACCCTGACGAACGATACCAGTCGGCCGCAGCCTTTGCTGATGCGATCGGCAGCTTCCTCCACCAGCATTATCCCCGGATGGGCCGCCCTGCCCTGTCTGCATTCATGCGCGATCATCTGACCGTCAACACAGATGAAAGTGAAGCAGCGCGCATGGACCCCCATACGATAATGTCCAAGATCGACTTCATGGTTGATCAATCGTCACTGATCTTCGATCCTGCGGCCGGGCCGACCGAGCTCGACGCTGGCAACGCGGCGCCCGTAAATACACGGAAAGTTTCTGCCATGCCTAACAATCACACCTTCGACGACGACCCGTTTTTCAACGACGGCGGCTCAGGAAAGCTCCCTGCCGACGGAAGTGATGTCTATGAGCTTGCGGATGACGACATCGACATCATCCCTCATGAGGAGGACGATCTTCTCGGGGAGTCGAATCTCTCAGCCGAAGCCCAGCAACATCCCCTCGACACCGAGCCCACTATGGTGCGGCGAGTCGATGTTCAGGATGGGCTAGCGGCAGAGGCAATCCTGCCGGACGACGTGGATGACTCGCTGGACGAGGAACCGACTCAAATCTACAAACCACAGGCGGTTCTCGCGAATTCACCGGATGCAGACCACGGTCCGCTTCGAGGCGAGGCCAGGCTGGAGATAACCGGCCACGAGGACCAACATGACGACGAAGCGACTGTAATCACCTCTCTCGAGGACGTTTATGAGCGCCGACCATCAGCTCCACATCTGACGCCGCCGCCTCCGGTGGCAGAATCGGTCCGTCCGGTCTACCTACCTCAGCAGCGCAAGGGAATGTCGCCGGGTCTTCTGGTTGTGCTCTTTGTTCTTGTCTTGGTGCTTGGAGCAGCGCTCGCTGTTGGTGGCCAGCTCTTCCTGAATCGATCGGGAGAAGAAACGACGGAGATATCAGCACCCACGGTCACCGAAGCTGAGCCCGAGGTCCCCCAAGTGGCCTCATACGCGATAACCTCGCTTCCCGAAGGCGCCCGGGTTTTGATCGACGGTGAGTTTCAGGGCCTTACCCCGACGACAATCGCAGGATTGGAAGTCGGCTCAGCCCACGTACTGAGGCTGGAATACGACGGCCATCGCACCCAAGAACAGGCACTGAGCCCGGGAAGCGCCGGAGAACAATCGGTCGCTTTCACTCTCGATCGCCTGCTGGGAACCATACAGGTTACAACCGTACCCGAGAACGCCAACATTCTGATCGATGGCGTCTACCGAGATCGCTCGCCTGCAACCATTGAGGGTCTCGATACCCGAAGTAGCTACATCCTCTCGGCCAGCCTTCCGGGACATCTCACGGCGAACGAACAGATCGTGTGGACGTCCGAGAACGATGATTCGCTCAAGAATCTGCACCTCGAACTGACAGCGATGGCCTTGCCCGAACCCGAGTTGGCGGTCAACGCCATAACCAACACAGCGCCCGTGGTTGCTCCGGACCGGCCCGCAGCGACCAATACGACCAGGACTTCGAGCAGACGGAGTTCGAACGACGACGACGAGGAGACCCCGACCAGGACCTCTGCCCGACGCAGCTCCAGCGATGACGAGGAAACCTCGACTAGGACCTCTTCCCGACGGCGATCCAATGATGACGAGGACGAGGAAACCTCGACTAGGACCTCCGCGCGCCGAAGCTCCAGTGACGACGAGGAAACCCCGACCAGGACCTCTGCCCGACGCAGCTCCAGCGATGACGAGGACGAGGCTGAAGAAACAACTTCAGCGCGTCGGTCGGCCCGTCGTGGCAGCTCGGATGACAATGAAGAGAGCGCCACGTCCCGGTCTGAAGACGATGACGACGACGATAGCGGCGAAGCGGACATGGGACGGTTGAGCATCAGAGCCGAACCAGAGGGCCAGGTCTTTATCGATGGCCGGGTAGTCGCAACCTCAACCCCACTGTTGGACCACGAGCTGTCGCCCGGCACACACACCGTGAAGGTCTACTTCGTTGCTGACCGCCAATTCAGCCCGGAGCGGCGCGTCCGAGTTGAGGCCGGTGAGACTCGCTCCGTGTTTTTCCGCCAGCGTTAGCTTGCTGACGCCCATAGACTCCCACTAGCGACTCGTCTAAGTTCATTCCACGAATTGTAAACCGTGGAGAACGCCGTGCGCTCGTTCGGCCAGATCGCTATCCTGCTGTCCCTATTGATACCCACGACTGCCTTTGCGCAGTTTGGAACCACTCCGACGGATGGCCTGCGCCTTCCGGAAACCTCAATCACGACTCGGGACGATGCGACCGCGCTCGAACTGAACCCAGCCGGGCTGGCGTTCATTCAGCGATGGGACGCGAGCATCATCTACACGACCGCCAATGAAGACGCATTGGCCGGTACCGGAGTCTTTGTCGGAGGCCGGTTGTTTGGAACACTCGGATTGGGAGGCGCCATCCAATGGGTCGAGAACCCAGCGCTCGGAGGCGACTTCAAAAAGTTCACGCTCGGGTTGGGATCCCACATAGGGGAGAGACTCTCTTTCGGCCTATCGTACAGCTTTTTCGACCATGACACGTCGAGAGCAGTGGATACCTTCTCGTCGTTTGATGGGGGACTCCAGCTTCGGCTTACCAGCTGGCTGGGCTTTGCCGCCTCGTTTCGCGACTTCAATACGCCGCGGCTGGGCGGCGAAGCACTGGAGCCCCGCTACGTGGCAGGCGTCGCGTTCAGGACTAACGATGGTCGCCACGGGGTAGAGGTCGAAGCGATCCGACAGTCAACCGACGACCTGTGGTTTTTGAGAGCCCGCGGCTATCTCGAACCCCTGAGGGGCCTCGAGGTGTTCGTGGAATCGCAAACGGAAGATCTGTCGGGTTTTGCGATTCAGAATCTTCAAGCAGGACTCGCATTCTCCTTCGGTCCCAGTGTGGTCTCGAGCGCTGCGGCAGTCGACTTCACGGGGGGCACTGAGTTCGCGGGGACCAGTACCGGCCTGCGCGTGTCTGGGCGACCCCACCGCTCTCTGTACGAACCCATGGGAATGTTGGCGGGATTGACGCTATCCGGGAGCCTGCCCGAGCGAGGGGGATCCAGCTTCCTACTCGGCCGCCGTCGCTCCTTTCTCGACCTATTGAGCTACTTCGATGGTCTTCGGCGGGATGAGCACATCTCGGGTGTGGTCCTGACACTCGAGAATCCGAGCTATGGCCTCGCCCAACATTGGGAAATCCGACAGGCACTGACGCGTCTGCAGGATGCGGGTAAAGAGGTCGTGGTGTTCATGCGGAGCGCCGACTTCGGAGACCTCTATCTCGCTTCCGCCGCCGACCGCGTCTATGTGGCGCCCGGCATTACGTTCTTTCCCCGAGGCATGTCGACCACCATGACCTACTTGGGAGGGCTTTTTGAGAACATTGGGATCGAAGCTGAGTTCGTCCGCATCGCCGAATACAAATCGGCGCCCGAGCAATTCATGGAAGAAGGGCCATCGGAATACGCGCTCGAAGCGGTCAACGCGTTCTACGACGATTCGTTCGGGCACATGGTTTCGGCGATCGCCACAGGGCGAGACATCCCCGTGGCCGATGTGCGTGCGATGATCGACAATTCCCCACTGTCGCCGGTTGCCGCTGTTGAGCAGGGCTTTGCCGACGGCGTCTGTTTCCGGGATGAACTGGATGACCGAATGGCCGAAGACTACGGCGTTCGGCGGGTAGTGGCAGAACGGTACAATCTCGAGTGGCAGCGTTCATACGATTGGACCCCGCCGCCGGTTATCGCAGTGATCTATGTCGATGGCAGCATCATGGAAGGCACGAGCGGTAGTATGCCACTTGTTGGCGAGGTCGCCGGCCATCGCTCGGTGATCACGTCGCTCAACAAAGCAGTCGCGACGCCGTCGGTCCAAGGCATCATCCTGAGAGTCGACAGCCCAGGCGGGTCGGCTTGGGCAAGCGAGCAGATGTGGCGCGCAATCCAACAGGCCAACGAGTCGGTGCCGGTCGTCATTTCCATGGGGGACATCGCGGCCAGTGGTGGCTACTACGTAGCAGCTGGGGGCAGCGAAATCCTGGCGACCGATCTCACCGTTACCGGATCGATTGGTATCTTCTCCGGCCATTTTTCCGCGCAAGGTCTTTTGAACACGATCGGGGTGAATCGCTATCCCATCAGACGCGGCGCCAGTTCCAATCTGTTTGGTATCGACGAGCCGTGGACCGATGCTGAGCGAGAGGCCGCCGAGCGCGATATCCAGTTAATGTACGACACCTTTCTGCTTCGGGTTGCCGACAATCGTGGCCTAACCCCAGAGGAGATCGATCCCATCGCTCGGGGCCGAGTGTGGTCGGGCACGCGAGCTGAGGCCAATGGTCTGGTTGATCAACTGGGCGGCCTTCTAGATGCTGCCGACCGAATACGCGAGCTGTCCGATCTCGAGCCCGATCAGGAGGTACGGTTCGTGGCCCTACCCGCCCGCAGCACGGTATCGATGATCTTGGACTCGGTGGGCCTCGAGGAGCCATTGAACGGCGAGGAGCTGAGCGCGCTCGCCATTCTGGCCGAAGCCCTCGGGCTCGACCACGTTCTGCAGTTTCCGATTCTGTTCGGTGACGGTAGGCCAGCGGCTAGGATGATGTTTGAATTGGACGGTCTCGAGTAGCCAGCCAGGTTAGCGGATAATCAAACCGTTGATCTTGGCGGCTCGTTTTTTGACCAGCTCGAGGAGCTTGTCTACCTGCCGGCTCTGACCGGAGCGGAAGACAAACGTCATGGTTTTGACGTTCAGATCGGCGCCAAGATCCGACTTCTTACCGAAAAAGGCCAATACCTCACGGGCCGTTTGATAGCGGTCTTTGGGTTCCTTCTCAGTTGCTCTGGCGATGAAGTCGCAGAGGTCCTCAGCAACGTTGGGATTACGTTTTCGGACCGGTGGC
>CAZDBH010000180.1:0-15264 GCA_964503485.1 uncultured Bradymonadales bacterium | reverse complement strand
GTCGTCACCGACAGCAACATCGCGGATCGCTTGCCCGAGGCCGTCGTCACTAACAGCAACATTGCCGCGCGCTTGCCCGAAACCGTAGTCACCGACCGCAACATCGCGGCACGCTTGCCTGAAGCCGTTGTGACTGACCGGAACATTGCGGATCGCTTGCCCGAAGCAGTCGTGACCGACAGCAACATCGCGGCACGTCTGCCCACCAGTGTTGTCACCGACAGCAATATCGCGGCGCGTCTGCCCAATAGTGTTGTCACCGACAGCAATATCGCGGCACGTCTGCCCACCAGTGTTGTCACCGACAGCAACATCGCGGCGCGTCTACCCGAAACGGTCGTTACCACCACCAACATCGGTTCGGCGCTTCCCACTGACGTGGTGACGACTGGCAACATCGCCGCCCGCCTTCCGTCTGGCGTCGTCACAAAAACCAACATCGCGGCCAATCTTCCAACCAATGTCGTTACCACGTCCAACATCGCGGCCCGTCTTCCAACGAGTGTCGTGACGACGTCCAACATCACCGACGCACTACCCAGCAGTGTTGTTACGACCAGCTCCCTCGACACCCGCCTCAAATCGAGTCGACTACTGGGCAACCTCGCCAGCGATCTGAACGTAGTCGTCGGCGAGATCAACACCAGAACTGGGAGCGCGCTTGGAACGATCGCGCTCGACCAGACGACCAGATGATTCGGGCCGGCTCTCCTTAGTCGAGGGCCGCTCCACAGGCCTTCGCCACGATCGGGCCAAGTCACATCCCAGGTTGCGTGCAAAGGCGACAGCGTGGGACCGATCAGCCTCTCATGACCCTCGTATTGTGAGTCAAGAGCCCAGCGTGTACCCTCGGCCCGCAGACCACCTCCCACGGCTGCCTACACCACGGATCCGAGGCGATGTTGCGAATCCCCTTAGTAACGGCTCTTGCCGCATTCCTGCTTTTGTCAGCCTGCGACAGTGACTCCGGCACCCCAGAGGCTCACGACAACGACATCGAGGTGATCGCGGTGGCAGACACAGAAGACACGGCCGACACCGATCGAGCCGATCAGAGTGATGCCTCTACGGCTGGGGACACTGGGCCCAGCAGCGGTGAGTTCAGCCTGCTAAACTACAACGTCAAAGGACTGCCGCAGGGTATCTCTGGACGGTTCGATCCTGTCGAAACCTCGCCACTGATCAGCCCATTGCTCAACGACTTTGATATTGCGCTGGTCCAAGAAGACTTCTGGTATCACGACCTGATCTCAGCATCCGTCGAGCACCCCTACCAATCTGAGAACATTCCCAACACGATTGGGGATGGCCTCAACCGCTTCTCGAACTATCCTTTTACTGATCACACCCGCGTTCCTTGGCCGAGTTGCCACGGCGTCGACGAATGCGGCGCCGATTGCTTGGCCGAGAAAGGCTTCTCAGTCGCACGCCATCAGCTCGCACCCGGCGTCGAGATCGACATCTACAACCTGCACAACGAGGCAGGTCGTTGCGCTGAAGACTACCCTATTCGGGCCGACAGCACCGACCTGATCATCGAAACCATCGCCGCGCGATCCGATGGAGTCGCGGTCATCGTGGCTGGAGACTTCAACCTGTTGGCCAATGACGAAGGTGATGATGAAGCGCTCGCGCAGTGGCAGGATATGGTCGATGTGTGCGTGGTGCTCGAGTGCGATACCCCAAACCGTCGCGAGCGCACCTACCTGCAAGACGGCGACACTGTTCGACTGATTGCTCTCGACTATTCACTGGACGACGAAGCCTTTTACTTCGACGAAGTCGAAGGTCGTGCCGGCAACGGGCGTCTTTCTGATCACCCACCCCAGTGGGCGGTCATCGGTTGGGAGTTAATCGAGTAGTCGGCGACTCTTCCACAAGCTATCGCCTTGGTTTCGGGCTAATACTCGGCTTGGTCGCGGGCCCATAGCCTTGACATCGCGAACAGGCGCCCACAATAAAAAGTGGCATGCCGTCGCGAAGGAACAACATCACGCCCTGGTTTCAAGCGGTCCTCCTATGCCTCGGGGGGGCGTGCGCTGGTGATCAAACCGCCTCGGTGAATGACGCAGCGGACGGATTCGACGACTCGTCCGCCGTTGACCAATCGAGTACTGATTCGCTCTCGACCGATTCAACGTCTACTGATCAGGTCGGTGATCCGGCCCCCTCCAGTCCGGTAATCGAGCCAACTTCTGGTTCGGGGTTTGGCCACTTTGTCCTGCGGGTCGATGTCTCCCAACTCGATGTTGCCGCAGACGAGGTGTTAGCGGTACGAGTCGGCGACATTGCGACCTATCAACCGCAGGTCGCTGAGGATGGCTGGCTGGAAGTGACTGTTCAGGGCGGTCCACCGGGGGAAGCGGCCGTGGTCCTCGAGACTGGGGGTGATTCAATCGAACTACCGACACCGTTCACATATCTTCCGCCAAACGACCCCGTCTTCGAGCGAATGACAGCCATCGGCGCAAGCCTGACACAGGGCGTCCAGCGAGGTGTTCCGTCGTTCAGTGGAGGGCTCATGAGCCCGCCCGGCCAGCTTGCTCGACAGGCTGGAGCGTTCTTCCCGATGCCGTTGCTGGTGCCGGGTCTGTTCCCCCAGATCACACCATCGCATGTATCGCCGCCTCCCCGGTGCGACACGCCAGGAGTCGCGGGGTTCATCCGCGACGCAGTACCCGAGATCCTCGAGGGTCTGGAAGACGAAAACGGAGTCGTGGGTGCCCACGTAGGCCGGATAGACCCCAACATAATGGTGCACAATCTCGCGGTCGGCAACTCGGGAATCGCCACCCTACTCACACCGCCCGACCCTGACGATTTGGCTGCCACGCTGCTCAGCTACTTCGTTCTCGAGCCATACCGCCCATTGCTCACTCCGCTGCAGTACTCTCAGTTCGATCGACTCGTCGAGCTCGAGCCGACATTGATCATGTCGACGGACCTATACGGCAACGACATCATCGGCGCCTCGGTTGGGTTGGGCTCGAATCCCTCGGAGCAGGTATTGATCGACGCCATTGACGACGTGGTCGACGCACTGGCTGGGACCGGGGCCCAGGTCTTCCTATCCAATCTGCCCATGCCGAGTACATTGCCGCGCGCCGGAACGCGCCTCGCCAGGGCGATCGAGGAGGGAGACCAGTCACGGATCGACAGTATTAACGAGACGGATCGGCTGGCAGGTGTGGCCAACACCGCATTGCAAGATGCCGCAGACGGGCACCCCAATGTGCATGTGGTCGACACGACCGAACTGGTCGACAGGTTGATTCGGGAAGGGGTCGTCACGGAACAAGGCGTCATGACCGCCACAAAGTTCGGAGGTCTCGTGGGCCTTGATGGGCTCCATTTCACTGACACCGGCTACGCGCTGCTGGCGAACCTATTCGCCGAAGCCATAAACGATACCCTGGGCACCACCGTCCCCCTCATCGACATCGAGTCTGTCGCCCTCGCCGATGTCGATTCGCCGTGGGCGCTCCGAGAGGCCGGCGTCGATGTCGATGCATGCAACGAATAGCCCCGGGTCGATCGATTCACCAGCTAGATTTTTTAAAATTCTGCTTGTAAAGAGTACGGCGTAATGTTTAGGGTGATCCACCACGAACGTTCCTAGTTGTTCGTGAATTGGTGCCTGATTGTTCGATTTGTTTGTTGTTTTGAATTGATGGATGGTGATTTATGATGTTGCGCTCTGCTGCGGTCCTGACCGCTGTTCTCACCGGCCTAATCGGCTGCTCCCAAACAGACTTTGCCTCTCCCGAAACCGAGGTCGACACTCGAAACGCGTCCTTTGGCGGCAGTGCGGCCAAAGCGGACGGCTTCTACAGCGAATGCCAGCTGCTCGAAGTGCTCAAGTCGGTCAACGAGTCGACTACGACCGTCGCGACGTTGGTCGAACAAGGTATCCAAGAGGAGGCCGCGATGGCGATTGTGAATCATCGCCTTGGGCCGGACGGAGTCGCTGGCACTGGTGACGACGACTTATTCGGTGATCTGGATGAACTGGACGCTCAGAGCTACGTCGGTCCGGTCACATTGGACAAACTGGTCGGCCGAGTCCTCTCTCGCTGTGAAATCGACCTGGATGCACGGCCCTACGTCGACTCGACCACGTTCCAAGGGATGAGCAATTCAGGTTGGGCGCGCGACAACGTCGAGTTGGAGGCGACGATGACCGTTCACGGCATCGAGGGAACTCAACTCCACGCCATACTCACGGGTACCGACAGTCGCGATCGCACCATCTTTTCGCGGATCAGAAAGGATGACCAACTCGAGGCGTTGTCGTTCGGCTATCCTTTGAACGAGATACCTTGGAACGGCAGCTCACACGCCTTGCGCGAGTCATTCCCCTATCTGCCCCTGACGATCGAAGACGGTCGATTCGAAGTCGACGAGGGTGAGACGCAGCGCGAACTCTCGCTCGGAACGGACATCATGGACGACACCTACTTCGACACATACGACTACGCCCTGGTGCGAAATCAGATGATACTGAGGGCCCGCGTCCGCTGGGACGGGCCAGGCTCGATTCGTCGTTTGTTGGTCGCTGCCAAGTTCGGCGCCGAAGTGGACGACGAGGGTATCAAACGCTCCGCAAAGCTCGACGAACGGACCAACTCCCCGTCTTTGCACGTTGGGACGCTCAACCATGACGTAATGAGCGGTCAGGCGGACTGGGCCCGCCCATTCAGCGCGGTTCGCGAGATACACGAACGGCTCAGCGAGCTCGGCCAACTTCCGGAGGTGGGGGCTCACCCAGATGTCCTGCTGCTGAATCCCAAGTTCTACGTGCGCAGTACCCGTAGCCGATACCATCTCGATTTGTTGCAGCTCAGGTCGATGAACGCCGTTTATCGCAACGGGATGCGGCGTGTCGGCCTGATCGTCGAACTGGCAAATCAAGCGTTGGAGGGGACGAATCTGTCGGCCGAAGAGCGCCTAGAGGTCGAAGCGGTTGCTGTGATGGGCCAGAGCATATTGGATCGGACCCTCATCTTCGAACGCGCTCAGCCTGCACTCGCAGAGGTGGCGCCCGATGAGACGTTTACCGTGGAGACATTGACCCTGCCGACCAGGTTTTCTTCCTCGTCTCGATCAGCCAGTCTTCTGGAAATCAATCGCATCATCGCCGAAACCACGAACGACGCCCTTCATGAGTGGGCTGACGCAGTAGACGAAGTCGACCGGATCATCACGAATTCACAGGACAGGGCAGGTCGAGACTACCTTGACCCCTTCATCGCCTGGTGCAATGAGATCACGCCGGCACTTGCAGTGAACCAGATTGTCGAGCCTTATCTAGGGGAGTGGCGTTCGATTACAGCCGGTCCCGCCGACCAGCTCGACGCACAGATTGTGGCCTTCAACGAATATCTGGCGACCGAGCAAGCCGAAGGCAACGACGACTTCGAAGGGGTCGAGCCCCTGACGGCTGAGAGCTGGGCCGCCCTGGGCCGCTACCTCGAATACAGGACGGTGAAAATTGGCCACAGGATGGTGGAGGCCGCTGGAACCATGGCGCTGTCGTTATGGTTCGAGCAGGCTCGAGACTTCTACGTACCCAGCTCGTCGCGCCCCTGGGGCAACTTCATCATCGACACCACCGACTTCAGTGAGATGGTGACCCGCGAGGAGTGGGACAGCATTCCCGAAGACCAGCGGGCCATCGATGTTCCACTCGACCCCGCAAAGGTGTTCCACACAACCCTCGTCAACGAAGTCCAGATCGAGCTGGGCATCGAAGCGCCCTATGTTGAGCGAATCGCT
The DNA here is from genome assembly GCA_964503485.1 of uncultured Bradymonadales bacterium. Lineage (GTDB taxonomy): Bacteria > Myxococcota_A > Bradymonadia > JAFGEP01 > JAFGEP01 > CAZDBH01. The sequence continues at coordinate 9,489 of CAZDBH010000180.1, read as the reverse complement.
GAATTGCGAGCACTCGTCGATGCCGGCAACGCCACCCCAGAAGACACGGCAGCGCTCGAAGGCGCCCGCTTCGTCTTCGATACGATGCGCGCCTCACTGACAACCATTGCTGAGTTGAAGGGAGACGAAATCCTCGATCGACTCGAGCGAGAGGGTGCGCCCTCGGATATCAGCTGGGGGCCAGCTGAACACTCCAAGGGGATCACCGGCATGCTGATCCTGGCCGATATGGACTGACCCGCCGGGTAGTCCTGCAATCAACTGTCTCATTTTTTCTGATTTACATTAGATGATGCTGAGGATTTACATGATGTGCTTACAATCGTTTTCTCGCCCCAAGACCGCTCTATTCGCTCTCGCGGCAGCGTGTTTACTCGCCACCGGCTGCGCTGAGGATATTACTCAATACGCAGACCAACCAGACCTGCTCCCGATGCCGGTGCCCTGTGGCATCCGAGACTGTAGCGTCGGGCCCGATACCGACATGCCCGAATACAGTGGTTCTGGCCTGCGTGGGAAAGAGGACGCTGTCCGCGTTGAGGCCACCATCGAACCGTTGGTCAGCGACGGGGTGTTGGACACAAATGACGTTTTGGCCGCCTTTGATTCCATGGGCAACAACATCAGCGACGGCGAGATTATTGCGCTTCGCGATGCCTTGGATCGGCCGGACCTCGATGTCAGCGCGGAGGCGCGTCAGTTGGCCGGCGACCTCGCGACCACCGCCAACCTCTTCGAGTGGGAGCAAGCCAGTATCACCAACCCAGCCGGCCTGAGTTATGGCGGAAACACCATTCCCCAAGCAGTCCAACAAGTCGTCGCCCGCGCCCGTCTGAGCGGAGCCATCGCCTACGACGTGAATGAGATCGACGAAGACGACGGCGAGGGTGTCTGGAACCCGTACCCACCGACGACGCCCGCCGTCGAAAACATGACCTTCGCTTACACCGAGATCACCCCGGACGTGCTCGCCGCCGACATGGCAGATCAGACAACGGTTGGTCAGCGCAAGACTGGAACAGAACAGAGAGAACTCTGTGACGACAGTACCGGCGACTGCCAGCAATACAGCGCTGTCACCTACGCAGACTTCGTGGGTGGTACGGGCGACGTCGTGTCCGAGTACGACGAGGCCTACCACGAGGACATCTATGCTCGCGGTATGTCTGGCCAGCGCTGGGCCAACAACTGCGCCATCCTCAGCGATGGCAGCATCCATTGCCTTCCGGCCGCTCGCCGCTCCGTGATTGGCGATTTGATCCTGACCAATCCGCACCTCAGCCGATGCAGCTCGTACGCAGGCTACGAAGAAGACTGTCGCCACCTGCTCTACAACGGCCACTTCGACATTCAGAACGGCGTTGTGGTGGGCGTCGAAATGTCCGGCCGTCTCTCCAAACGAGCCGCGCGCGGCAAAGCGATTTTCATCGACCCGATCGTTGTGCTCGAGGCCTGGGGTTTCGAGATCGCAGACTACGTCACGATTCGATACGGCAATACCAGCGCTGGGGTGCCGCAGCGAGACATCGAGAACGGGGTTATTCGAGCAGCGCTACAGCCCTAGGCGCTTCTTTGAGACCAAACAGTGAGTTGGTTCTGACTATTCCGGCGCTATATCACTCCCACAGGTGGGCCAGCAGAGGCACCTGACTAGCCAAGGTTATGTTGTTTGGTGTTCGGTAAAAGGGGAGGGAGAAGAGGGAGGGGCCGCCGCGGAAGCGACGGCCCACCAGACCCTATTCTTCTGAGAACTCGATGCTGAGGTCGTAAGCGGCTCCGCCTTCTTCATCCGCATTGTAGATTTCGATCGTGTACAGACCGAAGTCCTCGGCGGTGAAGACGATTTGCTCGTTGTCATCCTCAGTGATGCCTTCTTCCAACAGGTTCTCGCAGCCCTCGTCATCGCAGCTGGTGCTCCGATACAGGGCGACGTCGACGTCGCCATCGTCATGGGAGAACAGCACGTCGACCGTGAGTGTCTCGTCGTTGAAGAGAAGCACCTCGAAGTAATCCGAGTCGAGGTCGCAAGAGATGAGGCCCGCGGCGATGCCCGCAACCAGAAACTGAGCTGTGTTCGGGCTGTCGTTGTCCTCGAAGCGGTCATCCGTCTCGCAGGTGACTTCAGGGATTTCGACCCCGACATCCATGCCGTAGTCGGCGCCCAGATCGCCCGCGTCCTCGTACAGATACACAACGATGTAGTACTGGCCGTCGGCGGTGGCTGTGTACTCGAAGCTCTCGTTGTCATCCTCGGACTCGGATACCGCGACCAGGGCCTCGGCCGAATCCAAGAGCACCACATCGACGTCTCCGTCGGCGTGTGAGAAGGTCAAGTCGACAGTCAGAGTGTCGCCTTCGGCCAGGAAGATGCTGTAGTAGTCGTCGTCGAGGTCACACGAGACCGCAGAGAGCGACTCATTGAAGACCGGCCAAGCGGCATCGATCGAGTCGTTGTCCTCTTGAACGTCATCCTCGCAAACGGGTTCTGCGACATCGATGTCGATGTCCATCCCATAGGTATTGCCGGGCGTATCACCCAAGTCTTCGTAGAGGAAGACGAGGACAACGTACTGACCCGCCTCTTCGGCGGTGTAGGTGAGGCTCTCATTGTCGTCTTCGGACTCTGCCCAATCGAGCAGGTTGGCCAGGCTATCGCCCAAGCGAACGTCCACATCACCGTCAGCGTGAGTGAAGGTCAAATCGACGGTGAGCTCATCGCCGGCGCCGAGGTCGAGAATGTAGTAGTCGGCGTCGCCCTCGCACGCAGTCAGCCCGCTGTGCGAGCCGGCTTCGATTGCGGTCGGAGTTTCGAAGGCGTCGTTCTCTTCGAATTCGTCGGCAGCGCACTCGACCACACCAGGCTCGACATCGACAGCCATGGTGTAGGTGTTGCCGGGATCGTCGCCGAGTTCTTCCGCAAGGCCCACACCAATAAGGTAGAGACCGGATTCCTCGACCTCGAAAATGATGGATTCGTTATCATCAACGGAGTCACCGACTTCGATGATGGTACCTTCCGCATCGAGCAGCGCGATGTCGACGTCGCCCTCAGCATGACTGAATGTGACGTCCACCGTGATGATGTCCCCAATGCCGAGTGCAATGGAGTAGAAGTCGAGGTCGCCGTCACAGGCGGTCAGTCCCTCGAGGGTCGAAGCCTCGATCAAGGAGGCGGCGTCCTCGGTGTCATTTTCCTCAAACGTGTCGGCGACGCACTCGGGATCCACCGGGGGGTTGATACCGATCGTCATTTCGTAACTCGCTCCAGTCTCGGGCAGGTCCACAGAACTGACGTGGATGAGGTAGTCACCGGACATCAGCGCTACAAAAGCGATGCGCTCGTTGTCAGTCAGGGAGTCCGAATTCGCGACGATTTCGCCTTCGGGGTTGGTCAAGTTGACATCGATGTTACCGTCTTCGTGAAGGAACGTGAGGTCGATAACCAACTCGTCACCGCCGTTGACGGCAACCGAGTAGTAGTCGGCATCGCTGGGACACGCTTGTAGTTCGGTGAAATCGCCAGCGCCAACGGAACTCGCGTTCTCGGGTACATCGTTCTCCTCAGAGCCGTCGTCGGAACAGTCGGACACGCCCGCCTCGACCGCGATAGTCAGAGTGTAAGCGGCGCCGTCGGGGTCCGGCTCAGCCGAATCAAGGAAGAGAACGATGCTCACGACGCCTCCCTCGGGGGCGGTGTAGACGATTTGCTCGTCATCGTCTTCGGTCTCTGAGCTGTCGAGCAGGCTTCCTTCTGCGTCGAGAAGGAACAGATTGATGTTGCCGTCTTCATGGCTGAACGTGGCGTCGACCGTGATCTGGTCTCCGGCCCCGACAGCGACGTTGAAGAAGTCGGCGTCGAGATCGCAGGCTACAAGGTCCTCGAAGGTGCCGGCCTCGACTTCAGCGGCACTGTCGCCACCGTCATTTTCCTCGAAGCCGTCGTCACGGCAGGTGACTTCAGCCAGTTCGACTCCGATCGTCAGGTCGTAGTCATTACCTGTGGTCTCGCCGGCATCCTCGTAGAGGTAAACCAAGATGACGTAGGTACCCGAGATGGGTGCTGCGACCTCGAGGGTCTCGTTGTCATCTTCGGACTCAGCGCTCGTCAGGATGCCTCCGAAGCCATCAAAAACGAGGACATCGATGTCGCCCTCTGCATGGGAGAACGTGGCGTCTACCGTCAGCGTGTCACCCGCATTGAGGTGCAGCGAATAGAAGTCGGCGTTCTCTGGGCAGGCAAACTGACCATCGTAGTCGCCCGGCGAAACCGGGATTGCATTCTCTGCTTCGTCATTCGGCTCTAAGCCCGTATCTACGCAGTCGCTATTGCAAACTGGGTCAGCCGAGCAGGTCGAGTCATCACAGTCGAAGTTGGTGTCACAATTGTTGTCCTCGAAGTCGTCGCAGACTTCGCTGGCGTCGGTATTGAACAGAGCGTTGCCGTCGTTGCAGTCGGTGTTGTCGAGGACGTGGCCGTCAACGCGATCACAATCAACAACGGCATCAGCAGCCATGGCTCCGAACCCGTCGCCGTCCTCATCGGGATACCAATCGAAATCGACGTCTTCGGTCTCGACTTCGTCGTCGCAGTCGTTGTCTAGGTCGTCGCAGAGTTCGTCGGCACCGGGATGCACGAAGGCGTCGCCATCGTTGCAGTCGTCATTGTTCTCGACCATTCCTTCGGGTGCCACGCAGGCAGAAACGGCTGTACCTTCTTCGTCACCATGACCGTCACGGTCGACGTCGGGGTAGTAGTCTCTAGTCTCGGTGTCCTCATCGATGTTTCCATCGCAGTTGTTGTCCACGCTGTCACACACTTCATCTGCGCCTGGATTGATTTCGGCATCGGACTGGTCGCAGTCTGTGTCGGTGCAATCGGGACCAGCGCCGTAGCCATCTCGGTCGGGGTCGAAGCAACCGGAGCAAACGCCAGTCGAGGGTACACATTGGCGGGACGTTGCGCCCGCCGCGGTATCGACTTCTTGGCAAGCAAACCCATCGGGGCAGACGCTGTCGCAAGCGGTACCGCAGAAGTTGCCATCTTCGAGTGCCATACACGCATTGCCTGAACCGCCGCAATCGGCGTCAGAGGTACAGCTGTCACAGAGTTCGGCGATTGCGAGCGTGCAGTTGACTGCACAGCCTTCACTGGTGTCGTCGCATTCTTCGTTGTAGGGGGCTTGGTCGTCGACAATATTGTCACCGCAGTAGGGCAGTGTGCAGTTGTCGCGGCATCCGTTGGGGGTGTTTCCGTTGAGCTGACCGTCGTCACACTCTTCGCTGCCCTCGCGTGTGCCGTTCCCGCAATCGGGACCCACTTCCTCACGCCCCATATCCGGCGGGAGGTCGGAACGATTGTTGTCGTCGGTACCCCTGTCTTCCGTTGTGTCAGTAGTTGGGTTGACGGGCACTTCCTCGTCGCCACAGGCAGCAAGCATGAGCCCGAATGAGACAACTGCACAAAATGTGAGTGCAGACCACGTATTTCGGCTTGGCATTGACCTCTCCACTATTGGAAAATCGTATAGTCCTTTCAGCATGACGGTGCCGTTCTACTCGCTTCTCAGTTCAACGCAAGCATGAATTTGCCTACATTGGATCTTCTGCTCGCAGTGCGTCGGTTTGCTCTCGAAGATCCCGCTCAACGCAACCCAAACGGTCCCGAAAAATCAGCTCCCCATTTTGGCAAACCCAACCCGGGTGCCTATTGTCTAGACATGGGAATCGACGAGAGAACGGACCAAACCGCAAGCTACGAATCGGAATTGGCAGCGCGGAGCTTGCGCAACGCTCGGATATTCGGTGCCGCGTACATGGTGCTTGGCATCGGTATGGCGCTTACTTCGCTTGTTACCGTGGTCGTTGCGGGTATCAAGCTTCCGCTCGCCGTGTCAGTGAACGAGTGGCTTGGTGCAGCAGTGCTCATGGGCCCCGCGATTGTCATGGCAGTCGCAGTTGGGATAGTCAGGGCGGGTTATCGAAGCCTCACGTCGCGTAGTCCACGCCACCATGACGCGCACCTCGTCAAGCCCAAGGTGAGCCACAAAGCAGAGGTCGCAGCTTTCGCTATAATGCCGTTCGTGCTCCTTGCCAGCGCACTCGTATCGAAGTTGGTTCGGGAAGGAGCACTGATCGACTCGGAAGCAACTCGAGCGTGGTTATACAAACGCTCTGTTGTGTTCGCGCTCATTGGAGGCACCATACTGCTCATCGGTGTGGCATTCATCGGCAACAGAATTCGCCTATGGCTCGGTGCCAGCGACCGGAAGCTCTTCCGCAGTCACAGTAGAGCACATCCAAGACGGCCGGCAGCCGAAGTGGCCGAGGTTCTGACCGGACTGCTCGCCAAGTTCCCCAACGAGTATGAGACGGAAAGGGCGCTCGAACGATGTCTGAAACACCCCGATCGCGGGGTTGCTGCCCTGGCAGCGACAAACTTGGGCACGTCCGAGGCGCTCGAGACTCTGATTCGGCTAGCTCGCTCCAAGGATGAGGTGACGGAACCACCAACAGTCGTGCCCGGTACCGAAAAGCCGCCCGGTATGGTCAGTCTGTTGACCTTGACTCAACGGGGCGACTGGAGTTGGGATGCTGATCTCCTGAGCGATGTTTTGCTCAATGGGGAACGAAAACGGCAGGCGGTCGCGATTCGACATCTGGGTGGCAATGACACCGACTTGCTGGACACTCTGTGCAAGTTGACGAGTCTGGGAACCGTACACAAGTCTTTGATGCCAGATTGCTCGCGCGCCTTGTCTCGGATGGACCCGGAGGGCGCGGAGCACCGCCTGCTCGAGCATCTCGAATCGGGCTTTATTCCCACTGATGCCATTCTCCCTCTCCTGGCTTCGATCGGCGGGCAGGACTCGCTCAAAGCGCTCTCCGAGTCAGTCGCTGACGCGGATCTCAAACCGGCACTCGAAGCCACCCAGCTCGCGATTCGGTCTCGGCTGGGGTTGGTGGGCGTCGGCCGTATGGCGGTTACCGACAACGAAGGTGGTGGCGATCTGTCATTGGAGCGCGCATCAGGACTTGCGACGTCACTCGGATCTGCTGAGTCCGGAACTGCGACTGAAACACCGGTTGGTTTGGTTCCGGGCGAGCCGGAGCCCTAGAATCGTCTGGCCGCTTCTGTGTGCCGAACTCGGCCGAGGTCCGGGTCGAGCTCTTTGAACGAGGCCAGAAGACCTAGGGCCAGCGACCGGTCGCCGGCCTCGAGAGCTTTCGAGAAATCAGCATTGAGCGCCGTGAGTTTCCGGTCGATTTCAGCTTGGTCGACCACTTCCCTGCGGTGGGCGCGGCGTTGGTTCGCCGAAGACAGTTGGGCGGCCCACCGGGGTGCCTGTGCAACGATTCGCTGGGCATCCCCACGATTCCTGTAGTCGACCTTTGACCGGTTCAGCGCGGTCTGCGCCTGGCGCACCAGGTCGGAAGCCGCCCGCTGAATCTCGTCGCGGCTGGCGAACCACGCTACCCCTAACCGAGTGAACAGCGACTTCGATGCCGACGCGTTGATTCTGTCTTCCAGCGTCATCTTCGCGGCTTCTTTCGCTGCGACGACCGGGACTGGCGTCAATGTCGACGCGGTTGCCCTTGGCGGAGGTGTACGTTTGGTCCTCGGGCGCGGGTCCACCGGCTGTGAGGTGGGCCGACTCGCGCTCATGATTGGGGAACTCTCCGACCCAGCGACGTGCGGTTCAGGAGCACCCGGCCACTTGACGAAGCCGGCGTCCAGTAGAGCGAAGAGGAGGGAGAAGGCGTGTTCCTGGCGCATCGAACCAGACCGCATGAACTGCTTCAGCGGTCTGGAGCCGTCCAAGCTCTGAATGAAGCGCACAGCGCTGTCTGGGAGGCCGACCTGCTCCGAAATGTAGGCGGCCGATTCCGACAACCTGGGGCGCGCGTCGAGGTGCGGTTCGAGCATATCCCGAACTTCGTCTCTGCTGAGCGCCAAGTAGGCTTTGACTCGACTTTTGAACAGGCCCTGAGGACCATCGGGCGCCGCCAGATTGAACGCTCCGGTTCGCCAAGCCGATCCCTGACGGAACGGAGTGCTGGGGAGCGGGCAGATTGAGAATTCCACTTCCTGCTGTTTGCACAGTGCGCTCAGCGCGAATCGAACCTGGGCCTCGCAGGTCTTTTCGATGACCCGATTCGGAACCAAGCCCGACTTGCTCAAAACAAAGTCCTCTGGGAGCTTTTGCTCGTGCGCTTCATCGCCCAAGCAGGCCGCCGTCTCCGCATCGAGACGGCCTTGATTGGTCAATTGTTTGAGTACGCTCGACCAGTCGGCCACCGGCCTGACGTAGGCCCGAACAACCCGCCCGGCCTGTGAGAAGAGGTACCACCATCGATTTTCGTTCCAGATGCTCAACAGGTGGGACTCGCCACCTTGCTTCAATAACAGCTCGAGAGCGTGACCGAAGGTGGCGCGTCCGGTCTCGACCGGAGCGTCATGTTGCAGGACGTCGATGAACGAGGGGCCTAGCGTCGGCGCCGGAGTAGCCTTCGGCGACTCGGACTCAAACTCGTTCAGGAGGTTTTCGGCCGCCCGGTTGTCGATCGCCGAATCCAGCCACGAATCATCGTCTTCGTCGATGCCATCGTCGGCAGCCGCTGAGAGCTGCTCTAGAAAGATGCGAAACTCGAGCGGGGACTTACCCAGATCGATGATCGCTTGCTCACCCCATGCGAGCGCTCGCCCCGGCAATTCGGCACGTTCTTGTCTAAAGCTAAAGGCGAGGGTCACAAACGGATTCTTGGGACGAGCAAGCCCAACAGTCGACATGCGAAACGCTCCGTGCGCCTCGAACCGGCTGATAAGAGCTTCGCATTCGTCGTGCGAGTCCAGGTGGACGTCTAGGATAGTTTCGTCCGACCTGGACCCCTCACGGGATCCGGTTAGATCGTTCCTCAATTTCTATTCCGCTCTGTTACGTGACCAGTGTGAACACTTGGATGGTGGATAATTACCATGAGAGCGGAATTTTTTGCAAGTGGGTTTGAAAAAATCTGACCGGTGACGGGGATCTCGCCGCAGACTCTAGGCTTTTGGTTAACAGCTTTGGTCCGCCCAGGGTCATCACCATTGTCACGGGAGTTGTAACGGTTTTGTAAAAACAATCCGACCAGGTGGTTTTTCTTGTAAAAAAGGCCTATTCTCGAGTCGTCGGAAACGGAACCAGCCACCGAGGCGTCATGAGTTCAGCAGTAGTCACCGAACGATTTCTTCCCGGGTCGAAAGCTCTTGCAGAGAACAAGGCGGGCAAGCGTCATCCAGCGGTCAGTTTCGGCGGAGGTGTTCCGTCACTAGCTCGCCACCCGGCCGACGGCTGGCAGTTGGCCGCGCCGCTCAAACTGAGCAAGGGCGGTATGCGAAGGATGAAGGGCCTGATGCGGGTGTTTCTGCCGAGCGCGCCCGCCCCAGAAGCGACCGGAGAGCTCGAAAAGAACGTGATCGACCAGAGTCTCCGTCTGCTGCAGTACATG